>JBJXFD010000521.1:0-8696 GCA_046153985.1 Saprospiraceae bacterium
CGAGCTGGTGAGGGGGTGAGGGGGAGAGGGAGAGAGGGAGAGAGGGCGTGGACGGGAGCCGGTAGGGTACGACCCTTGCGGTCGCCCTCGGCATGTACTGAAATAGGTTTACGTTCACATAAAACGAAGTATTTTACAGCCAAATAAAAGTCATGACCAAACTGCTGCAAAAGAGGTTGTTCGCTTTTCTGATAGACTATCTGGTCATTTCCCTGTATGCGGCAAGCTTACTCGGGCTGACTTTGCTAGGTTATAAAATATTTGATCGTGCTCCAACAGCACCAGACCCGTTTGTTGGGCAGTTGGTTGGTTTTTTTACGCTGACCTTGCCCGTTTTTGCGTATTTTTTTATCACAGAAAAAGGCAAAAGAAAAGCCACCATCGGAAAAAGAAAACTCAAAATACAGGTAGAAACGGAAGCTGTAAGCCCAACGAAAAATGTGCTCGTAAGAAATATTTTAAAACTGCTGCCCTGGGAAATTGCCCATACTGGCGTTCAATGGGTGGTCTATTATTCCAACAATAACGCTGAAATTCCTTTTTGGACATGGGCGGTTTTAATCATTCCGCAAGTTGCTGTTGTTTTATATTTTTTCAGCATCCTTTTTTATAAAGGGGAAAGCAGTTTTTACGATAAAATTGCGAAGACACGAATTGCACTAACGAACGAACAACAATGACCATCTCCACCCTTTTTCGGTGGTGCAGTTCGGGCAAAAATTTTACGGAGAAAAACTTAGAATTTACATTTCCAGGGATTTGTCGCAGGCCATCGTGGAAAAAATCTTGTCCTACCGCATGGCATTTTACACTTCGCCGGAAAACGAAAGCGGAAAATTGCAAACGCGGATAGACCTCGGCATCAGCAGCCTGACGCGGCTGGTTCAAAACTTCTTTATAGACATCCTGCCCTTGTTTGCCAATTCCACTGTCGCATTGGTTTTTATGTTCAACGCCAATTTTTATGTGGGCCTGGTAGGATTGGGTATTGTACCTATTTATTTCTACATCAGCCAGTTGCAAGCCCAAAAACTGAGCGGTTTCCGGAGAAGAATGCGCACTTACCGGGAAAACAAAAACAACGGCATCATCAGTTTGATCGAGTCCATCACGGTCATCAAATCTTTTGTCAGAGACTTGATGCCATCGCCACCAAACAAATCAAAAAGAGTCTGGAAGCCATCAAAAAGAACCGGACGGTGATCATCATTTCGCACAGCATTTCGCAAATCATAGACGCCGACACCATCATTGTGATGGAGAATGGCAGCGTGGTGGAGCAGGGCCTGCACGAAGATTTATACGACCAGAAAGGCGCTTATTTCCGCATTTTCCGCGCGATGGCAAATTCGTTGAATATTGAAAAAATTGCGAAGACAATGAATTGATCGCTTGCGATTTAACTTTAGGTGCAGCTAGGTATAGGAAACTTGCATGTCCGGTAGGTTGGTTTCGAGCGGAGCATTGTTAAAATTCGCTCTTTTGTAAAAAAAATCTTCACAAAATTTGTAAACAATGCAAAATTCACTTCTTTTGTAAAGAAATAAGCGTGCGATACTTTTGAAACTTATAAACATGCATTATTACTACAATTAGTAAAGCACTTTTATGATCGTAAAATTCAACAATGATTATCTTGAATTGCTATATCAAGGAAAGGAATTACCTGGTAAACCCCAATTTGGGGTAGAGGTCATCCGATGATGTTTTGCTTGCAAAAGAATTGATTATAGAAGATCTTACGAATCATTATAAGTAACTTATACTATTTTGCTTCAAGGCGTTACTGCACAGGCAGCAGGGTAAACAAATAAAAACGTTACAGTATGAGTTCTTTTCAGGTATTGAGCAAAAGCGGTAAGCCGATTTTCCCGGATGAAATGCTCCATCCGGGAGAAATATTGAAAATGGAGATCGAAGCGCGTAGTTACAAGAAAGCTGCATTTGCAGAGCTGTTACAAATAAAGCCGAGCCAATTGAGCGAACTTTTGCATGGTAAGCGGCATATTAGTGCCGCTATGGCATTGAAATTGGAAGCTATTTTAGGCATCAGTGCTGATTACCTGATGCGCGTACAAGTTGCGTATGATCTTGACGTAGAGCGGCGAAAAGTTCAAGTTTCTGCCTGACTCAGAACTGTACTGGATTTTTCCGCTCGTGCGATGTCGGTAGCTGAGCGAAGTCGAAGCTCCGCCCGGCGTGTCCTATTTTTCGGGCCGGAGCCCGAATTCCCATCTTAAATAAACGCTAATTTTTTATTCTTAATTTTGTTTTACCTTTCTTTGCCAAATCTCAAATTCCAATTCAGATGACCAAAAGAATCCTAACCCTGTTTGTCGCGCAAGTGCTGATGTGTTTCCTTGTTTCCGGCCAAATCTCCAAGCCTGTTGGCGCCAGGCAATACCAGTCTTTAAATGGGAAAATCTACATTTTTACCTTGTTTGTGGATACCAATGAAGGCGTCTGGGAAGACGAAGAAAGAGATTACTACTTTGAAGAACTTTTGAAAAGCCAGGACTGGTTGCAAGATCAGGCGGTGCTTTACGGACAGGATCTTGAATTTGACAATGACTATTTTTTTCGAAACAAAGACCGCGTTTATTCCAAGTACGTAGATTTCAGAAATTCCAGAATTTTGCTGAACGACGCCCTGAAGCAGTTGAAATACAAGGATTTTAATGACTTTTTGAATCAAACCAGGTTTGATTTTAAACAGAACAAGCTGAAGATTTTGTTTTTTGTGAAAAGCAACAACAGGAGCCATGCTTACAATTATTTCTCAAATTCGGAGGTAGATATCGCCATTGTTTACAGCAACAGCAACTACGGGATGGTTACCGATCACTATGTCGTCTCCCATGAAATGTTGCACCAGTTTGGGGCATGGGATTTGTATTTCGGAGAAAGCCAGTCAAGAGAAAAAGCTGAAAAGCTGCTGGAATTGTATCCCAACTCGATCATGATCAATACCTATTCCAATAAAGAGCGCCTGGAAGTAGACGACTTGACCGCCTGGAAGGTGGGCTGGCACAACGATTTTAAAGAGGACTATATAGAATTTACCCCGGTGTGGGCAGACCGGACCAAAGAGACCAACAACACGACTGGCAAGTCCATTAAATTTGACCTGAGGGGGAATAAAGACAAAGATTGATCATGATCTACTTCCGCCAGTTTGTTCACGGATGTAGCGCATGGCTTCCTGATAAGGGATGCCTTTTGTTTCTCCGGCATCATAGGCAGCCAAACGATGTTAATTTTCCTGAATCACAGATTCAGGAAGCACATCATCAGGTTCGTCTTTGCTAAGCATTCGGGCAATGGATTCGATCAAAGCCAATTGTTCCGACCTGGTTAGTTGGTGAACCTGCTCGATCACCTGTCATTCAATTTCAAAAATCATATCATCAAGCCTTTGAGGGTGTCTTGAACCAGGACACTTATATTTTATTTGACGAAAAATAAAAATGTCTCCCGATTCAGCTTTCAGTATTATTTTCCTTGTCTGCTGGTCAAATCTTGCCCCTTTATTTACTGCCCTCTCTATTTCATTATTTGCACCTATCCGTATTGTCTGGAATTCCAATTATCGACTTCCATTCATTTCTTTTTTGATTTTTTTTCTCTAATAGCAGCAAACACTGTGATTCCCGTCAGGAAATCTCAGGCTCCGGCCTGGACTCAACGCTCGCGCGATGTTTGTGGCGAGCGAAGTCGGTAGCTGAGCGAAGTCGGTAGCTGAGCGAAGTCGAAGCTCAAACCTCCACCAAATCATCCTTTTCCACCCTCAAATTCTCAATTATAAACTCCTGCCGGGCCGGCGTGTTTTTGCCCATATAATACCCCAAAATATCGTCAATATTGCTCTCCTCGTTCAGGATGACCGGTTCGAGGCGGATGTTTTCGTTGATAAAATCTTTGAACTCGTTGGGCGAAATTTCACCCAAACCTTTGAAGCGCGTAATCTCCGGTTTGCCGCGTAGTTTTAGAATAGCGGCCTGCTTTTCCTCTTCGCTGTAGCAATAAAGCGTTTGCTGTTTGTCGCGCACGCGGAACAGCGGCGTTTCGAGGATGAACAGGTGGCCGTTGCGCACCAGATCCGGGAAAAATTGCAGAAAAAACGTCAGCAGCAACAAGCGAATGTGCATGCCATCCACGTCGGCGTCGGTGGCGATGACCACGCGGCTGTAGCGCAGGTCGTCCATGCCGTCTTCAATGTCGAGCGCATGTTGCAGCAGGTTGAACTCTTCGTTTTCGTACACCACTTTTTTCGTCAGGCCGTAACAATTGAGCGGTTTTCCGCGCAAACTGAACACCGCCTGCGTTTGCACATCCCGTGCTTTGGTAATGGAACCGCTGGCCGAATCGCCCTCCGTGATAAAAACCGTGCTGCCTTTGCGCAACTCTTCTGCCACTTTTTTGGCGTCGTCGTTGAGGTGGATGCGGCAGTCGCGCAGTTTTTTGTTGTGCAGGTTGGCTTTTTTGGCGCGTTCGTTGGCCAATTTTTTGATGTCGGCAATTTCTTTGCGCTCGCGCTCCGATTGCAGGATGCGCTTTTCCAGTTCGCGCTTTGTATCGGGGTTGCGGTGCAGGAAGTTGTCGAGGGCTTCCTTCATGAATTTGCCGATGAAGGTGCGCACCGACGGGCCTTCCGGCCCCATATCCGTGGAGCCGAGTTTGGTTTTCGTCTGCGATTCGAAGACCGGTTCTTCCACCTTGATGCTCACCGCGGCGATGATGGAAGACAGGATGTCACGGCGGTCGAAGTTCTTATTGGAAAAGTGCTTCTGGATAGTTTCCACCACGGCTTCTTTAAAAGCGTTGAGGTGGGTGCCGCCCTGCGTGGTGTGCTGGCCGTTGACGAACGAGTAGTACTGTTCGCCGTAGTGTGCGCCATGGCTCATGGCCACCTCAATGTCTTCGCCGCGCAGGTGGATGATGGGGTAGCGCAGGTCTTCGTGCCCCGTTTTGCGCGAAAGCAGGTCGAACAGGCCGTTTTTGGATAAAAAGACCTGACCGTTGTAGTTGATTTTCAGACCCGCGTTGAGGTAAGCGTAGTTCCACAGCTGGCTTTCGATGTATTCGTCGCGGAAGCGATATTTTTTAAAAATGGACTGATCAGGACGGAAAACGATCATGGTTCCGTTTTCTTCGGTTGTTTTTCCTTCCTTGTGGTCTTTGATCAGTTCCCCCAGCTCGAATTCCGCAATTTTGGTCTTGCCTTCGCGGATCGCCTGTACCTTGAAGTACTCCGACAATGCGTTCACAGCCTTGGTACCCACCCCGTTCAGGCCCACCGATTTTTTAAAGGCTTTCGAGTCGTATTTGCCCCCGGTGTTGATTTTCGAGACGCACTCGATCACTTTGCCCAACGGAATGCCGCGGCCGTAATCGCGAACCGTCACGGTGCCTTCCTGCAACGCGATGTCAATGTTTTTGCCGTGGCCCATCACATACTCGTCAATGGAGTTGTCAATCACTTCTTTGATGAGGACGTAGATGCCGTCGTCGGGCGTGGTGCCGTCGCCGAGTTTGCCAATGTACATGCCCGGGCGCATTCTGATGTGTTCGCGCCAGTCGAGCGAACGGATATTATCTTCGGTGTAGGAATTGAGAGACATGGATGAATATGGTGTGTTTGATGGTTTTTTTGTAAATTTCTCCACAAAGTAAACCTAATTTTGTTACAAAGATAAGCAAAGTTGTCAACAATAAAAACAATTTGTTGTTAAAATAAACTTTAATTTGTGTCAGAAAAAGAAAGAATACTGGCCAACCATCCGGCCATGCAAGCTCTGGAAAAAGCCGTTATCCGGGAAATCTGGTTGGAAAAAACAGTCGCCTTGTCGCTGTTTTTAACCGGCTGTGGGCTGATGTTGCGCTGCTATCCGAGTCAGCCCCTGCTGGCGGGTTTGGGCGTATTCCTTGCGGTCATCGGGGTGCGTTTTGGCGTGTCGGCTGCTAAAGTTTGGCGGGCAGCGCAACACCCCTTATTGCAATTACTGCGCCGGCAACCGCAGCGCATTGTCTGGGTCTACAGCGTTTCTAAAGACCTGATGCCGTTTGGGCTTTACGTTTTCAGCCGGGGTACGTTCTATTTTCAGTTAGACGATGGCCGTTCGCTCGACCTAAGCGTACCGGCCGGGCAACTCAAACTCATTTCCCGCACGCTGAATCGGCTGTTGCCAGACGCCAGTTTTGGGTATTCCGCTGAGCGGCGGCAATTGTTTGCGATGGATCCAAAACGGTTGCGGCGTTCGCAGGAGGATAGGGGAGAGGCAGGATAGGAATTTGCTATCTCACCACACTCAGCTTCCCTGTCTGCACAGTTATCCCGCCTGCAGTTAAATGCCAAAAATACATCCCTGGCGCCACATTTTCCAAACTCGCCACTGTTTGCGCTTCCGGGTGTTGCAACACGACCCGGCGCACTTCCCGGCCTAAAGCGTCGTGCAGGGTCCAGGTCAGCAGTCCTGCGGCTTGTAGTCGTAGTACCGCTTCACGATCCGGAACCTGCAACACCACATAATCTTTCGCCGGGTTCGGAAACACCTTCAGAACCGCCTTTTCCACTACAGCTTCCGCTGTGCCCGTCACGATCACCTCCACCTCCTGGCAGAGCGTATCGCTGGCATTGGCGTTGCTCACAATCAGACACACTTCATACACCCCGTTTTCGGCATAAGTATGCACCGGGTTGCGCTCCGTACTGCTGCTGCCATCGCCGAATGTCCAGAACCACCCGCTAGGAAAAAAGCGGGAATAGTCGTAAAAATTGACCGTTGAGGTTTCAGTAACATACCTGAAATCTGCCTGCGGGTGGTGGTCTATGCCGAGGGTGTCGCACGGGCTGCCGTCTTCGGGGCCGAGGCCGTAAAAAGGATGATTGGGCAACCCCCCAAAATAATAAGCCGGCAACTCCACCCCGTGTTGCTCCATTTGACAATCTGGAAAAGGTGCATTGGGGTTGTGAATGACATGCATGTGTTTGACACCGTTGTTGGAACTGATATAAATTTTATCATCCGGCGCCAACTGGCCGAGAAAAAAGGTGGTTGAAGAAGGTGGAGGTGATTCAAAGCCGTCATAAACGGCAATGAGTTGCTTAGAAGCTTCAATATCATCCGCCCACAGGTCGTATTGATAAACATAAACAAAAGAAGAAACGTATAAAAAACGGGAGTTGGGGGAGATGGCTACGCCAGCACAAAAAGCAGTATCATTATAACGGATATGAGTCGGGTTGCTCAACAATCCAGAACAACGCTCAAAGTCATAGATGTCAAGAAATTGTCCATCCTGAATATTGTATGTTGTAAAATGTACATACTTCGACCCGTCAGGCGAAAAAACAGCTTGCCCCCATCCAGAAGCAGTAGGAATTCCAACTTCTTGCATTGGTTTGACAACGAGTCCTTCCGGGCTTAATAGCATTCGGTTGTAGCGATTGGAAAAAAGCTTTTGCGACAATATCCACCAGTCTCTCCCATTGGCATGACGGGTTGCTACAATTTTTCCGTGGTCTATTGAATCCTGGATCACTAAACTGTTTTTTTCAATCACCTTTCCAGCGCCTTCGTTAAGAGACATATCAATCAGAGAATAATAAAACTTTAAAGCCACATAATTACTGCCATATACCGGTTCTGAAGCAATACTGGTTGCGTTGTGCAAAAGGTAGTATTGATCGGTATTTTCAGGATAAGGCAGTACCAAAGTACTTTGAGGTATGATATACCCTCCGTGTACCCACCAGTCTGTAAACGGATCCGGGTTTAACCCATCCCCGTTTTCCATCAATTCGTTCAGGTGATTGTGGATGGCAATGCCATTGGTGTAAAATAAAAGATTGCCTTCTGCGTCGCTGATGTTGGCGTTGGTGATGTCGAAGTCCAGGTGTTTTGGATCATTCCCAATCCAGACTGGCGAATAATGAAAGTCCATTTTTATAGCGGGTTGCAATACGTTAGGACCGCCACCGTAACCAATAAGCCAGATATAATCGCGTTTTTCTTTTTGGAAAACCTCCTGACCATATCCTCTGGCTTCTATGCATAGCAATAGCATAATAGTCCACATTATCCTTTTCATGATAAAGGAAGGAATTTAAAAAGCCTTTGAAGCGTGTTACTTCAAAGGCTTTACAGGTTGCGCAATAGCAGGACTGAACATTAAAAACAATCCTAAAGCGAGGACTGATTTCTTGTAAAAGGCGGATTTCCAATAAAAGAATGGTGAAAAAGAAAAGACATTTTTCATAGGTAAAGATTTTATGGGTAAAAGAAATGAGAAAATCGTGTTATAAAAACGGGCGTATCATCAAGTGAAATTTCCTTCTATCATGAGTAGGTTGATCAGAAGTGATTTTTATCTGCATTTGCAATTTACGGCCAGAAAGCCTTCAGTTTTAAAAAAAATGACGAAACCCCGGTTTGAGTGTGTGAAACCCGGGTTTGACTGAGTAAAGGATTCTGAATTGACTAGGCTAAGGAGGAGGAGTACAGATGAACAGCCATGAATGAAATAAAAATCCCCACTTTTGCCGTTACTTTGCAGAGCAAATACCTTGACGTGAAGAATATTGCCATTTTTGCTTCCGGAACAGGCAGCAATGCGCGTAAAATCGTGGAGCATTTCAAAGAAAACCCGGATTTTAGCGTTAAATTGCTTGTTTCAAACCGCGCCGATGCGCCGGT
>JBJXFD010000556.1:0-5524 GCA_046153985.1 Saprospiraceae bacterium
GAGCTGCAAAGTCCACCCCTGATTTTTTGACCTTCCCCTGCATTTGGCGGTTGAAACCAATTCCCGCACAGCGAAGAAACCTAACTTTATCTCTTGCGCAATCCAGCGCTCTATTCACTCGAAACAAAGCGAAGCAATCATGGCATCACAGGAAATGGTATTGGCCACCGCGATCTTATTAGCCGCCTACTGCGGGGTCATTTTGTATTTCGTATATCGTGGGGCGCGCAAAAACCGCTCGATGGCCGATTATGCCCTCGGCAGCGTCCAGTTTTCACCGATTACAGTGGGACTTTCTTTAGCAGCGGCGATTACCAGCGCGGCTACCTTTATCATCAATCCGGGATTCATCGCCCTGTACGGCATGAGTGGCATTTTGGCGATGGGAATTGTGCTGCCTTTGGGGCTATTCATCTCGTTGGTCATCCTCACCAAAAGTTTTCGCAAACACGGCGCTACGGTCAAGGCCCTTACCATGGCCCAGTGGATCGGCAAGCGTTACGGGAGTCCTGGCTTTTCGCTCTATATGGCTTTTTTATCCTTGTTGCTCATCACCTTTATTGTGCTGATTTGTGTGGGCATGACCAAGGTTTTGGCCAGTGCGCTCAACGTGCAGGAGTTGTATGTGCTGATCGGCATGGTCATTTTTGTGTTCGGATACATGATGTTTGGCGGCGCCAACTCGATGGTTTATACCAATACGATTCAGGCGGTATTGATGATCATTGTGGCCGTCATTTTGCTGGGGTCAGGCTACGAACATTTTAGTCACGGCGTTCATGGCTTCTTAGACAAACTCAACGCCATTGATCCTGCGCTGACCCAAGCCACCAATCCGGCCAGCTTTTTGTTCCGCGATTTTTTTGAAGTCATTTTTTGCAATTTCATCGTAGGCATTGCCATCGTTTGTCAACCCCACATCATCACCAAATCCCTGTTGCTCAAGGAAGAACGTGACTTGAATAAATACCTGATTACGGCTATTTTGGTGGAAACCCTCTTCTTTTTGGTGGTCATTGCGGGCCTGTACGCACGGCTTAGTTTTCCTGATTTGAAAGCCAATGGCGTCGCACTGAGTGTAGACGGGATCATTCCAGCGTATGTGGTGCAGGAATTCCCGGTTTATGTTGGGCTGCTCGTGATTTTGGGGCTACTTTCTGCCGGACTTTCCACCCTGGAGGGCCTGATCCAGTCGGTCTCCACCACCATCACCTCCGACATCATCGAACCGTTGTTTGGCAAACACTACGGCGAAGGCGAAGCGCGGGGCAATCGGCTGGTCTTTACCAACCGGGCAGTCATCGTTGCCCTGGGTGGAATTGCGATTCTGTTGTCGTGGTACCAGTTGGTCAATCCGAATTTGAGCGTAGGCATCTTTGCCCAAAACGGCGTTTATGCTTATTTCTCTGCGGCATTCGTGCCGGTTTTGTTCGGCATTTTCATCAAAGAAGCACCGCGTGCTGCGCCCATATTGGCTTCCGTCACGGCCATTGTTGTCCATTTTTCCATTTACTACGGCGGATTGACGGAGTATATGAAAGAACCTGTGCGCAATCCGGCCATTGCCGCGGCCTTGGCAATTTTAGCGTCGGTGCTAGTTGGACTACTGGTGCTGGCCTGGTACCGGATGAAAAAAACGCCTGGGACAAAAAGCCTGCTCCTGCTGCCAATTTTTGCTTTGCTTGGAAATGTTGCGTGCGCCACACCTGCCCAAAATGTTGTTGACCGTCAAACCCATCCCATCATGACGACCGATTCCCTCACCAAGTTTGTGAAACTGTCGAACGGCATTCAAATTGCCTACACCGAAGCCGGCGCTGGAAATAAAACCCTGCTGTTCATTCATGGCTTAGGCAGCAATAAAAAAAGCTGGCAAAAAAACATTGCTGTGCTGAAAGACCGCTACCGCTGCATCGCCCTCGACTTGCCGGGCTACGAAGAATCCTCCAAAGGGGCCTATCCATTTTCGATGCATTTTTTTGCGGAAACGGTCGTCGAATTCATCCGCCACCTGAAATTAGAACGCGTAACTTTAGTCGGGCATTCGATGGGGGGGCAGGTTGCCACCACCCTGGCGCTGGCGCAACCCGACCTGATCGAAAAGCTGATCCTGATTGCTCCGGCGGGATTTGAGACGTTCACGGAAGCAGAAACAAACTGGTTCAAAGCAGTGTATACGCCGGCGGTCGTGAAAGGAACGTCGGTGGAGCAAATCCGCAAGAACTTTGAAATCAACTTTTTTTCGTTTCCGAAAGACGCTGAATTCATGATTGAAGACCGCCTTAAACTGCGGGAAATGCCCGAAGCTTACGACTATTATTGCAACATGATTCCGCAAAACGTGATGGCCATGCTCGACGAACCCGTATACGAACGCCTGCAAAACATCAAAACGCCGACCCTCATCATTTATGGCGCTAACGACCAGCTTATCCCCAATCAATTGTTGCACAAAGGGTTGACCGTGTTTGAGGTTGCCCGCAAAGGGCATTTTAAAATCCCTGGCAGCAAGCTGGCTTTTCTGCCCAACAGCGGCCATTTTGCGCAGTGGGAACAAGCCGCTGCTGCAAATGAGGTCATTGCAGAATTTGTGGAATAGTCATTCTTCTTGCCAATTTTGCTAAAAAATGTGTTCTTTTCCAACCAACCTGAGTTTAATACCCATCTTTGTTCATATTCACTTCTTGTAACAAGAACACTAAAGTTTATGAACAGAGCCAAGCTATTGCGTCCTTGTTGCCTTATCGTTTTGTGTGCACTCCTCCAGCAGGCACTTCCGGCTCAGGTCACACAGGACACCATTCCGCCAACCACCGATTCGACTATTTCCATAGACGACGCGGTTGTGAACGGCGATTACCGGGGCATCAGCTTAGTGGATTTGCTCTCCATCTGGCAGGAGCGTTACGGGGTGAAGTTTTATTTCGACCCTGAAATTGTTCCTCAATACAAAGTCTATATCCAGTTCAAAGACGATCGGTTTTATCCCGCTTTGCGCAAAGCATTGGAAGGCAACAACCTCGCTTTTAGTTTGTTAAGCAAAACCACCATCGTCATTGCACCCCGGCAAAGTCTGAATAAAGAATATGCAATGAACATTGCCGCCGAGTGGGAAGCCGGACGCTACACGTGGCCCGATCGAAACCTTGCCACCGAAATGTCGCTGAGTTTTGGTTCAACCTCTGCTGCTGCGCTGAGTGCAAAAACGTACCAATTTCGGGGCAAACTCTACGACGAACAAAGCGACGAACCAGTGATTGGCGCCACCCTTTTGGTGCAGGCTTTGGAACGCGGCACGGCTACCGATGCAGATGGGCGCTTCGACTTGGCCCTGCCACCGGGCAAACACCAGGTGCTGGTTCAATCGGTGGGTTATCGCAACTTGACTATCAATTTAGAAATTTATAAAGACGGGCAGGCGGACATTGCGCTGGCGCAATTTGTGATGAGTTTGGATGAAGTCATCGTCAGTGCAAAATACGCCGATGCCAACGTGCGTAATACCCAGATTGGCGTTGAAAATCTCAGTGTAAAAACCATTCGCGAACTCCCTTCCCTCCTGGGCGAACCAGATTTGATCAAGGGCCTTGAAACGCTGGCCGGCGTCACTACGGTGGGCGAAGGCGCCGCAGGCTTCAACGTGCGCGGCGGGAATATTGATCAGAACCTCGTGCTGCAGGACGGCGCGCCTTTTTACAATACGGCCCACGCCCTGGGTTTCTATTCTGTTTTCAATACCGACATCATCAGCAATGTTTCGCTGTATAAAGGCGCCATTCCGGCACAGTACGGCGGACGCACCTCCAGCGTGCTCGATGTACAGTTGCGCGAAGGCAATTTTCAGGAAGTCCACGGCTCCGGCGGCATTGGCCTTGCATACAGCCGGCTGAGCATCGAAGGTCCGCTCTGGCGCAACCGGATTTCCGGCATTGCCGCGGTGCGTGCTTCCTACTCCAACTGGATGCTGAAGGTGGTGCGGCAGTACGAAATCAGAACAAGCGCCGTTAATTTTTACGATTTCACGGCAAAGCTCAGTTTTAAGCTCACTGATCGTCAAACGCTTACACTAACCGGTTTTCAAAGCAGCGACTACTTTCGCTATTCCAAAGAATTTGGGTACGAATGGAAAAACCAAAATGCGGCTTTGGGCTGGAATGTTATTTTTTCAGACCGGTTTTCCTCCGCTTTTCGGGCTGTTGTGGGCAAATACACCAGCAGCTTGTTTGAAGAAGGCGCGACCAATGGCTCCCGGCTTGGAAACGGGTTGACGAATATTTCCCTGAAGCAAAGCGTTTTTTTTCAGGCGAATGCCGACTGGGAATGGATGGCCGGCGTGGAAGCGACGCGGTATCTGCCTCAGGATGAACGCTTAGAAGCTTATGGCGAAAGCTCTACCGTGGCGCCATTGTCGCTGGCCAAAGACCGGGGGGATGAATGGGCGGCTTTTTTGCAAACAGAAGGTAAAATTTCAGAGCGGTTGTTCTTTTCTGCGGGACTTCGTTATTCCGGCTTCATACAACGTGGCCCGCGTTCGGTTTATACGTATCAGGAAGGGGTACCCAAAGAGATCAGTACGATCATTGGCGTCACCGATTATGGTAAAAATGAAGCCATCCAAACCTACAGTGGCCTGGAACCGCGCTTTTCCATCAAATGGCAATTAGGCCCCGAACGTTCGATCAAAGCGGGTTACAACCTCATGCGGCAATACATCCACCTCATTTCCAATACGGCAGCTGCTACCCCCGTTGACCTTTGGCAAGTGAGCAACACGCATATCCGGCCCCAGTTGGCTCATGTGTATTCGCTTGGCTATTTCCACAATTTTCAAAAAAACCTCTGGCAAGCATCTGCCGAAGTTTATTACAAAGACTTAGATGGGATTGTTGCTTACAAAGAAATTCCCAGGCTGCTGATCAATGAATATTTGGAAACAGAATTGCTCAGCGCTGTTGGAAGGGCGTATGGCGCTGAGTTCTCAATCAAAAAAACATCGGGCCGCTGGAGCGGGCAGTTTTCTTACGCGTGGTCGCGGAGCTTAGTGCAAACCCGCGACGCTTTGCCTACAGAAACCGTCAACGGCGGCGCCTGGTTTCCTTCTAATTTCGATCAGCCCCATCAAATCAACCTGACGCTGAAACGGCAGGTCAATCCGGTTCATGCGTTCACGGTGAATTTTACCTATCGAACCGGCCGGCCATTTACGACCGCTGAAGCGGGATACAGCGTTGGTGGGGTGGTCATTTCTCATTATTCGCTGCGCAATGAAGGGCGGATTCCCGACTACCACCGATTAGACATCAGCTACACGGTGGATAAAACTGCGGCCAAAGAAAAAGGCTATCGCAGTAATTTTACATTTTCAATTTATAACCTGTACGCCCGCAGCAATGCTTTTTCCGTTTTTTACAAACGCAATGTTTTCAACCAGCAGCAAGTTTATCGGTTGGCGGTGATTGGCACGGCTTTGCCTGCTATATCCTATAATTTCATCTTTTGAAGTGTCTGTTTTTAGCGCCCGATA
>JBJXFD010000558.1:0-8469 GCA_046153985.1 Saprospiraceae bacterium
GCAGGGTGCTCACGCAAGCGGCAAAAGTAAAAAGGACAGGAAAAAAAAGGGTGCGCTTCATCGTTTTGTACATTTTAGCGCCCAAAAGTAAGTAGAAATAAATTTCACAGGCAACAATTGCTGAAAATGAATCAAGTCAATATCTTTTGGTTTCGCCGCGATTTGCGCCTGTACGACAATGCCGGGCTTTACCATGCACTCAAGGCGGGCCATCGGGTAGTGCCAATTTTTATTTTTGATACCAATATCCTGGATGAACTGGAGGATCGCAAAGACGCGCGGGTCGAGTTTTTGCAGCAAACGCTTGTGGAACTGAGTGAGGAGCTAAAAAGCTTAGGCAGTGGCATCCTGATCCGGCACGGGGCACCGCTCGAAGTTTGGCGGGCGTTATTGAGTGAATTTGAGATCAAAGCGGTCTACACCAACCGGGATTATGAACCTTATGCCCTCAAACGCGATGAAGCAGTTCAGCAACTGCTGCAATCCCGCGAAATTCCGTTTCATACCTATAAAGATCATGTGATTTTTGAAAAAGAGGAGGTCGTCAAAGACGATGGATTGTCCTATACCGTTTTTACGCCGTACAGCCGCAAATGGCGGACGACCCTGCAAAGCCGTATCGATCAAATGACCACAGAAAACGGGAAAACAACTGCCGGTTCTTTTTATTTAAAGCCTTATCCCAACGAAGATTACTATAGCAACTTTTTTCGAATGCCCTCATCTCCTGTTCCTTCCCTGCAAGACCTCGGTTTTGAACCTTCCGGCATCGAAATCCCTTCCAAAGCGGTGAGCCGGTCGCTCATTAAGAATTATGACAAAACTCGGGACATTCCAGGAATTCCAGGAACGTCCAGGTTGGGAATTCACTTCCGTTTTGGAACGATTAGCATCCGTGAAAAAGCGCGGCGTGCTGCTGAACTCAATGAAACCTACCTCAACGAACTGATCTGGCGTGATTTTTACAGCATGATCCTTTGGCATTTTCCGCAGGTGGCCACCCGGGCTTTCAAACCCGCTTACGACCAGATTGAATGGCGCAATGACAAAGCCGATTTTCAGCAATGGTGCGCAGGAAAGACTGGTTATCCGCTGGTGGACGCGGGCATGCGCGAACTGAATGCAACCGGCTTCATGCACAACCGGGTACGGATGGTTGTCGCGAGTTTTTTAACCAAACACCTGCTCTTCGACTGGCGTTGGGGGGAAGCTTATTTTGCGAAAAAATTATTGGATTTCGATTTGGCCAGCAACAACGGCGGGTGGCAGTGGGCAGCCGGATGCGGAACGGATGCAGCCCCATATTTCAGGGTCTTCAACCCGACCGCGCAGCAGGAAAAATTTGATAAGGAGTTGAAATACATCAAACAATGGGTCCCGGAATACGGCACGCCGGCTTACCCGAAACCGATAGTGGATCACAAAATGGCGCGCGAGCGGTGTTTGAAGGTGTATAAAGAAGGGTTGGATCGCTCCGCGAAGGGTTAAGCGCCTTTTGGCCCGGCCAGAACAGTTTTGACAAGGTCTTCACTGACTTCCAAAATCTGGGCGATAAGTCTGGTATTAAACCCCTCTTGGTCCATATTGATAATGGTGTGCATCGTTTTGTCCATTTCGCCTTCCTTTATTCCCTCCTGTCTTCCTTTAAGTCTTCCCTCAAGTCTTCCCTCAAGCCTTCCCTCAAGCCTTCCCTCAAGCCTTCCCTTCTGAATGCCCTCTTGTATCCCCTCTTGAATCCCCTCAAGCCTTCCCTTCTGAATGCCCTCTTGTATCCCCTCTTGAATCCCCTCCTGTTTTCCTTTTTGAATTATTTTTTCGTACGTTGTCATAACGGATAGTTTTGTTTCTTTAGATGCATGCTCAAGCAAGGCCTCAACCTCACCGGGTTCAAAGACCGTTACCTGCAACAAATATACAAACACTGTCTTTAAAAAGTTTGGGGAGTTGCTGTTTGCCAATGTTAAAATCAAACCGAAGCGCGATTTGAGTACAGCCTCATTATATCTGTATTTCATCGCTAAAAAAGCGCTCGCCAGAAAGCTTTCCTGTATCGCCAGAATGTCAAGGTCACTGTAAGTTTCAAGGTCTGTAAGCAGGTATTCAAATTCAGGTACAAAAGGTTGCAATAATTCATCTATACCAGGAAACAAAGCAACCAAGTCTCGCTTTACCCAATGTTTATCACCATGGTAAAAGACCAAAGGCACTACGACCGTGAGTTTTTGTTTGGCCTTACGTTGAGCCTCCCAAATCCCAAGTATATATTTCAACAATTGCAAATGAATGTACTTATCGGGTTGGCTTTTGTGCTCGTACAGGAAGGTGATCGTGAGGTTTACCTTCCGCTTCCCACTATATCCGCAGGTATACACAATGTCGGAAAAGAAGGTTTCCAATTCTGGCGTCACATAGCTATCTTTGGACAATTCAAGCGTTTCAAAAAGAAGATGCTCTCGCAAATCTTGTGGCAGGAAAGCATACAAATAACTGAGCGCCGCATCTCTTTGAGACATGACTTCCTTAAAAAATTTATCGTTAGGGTGGTCAATTTTCGATTTTTGTTCGTGCTTTTTGGCCATTGGTTACGATGTTTAGGCCTGTAAATATAATGAATAAAAAATAAATTGTTTGTAAAAATTTAATTAAAACACAAAAAAAATATTCAAGCGTCTATGAACGACTTCGATTTCCTGCGAGCCGCCATCGAAATGGCCCGGCAAGGCATGCGCAACAATGAAGGCGGGCCATTTGGAGCCGTCATTGTCAAGGATGGCGTCATTATTGGCAGCGGCAATAACCGCGTTACTTCCACCAACGACCCAACGGCCCATGCAGAAGTAGTCGCCATCCGGGAAGCCTGCAAACAGTTGAACAGCTTCCAATTAGACGGCTGTGTCCTGTACACCTCCTGCGAACCTTGTCCGATGTGCCTCGGCGCCATTTATTGGGCAAGACCAGACCGGATCGTGTATGCCTGCTCCAAAACGGATGCTGCAGCCATCGGTTTCGACGATGATTTTATTTATAAAGAATTAGACCTGCCCCTGCCAGCACGGAAAATCCCGGCCAATCAGGCTTTGGAGGAAGAAGGCCGGCAAGTTTTTAAGGAATGGGCTGAGAAGGCGGATAAAACTGTTTATTAAATATTAAGCTTTCTTCAGGCTGATCCACAACACCCCACCCAAAACCAGTAACGTGCCTGGAATCTGCCACCCTCCAACGCTTTCCCCGAGAAAAATATAGCCCATGAAGATGGTCGCCACCGGCCCGATGCTGCTGATGATCGCGGTATTGCCCGCGCCGATGACCCGGATGCCTTCGCTGACCAACAGCGTGGGCAGCACCGTAGCAAAAATAGCCATCGCCAGCACCAGCCAGTAAACTTCCGCCGGATAATGCCAGAGTTGCCATTGATAAACAAGGCCGTGGTGCAAAATAATGGCGATGCTTGCGGCAATCATGGCCGTTGAAGTGTAACGCATTGGCCCCAGCCGAACGATATATTTGGTGCTGCCTACCATGTAAATTGCATAAGCCAACCCGCTTCCAAAAATCAAAGCAGCGCCGAGCATTACATGATTCCCCCCAAGCTGCGTGCGATCCAGGAGCGCCATCGCAACACCAGCATACGTCAGCAGCAGTGCCCCCAATTGAGTCCGGGTGATTGCTTTTCGCAAAAAAAACGACGACAGCAAGAGAACCATGGTGGGGTACAAAAACAGGATGAGCCGCTCTAAACCCGCCGTGATGTATTGCAGCCCCATAAAGTCAAAAAGGCTGGCTACATAATATCCGGAAAGTCCCAAAGCAATGATGTTCAGCCAGTCACGCCAGTTCAACCCTTTATAATTTCCACTCTTTTTATGCCGATGTTTTCCAATCCACGCATTGACCAGGAAAAAAGGCAGGGAAAAAATCATGCGCAGGGTCAGCAGGGTAACACTGTCTATCTCGTAGCGATAAGCCAATTTTACCAAAATCGCTTTGCCCGAAAAGCAGATGGCGCTGAATAAAACCAGCAGGGAGGCAATGAGTCGGAGTTTTTGGGAGGGGGATGGCGCAGATTGTAGGATCGTCGACATGTGCGATTATTCTTTAGCGAGGATGTTGTCGATCCATTGGGCGATCTGGGCGATCGGGTTGTCGCGTTTTTGTTTGATAGCATTCAGAAAATTTTTGATATTAGGATTTTTCCTGGCATGCATCGTTTTAGTAGCATCTTTAAAAGCTGTGATGTCGCAAAACCCATATTTACCTGGGTCTATTTCACAAATATTTGCCGCATTGAACACCCACTTTTCAAATGCAGGATTTAAGACAATCAAATAATGCTTGCGGTCAGGATGTTTTTTTAGAATGGTATTGTATTTCCTTTCATGCTCAGAAAATTCCTCAAAATATTCTTGCTTGACTTTGTCATCATCTATAAGGCCAACCGCAAGATTTGTTTTCAAAGTGTGCTTCATGGTTTTAGCAACTTCATTAATATTAGCCTTATGGTTTGGTTTTTCGAATCCTAATACTTCAGCCAATAGGGTGTCACCAAAGCATTCAGGCAATATCTGCAGCTCCTTCATTCATAAACCAATTGAGGTTGAAAAAAATATCTACGTCATAGTCCGACAATTGATTGATATCTTGTTCTGAAAGCTCCTTGATAACCGTTTCGTAATTTTCAAAAGTAGCAACCCAAATTCTCAAATCTTCCCGTTTGACTTCCTGGATGATGGTATTTAACAAATAAGGACTGTGCGTGGCTATGAAAAATTGATTGCTTTCAGAGGATTCTATGATCCGCTCAGTCATTGCCCGAATATAAGGCGGAAATGAATGCGCTTCCGGTTCTTCTAAGAGAAGAATGCCACCTTGGTTTGATAAGATAGCAGCATAATGAAAAATGTACCTCCGTAAAGTATCTGCAACAAGAGAATATGGAGTTTTAATTACAATACCATCTTCCCTCTTTTGTATTTCTAATCCATTGTTTTGAACATCTACTACAAGTTCCAAGCCATATTCACTGAAGATTGTTCCAATTTCTTTTCGAAGTGAAGAGTTAGTTTGAATGATCTTTACAAGATTTTCACCACTTGGTGGATTCAAAAAAGAATAAGCATTAGTGATAAGCTCATGTTTTTCGTGTTTTTTAAAATCGTACTTTCTTACAGGGCTAGGAAACGTATTAACCGTTTCTTTTCTAAAATTATTTATACCATTCGCCTTCACATTATATATAGCAGCCCATTTTGGATCTGTACCATTTCTATTTATCTGGGCAAAAAAACTATCTCTTCTTTTGATTGAGTCTGAAAGTCTTTTTGCATCAGATTTTTCTTTAGTTAAGATCAACTCAAACTGCTGCTCGGTTTCTAAAAACCGCATTAAAGCACACCCTGCTCCATCTGTATTGATTTCAATACTGTTTCGAGTATCTTGATCGTAAAAAAGATTACTAAGATTTTCGTAACGAATAAATTCTGATAAAAAATTCTTATCAATTGAGCTGTAGCCAGCTCCTAACAGCGACAACGCTTCCAGAATATTAGACTTACCAACGTTAGGCTTTCCTACCAAAATATTAATTTTGCTACACGACAATTTCAGATGCCGGATAGACTTGAAATTTTTGATTTCCAACTTATCTATGAACCTGTTCATGTCCATTTTTTTTTCAAAAATACAAAAATTATCAATGTGCTGCACGCCTTAGGAACAACCCTTTCCGCTCCATCCCATACACCAGCAGCAGATATAAAACCATCCAGCCAGTATTGATGACCGTTCGCAGGATTTGGTCTTCCACTTTTGTCACCTCGCTCAGGAAGTAAATGCCGACAGCCAGGACAATGTACAGGGCCATGCGTCCGATGGGATAAGGAATGGGATAATGGCGCTGCCCAAGGAGGTAACCGGCGGCCATCATGCAGCCAAAACAGGCCAATGACGCCCAGGCCGACCCCGCGTAGCCAATGCGCGGGAGGAGGAGCACATTCAAAACGATGGTCACAACGGCGCCGCCAACAGAAATATAAGCGCCGATATGGGTCTGATCGGTGAGTTTGTACCAGGCCGAAAAATTGTAGTAAATGCCCAGGAAGAGGTAGGCGATCAGGGTAATTGGCACAATTCCCAGGCCTTCTCTGAAATCGGCGTCAATGAGGTTCTGAATATAATCGAGGTAAAGTTGAATGCCTAAAAAAGCAACGGCCCCAACCAAAGTGAATGCCTGCCCAATTTGGGCGTAAAGGCTGCGCGCGTCGCTGCGGTCGGCATGGTTAAAAAAGAAAGGTTCCGCTGCATATTTAAAAGCCTGGGTAAAGAGGTTCATCAACACCGCAATTTTGATACAGGCGTTATAAATTCCCAACTGGTCAAGGTTTTCTTCCCGACTGCCAGGCAACAATGCTGTTATAAAAAACCGATCTGCAAGCTGGTTGATCATACCCGACAAGCCCACAACAACCAGCGGCAGGGCGTACCCCAACATTTTGTACCACAATGCGCGGTCAAACTGCCAATTCACCTTTCGCCAGTAAGGCAACAACATGATGAAGGTGACCAAACTGGCGAGCAGGTTGGCAATAAAAACATAATGCAGTTCATGATCAGGAAGATAGAGTCCCTGAAAAAGGGCATATTCGCTACCCAACCAGGGTAAAATTTCCAGAAAAAAGAGAATGAGCGTCGCGTTGACGGCTACGTTCACAATCTTGAGCATAGCAAATCGCATCGGCCTGTTTTCCATGCGCAACCGGGCAAACGGAATCGCGCATAAAACATCGAACCCCAGGATCAACGCGAAATAAACGACATAGGCCGAATCAGACGGCTGCGTTAGTAAACCGGCTATTTCCGGCGCAAAAAAGAACATCAGTGCCCCTAAAAAAACGGTCGTACTCAATAGTGAAATGGACGCCGTTGAAAAAGCCCGTTCGCGGTCTTCCTCCTGCCTCCCAAATCGAAAAAAAGCCGTTTCCATTCCGTAGGTCAACAAAACCATCAACAGCCCAGCATAGGCATACATCAGCCCGTGGATGCCATATTCAGCGCGTTCGCCCGAGAATATCCGCGTCAGATAGGGCGTAATGATGATGAAATTCAACAGGTGAGAAAGGATGGTGGCGCCACCATAAATGGCCGTTTCACCGGCTAATTTTTTGAGCAGGGACATTCCGTGCGGTTTTGAAGCACAAGATTACTAATTAGATGTTAGATATTAGATATTAGATGTTAGACTTTAGACAGCGGATGAAGAAACAACCTGGCTTTCCAGATGTTAGTATCCTTGAAACTGTTCTTAAAAAATCAAAAACTATGTGGACCGAAGCAAATGACAAGCTCAGCGCCAAGCTGACTTTCAAAGACTTTCCAGAAGCCTTCGCCTTTATGACGGAGGTGGCCTTCCTGGCCGAAAAAATGAACCACCACCCCAACTGGAGCAATGTGTACAATAAAGTGGAAATCCACCTCAATACGCACGATGCCGGGGATACGGTTACCGAAAAAGATAGAAAACTGGGTGCGGCTATTGAAAAGGTTTACGGAAAATACAAGGTCTAAGGAATGCGCAATACCTTATGCGTTTGCAAACTCAGTCGCCACTTCGGGTGGGCGAGGCAATACTCCAGGGTAAGCTGAATGTTCTGCGCCTGTTGCGGGCTGTCCATTGGTTGAAGAAAAAAATGCTCAAAATTAAGGTGTTCAAACAGTTCGGGTTCTGCGCCAGGCTGCGGAAACACCAATTTCAATTCATGCCCCGCAAGCAGAATCAATTCCGAACCGGCTTTGGGACTCACGCAAATCCAGTCTATTCCGGGCGGTGGCAGGATGGTGCCATTGGTTTCAATAGCCACTTCAAATCCTTTTTGATGAAATGCCACAAGGAGCGGCTCGTCGAGTTGGAGCAAGGGTTCGCCGCCAGTACATACTACATAAGGTTTCCCGCCTCCCGGCCATTGTGCGGCTACGGCTTCGGCCAAAGCCCCGGCGGTTTTGAAACGCCCGCCGTTCGGGCCATCAGTGCCCACGAAATCAGTATCGCAAAACTGGCACACGGCTTTGCGGCGGTCTTCTTCCCGTCCGCTCCAGAGGTTACAACCGGTGAACCTGCAAAATACGGCTGCCCGACCGGTTTGCGCGCCCTCGCCTTGTAAGGTGTAGTATATTTCTTTGACTTTGTATGACACTTTGTATTGGTTATTTGTTACTGGTTACTGGTTATTTGTTGCTCGTCTCACCAATAACAAATAGCTGATAACCAATAGCCTGCACGCAATAACGGCTCTCTCCCTCACACTCTCTCCCCCTCTCTCCCTCACACTCTCTCCCCCTCACTCAATCAGCCCCCGTCCTTCTTTCACAATCTTGCCGTCTTTCTGCAATTTTTTCATCAGGCGATCGAGAATGCCGTTGATAAAATCTTTGCTTTTGTCTGTGCTGTACAGTTTTGAAATTTCAACGTATTCGTTT
>JBJXFD010000564.1:0-6817 GCA_046153985.1 Saprospiraceae bacterium
CCAACCACATGCACTACGGGCCTGCGCGCATGGCATTGGAAAACGGATTTCACGTGGTTTGCGACAAGCCGCTGGCTTTCAATATGAAAGAAGCGCTGGAATTAGAGGCCTTAGTGAAAGAAACCGGTCTCCTTTTTGCCCTGACGCACAATTATACCGGGTATCCAATGGTGAAACAGGCAAAAACGATGATTGCCAATGGCGAATTGGGCAAGATCAGGAAAGTGGTGGTGGAATACCCACAGGGCTGGTTGTCTACCCACGTTGAAGGGAAACAGGCTTCCTGGCGAACAGACCCGCAGAAATCGGGGATTGCAGGCGCTATGGGCGATATTGGCACCCATGCCGAAAACCTGGCTGAATACGTCACCGGGTTGCAAATCAAAACCTTGTGCGCCGATTTAAGCGCTTTTGTGGAAGGGCGCGCGCTGGACGATGACGGGAATGTGCTGCTTCGGTTCGACAATGGCGCCAAAGGGGTGCTGCATGCCAGTCAGATTTGCGCTGGCGAAGAAAACAACCTCAACCTGCGCGTCTGGGGAGAAAAAGGCGGTATTGAATGGCGGCAAATGGAGCCCAATACCTTAATTGTAAAATGGTTAGATAAACCGGCTCAAATCCTTCGAACGGGCGTCGGTGCCCTTTCGCCGCAGGCTGCTGCCCATACGCGGCTCCCGGGCGGCCACCCGGAAGGTTATTTGGAAGCTTTTGCCAATATTTATCGGAACGTCGCGGTTTGCCTGCGTGCCCGACTGACTGGTCAGGCTGTTGACCCGCTGTACCAGGATTTTCCTTCCGTAAAAGATGGCGTACGGGGCATGAAATTTATCGAAAAAGTAGTGGAATCAAGTGGTAGTGAGCAGAAGTGGATTGCTTTTTGAGGCTTGTCAAAAAAATGAATAGAAAACCGGCTAAGAGAATAGAAAATTCTATTTTCGTAACTATACAGCCGTCTTTACCGCCGAGCGTCGGCTACGCATACTTTTTCTACGTACTCGCGGTGCTACTCTCGATTCATTTAGAATTCAACCGATGATGCGTTATGCACAGCCGACGCTCGGCTGTATAGTTACTAATAACAGTAATGCGAGGGTAGATCTACTTCCTCAAGGAGCTACAGATGTTTTGGGCGAAAATAGCTCAATGCAAGAATCAGTCAAAATGAATTCACGGAACCTTATTGTCTACCCCTCCATAGTGAGCCAGGGAGGGTTGCTTAATATTAAAGTAACTGAGGATTCCGGTGTTTCCAATACATTGAGCCATATTATAATATTTGATTCCTTTGGCAGAGTTGTTTATTCAAGTCGTGTAAATGAAGTTCAGCCAAGGATATCATTGTTTAATTTCACTTCCGGTATGCACATTGCTCAAGTTATACTTGAAAATGGTGATAAACTTATTGGGAAGTTCTTAGTGGAATAGTGTTGTTATTTTAACGCAGAACTTACTGGGAATTTCTATCCGTACGCTTTGAGCGAACGGCAGAACAACCCGAATACGCCTGCGGATCCGGCGAATTAGTGTCTGTCTTTAGAGTTAGAGCGCAGACACCGGACTAAATGGCCAAACATGAATTCGGACGCCCCGACTATCTTTTAAGATGGCCGGGGCGTTTTTTTTACATCGCCCACCGTGCCACCGGCGTCACCGTATGATCGCAAAAATCGCCATCCAAATATTTATAATACCCCGCGATGGCAATCATGGCGGCATTGTCGGTACAATACTCAAATTTTGGAATATAGGCTTCCCAGCCTGATTTGGACGCCGTGGTCAGCAGGGCCTCCCGCAGGCCGGAATTGGCGGAAACGCCCCCGGCAAGCGCCACGTGGCGGATGCCGGTTTGCTGCACCGCTTTTTTAAGTTTGTTCATCAGGATGCTGACAATGCGCGTTTGCACGGATGCGCAGATGTCGGGCAGGCGGTTTTGAATAAAAGCCGGGTCGCGTTCGATTTCTTTTCGGAGGAAGTACAGGATTGAAGTTTTGAGGCCGCTGAAGCTAAAATCCAAACCCGCGATCTGAGGTTCCGGAAAATCAAAAACCGGTTTTCCCTCTTTTGCCAGCCGGTCAATGACAGGGCCGGCCGGGTAATCCAGTCCCAGCAGTTTCCCGGTCTTGTCGAACGCCTCTCCGGCAGCGTCATCAATAGTTTGGCCCATGATTTCCATATCGGAAGGGCTGCGCACCAGCATGATTTGTGTGTGCCCGCCAGATACGATGAGGCACAGAAACGGGAAAGGCGGCTGCCGTTCGCCTGCGAAATGCGCCATGACGTGCGCCTGGAGGTGGTGTACCTCAATGAGCGGAATGCCTAAGCTCATCGCCAATCCTTTGGCGAAAGACACGCCAACGATGAGGGAACCGATCAGCCCGGGGCCCCGCGTGAACGCCACCGCTCCGATCTCGCTGCGCGAAACACCGGCTTGTTTCAAGGCTTCATTCACCACCGGAACAATGTGTACCTGGTGGGCGCGGGAGGCAACTTCCGGGACAACGCCGCCGTACAAGCGGTGGATTTCCTGCCCGGCAATGCAATTGCTCAGCACTTTGCCGTCTGCAACAATGGCAGCAGCGGTGTCATCGCAGGAAGATTCAATGCCGAGTATGATCATATTTGCATTTCGTTGACTTGACTGATGGTTCAAACGCAAAACTACTTCAGTTGGATCGCTTGATGGCTACTCCTGTAAAAAAAAGCCTGCTCTTTTTTTATTTTCCAGACACCATTCACAAAAATTGTTGCATCTTACAAAAGGATTTAAGTTCATTTGCGGCATTTTATCAAAAAGCCGTATTATTGCGTCAAAACAAACCGAAAATGAGGCTTGCTATCAATCTCGTTCTACTCGCTATCGCAGGAGTCTTTGTATGGGTGCTCGTCAGCGGCATCCGTGAACCCATTAAATTTGTCAACGAAAAGAATGACCGGGAAGATGCCGTCGTTGCCAAACTTACTGAAGTTCGCACCGCCCAGGAACTTTTCCGCAGCATTAAAGGAGAATTTGCGGGTGATTTTGACAAACTCGCTATGGTTCTTAAAACCGACAGTTTTAAGATCGTAAAGGTAATTGGTGACCCGGATGATCCCAATTTTACGGGACAGATCACCTACGAAACGTATTATTCGCCAGCGGTTGACTCAGTTATGTCATTGGGAATCAACCTGGATTCACTCAAGTACGTACCTTTCGGAGGCGGCGCTACTTTTGATATTCAGGCCGATACCATTACTTATCAGAAAGCCAAGGTAGAGGTATGTGAAGTAGGCGTCAAGCGCAAAGTTTTTATGGGCCAATACGCTGATAAGAAATATGCGCGCTACGACAAAAATTACGATCCGGAGAAGCCGCTCAAGTTTGGGAATATGAACGCACCTAACCTTTCCGGGAATTGGGAAAACTAAGCGTAGATATCATTGAAGATACCTACCTGAGCAAATCGGCTGATGCCGGCAACAACCTGTCCATTCTTATTGGAATGGACAGGTTTGCTTATTTGATCCATACAGCTGACCATCAGGCGCTTGTACTGCGGGAATACGAGCGAAAAACCCGTGCGTCAGCCCCAACGAAACAAGGACAAAGCGCATTTTTCCTGCCTGACCTTGAACAAATTTGCAAGGAAGATTCCCATCTCAATCAATCCTTTGGCAAAATCCGCATCGGATGGGCTGTTCCATTTTTGACGCTGGTTCCCCAGCGACTCTACGATGCCGATCACAAATCAACGTACCTGCAATACCTCACAAAACCGGAAGGTGCGTGGAAATATGCAGCGGATGAATTGCCTCATTTTGCCTCCAGCTTAGTTTATGCAATCCCATCTGAAGGACAATCCTGGCGCCTGAAACAATTTCCGGACAGCGAGGCCCTTCACAGCACTACGGCTTTTCTGAGCGGTGCACGGGCGTTGGTCAAGGAGCGGCAGGGGGGCAGGCATCTGTTTATTCACACTTGCTTTGGAGAAGTCCGGCTGGCTCTGTTGGACGAAACCCATCTTTATTTCAGCAATACCTACTTTTTTCAAACTGCAAAGGACTTCCTGTATTATGTTCTTGCTGTGGTTGACGAATGTGAGCTGGACCAGGAAACCACACCGATTTTGTTGTCCGGACAATTGATAGAAGATTCTGAAATATATCGTTTGTTGTATCGGTATTTTCGTAAATTGTCATTTGTTCCCAGTCCGGCACAGTTGTCGTCCGGCCCTCAATTGAGTGCATTGCCGCAACATTTGTACACGGATCTCTATTTCCTTGCGCTCCATGCAGGCTAAAATCTAATATCTAAAGTCCATTATCTATCATGCGCATCATCGGAGGGAAATTCAAAGGGCGTCGGTTCAGTCCACCCGCTGACAATTGGCCCACCAGGCCCACCACAGACCAAGCCAAGGAAGGGCTGTTCAATATTCTGACCAATATTTTGGATTTTGACGACATCAAGGTACTCGACCTTTTTGGCGGCACGGGCAGCCATGGGTATGAATTTATTTCGAGGGGGTGTACGGATGTAACCTATGTAGACAAATTCCCCGCTTGTGTAGCGTTTGTAAAAAAAACGGCGGAAACCCTGAAAATCGAAGACCTGATCCATATTGTACGATCAGATGTTTTTCAATTCATGGCACACGCTACGGCCAAATATGATTACATTTTTGCCGGTCCGCCTTATGGTTTGCCAACGTTGGACAGCATTCCGGATTTGATTTTTGAAAAAGAACTTTTAGCCGAAGGCGGCCTTTTTGTGTTGGAACATAATCCGCATCACAGCTTTAAAAACCATCCACATTTTTTCCAGGAGCGGAACTATGGGAAGACGATTTTCAGTTTCTTTAAAAAAGCAGCATGAACATTACCAATATCATACAACAAGGCGTCATTGAAGCTGTGCAGGAATTGTACGGTGCGATGGTCTCTTCCGACACCGTGCAAATCACCGCCACCCGCAAGGATTTTGAAGGCGACTACACCGTGGTTACCTTTCCGTTTACTAAGCTGAGTGGCAAAAAACCGGAAGAAATCGCGGCGGAACTGGGGGACTTTCTGGTGGAGCGCATTCCGCACGTTGCGGGCTATAACATCGTGAAAGGGTTCCTGAACTTAGTCATCAGTGACACTTTCTGGTTAGATTTTCTGCACGCCATTTACGAAAACGAAAACTACGGAAGCCAGCCCTTGAACGGCGAAAAAGCGCTGGTTGAGTTTTCATCCCCCAACACCAATAAACCCCTGCACCTCGGGCATATCCGGAACATCCTGCTGGGATGGTCCACGTACAAAATTCTGGAAGCATCCGGCTGCGAAGTCACGCGGGTGCAAATCGTCAACGACCGGGGCATCGCGATCTGCAAAAGCATGCTGACCTGGCAAAAATATGCAGAAGGCGCAACGCCGGAAAGCACGGGCATCAAAAGCGATCACTTTGTAGGACGCTGGTACGTGTTGTTTGAACAAAAATTTCAGGAAGAATACAAAGCCTGGCAAGCCGGAGAAGGGGCGGACGTTTTTGCAGCGAAGCGCAAGGAAGGCCAGGACGAAGCCGAGTTTTTTAAAGGGTTTAAAAACACCTATTTCAACGAATCCAGCCAACTTGGAGCGGAAGCCCGCGAGATGCTCCTGCGCTGGGAAGCCGGCGACGAAGCGACGCTGGCACTCTGGCGCCAAATGAACAGTTGGGTTTATGCCGGTTTCAACGACACCTATAACAGCCTGGGCGTCGTTTTTGACAAGCTTTATTTTGAATCGGAAACCTACTTGTTGGGGAAGGATACGGTGGAACAGGGACTTAACGAAGGCGTTTTTTACAAAAAACCAGACGGCTCGGTTTGGATTAACCTGGAAGACGCCGGGCTTGACCACAAAGTGGTCCTGCGCAGCGACGGCACGGCTGTGTATATGACGCAGGATATCGGTACGGCGCAATTGCGCTACCGCGATTTTGGCGTCAACCGCATGATTTATGTGGTGGCAGACGAGCAAAACTACCATTTCCAGGTCTTGTTTGAGATCATGAAGCGCCTGAACGAGCCTTATGCAGCCGGTTTGCACCACCTTTCCTACGGCATGGTGGACTTGCCTTCCGGCAAAATGAAATCCCGGGAAGGCACCGTAGTGGATGCAGACGACCTGATTGAAGAAGTCATCGGCGAAGCGCGTAAAGATTCTTCTGAACGCGACTCTTTAGCCGATTTGCCGGTTGAAGAACAAAACGCGACCATTCAAAAAATCGGGTTGGCGGCACTTAAATTCCACATCATTAAAGTGCATCCTAAAAAAAGAATGACCTTTGACCCGAAAGAATCGGTTGACCTGCAGGGGCAAACGGGGCCTTACATCCAAAATGCTTACGTGCGGATTCGCTCTGTGATCCGGAAGGCAGAACAATTGGGCACTTTAGCCGCTGCTGCGGAATACGCCCAAACCGAACCGGCAGAAAAAGAACTGCTGGCGCAATTGTACGCTTTTCCGGATGTCATCGAAACCGCTGCAAAGGAATACGATCCTTCGCATGTTGCGGCGTTCTGTTACAATTTGGCAAAGCTGTACCATAAATTTTACCACGATCACTCGATCCTTGGAGCGGGGAATGAGCCTGCGCGCGATTTTCGCCTCATGCTCAGCATCGCTACGGGCAATGTGTTGCGGAAGGGGATGGATTTATTGGGTATCGAAATGCCAGACCGTATGTAAACTTTGCATAACACGATGTTACGGTGCGCTGCACCTGATGTCGCTTATTCCCAAAAATCTACAAATATTTTGGTGCGCTGCACCTGAACTAACAAATTTATCCAGCAGATGAGCGAGACGA
>JBJXFD010000572.1:0-2703 GCA_046153985.1 Saprospiraceae bacterium
TTCCATGAATAAAAACGCGGTCTCCTGATTGAATTAACTTTATCGCTTCTTCCGCGGAAGTGTATTGATTTTTCATACTCTGCTATGCTTTAGATTTCGAAAGGTAAACTCTGTTTTCTTGTTTGCAACTGATATTAATCAGGTAATTTGGTTAATTTTATTCTCATGGCATCGCACTCGTTTGTTTCCATTATTGGCTCGGGTAATTTAGCTTGGCATCTGGCACCAGCGCTCGATAATGCAGGTTTTGTTATTAAAGAAGTATATAGCCGCAATCCAAAACATGCCGAGGCACTGACAGAGCGTTTGTATCAGGCTGAAGTAAAGGCCTCATTGGATTTTTCCACCAGTCCCTCCGGAATTTTTATCATAACCACCACAGATGATAGCATTGAGGCAATTGCCCAGGAAATCATATTACCAGAAGAATCCGTATTGATCCACACATCCGGAAGCCAGCCACTGCAGGCATTGCAATTTGCTGCAACAGGCAATATTGGTGTTTTGTATCCACTACAAACTTTTAGCAAATCAAAAAAAATAAATTTCAAAGAGGTTCCTGTTTTTGTTGAAAGCAACACAACGGAAGCTGAGACTGCTTTAATGACGTTGGCAAAAGCAATTAGCAATAAAGTTCAAAAAATCGGATCGGAAGAAAGAAAAGCATTGCATATCGGTGCAGTCTTCGCTGCCAATTTTACCAATCATATGCTTACAATTTCCAAACAAATACTTCAACAGAATAATCTTGATTTTGAATTATTAAAACCATTGATCATTGAATCAATTAATAAAGGGTTATCCCTCGGACCAGAAAATTCTCAAACAGGCCCAGCCATGAGAGGCGATTTAGAGATTATGGACAAGCACTTGGAATTTTTGCAGGATGACCAAACATTGAATGAAATATATAAAGTAATCAGTCAGCATATTTTGGATCAGTATCAGTCGAATTAAAAATCCAATTGCAGTTCGATTTTCGTAGAATAATCATGGAAAATACAAGGAGAATTTATAATCCAATCCAAAAAGACTACGTTACCTTCTTAAAAACTTCTGAAGAAACGAATGGTCAAAGTACTTTACTTGAAGTTGAACTGGCTCCCAAAGGAGGTGTAGGTCTTCATTATCACAAAACATATTCAGAAAGATTTGATTGCCTGGAGGGAGAACTGAAGGTGCAAGCAGGAAAAACGATACATACCCTGTCACCTAGTCAGTCCATTTCTGCTCTGCCAAACGTAAATCATCGATTTTTTAACGCATCAAATAACTTTTGCAAATTTAGAGTTGAGTTAAATCCGGCTAGTAAAGGTTTTGAACAGTCTTTGCAAATTGGGTATGGCCTTGCCAGTGACGGTCAAACGAATAGCAAAGGTTTCCCTAAGGACAGACTCGCATTGGCTTGGCTTTTTGAAATCAGCGAAAGCAACCTCCCGGGATGGATGAGCTTTTTTGAGTTTATTCTAAGAAGACAGGCACGAAAAGCGAAAGCAAAAGGCCTTGATCAGGAATTGATTCGAAAATATGTCAGGTTTTGAAATAATAGATAACTCGCATGAAACCAATCGCCTTCTTTCTCCTTAGTCTTGTTAATTTACTTGCCTTTTCACAAAGCAAACCACGTGAATCGCTTGATCCCGAGGTCTCCGAAATCTGGGATCTCAAGCCAATTAAAGTAACTCCTGGAAAAAATAATAGCGAACCTCCCTCTGACGCCATCGTTCTTTTTGATGGCAAAGAACTTAGTGAATGGTCAGCAAAAGATGGATCTCCCGCTAAGTGGGAAGTGAAAGACGGATCGTTCACTGTTATAAAAGGTACGGGCGATATTAAATCTAAAAATGCCTTTGGTGATATTCAATTGCATATTGAATGGAGAAGTCCAATTGTCATTGAAGGGGAAGGGCAGGGTCGTGGCAACAGTGGAGTTTTTTTTCAGGAGCGCTACGAGTTGCAGGTATTGGATAGCTATGAAAGCGTTACTTACTCCAATGGCCAGGCAGGCTCTATCTATAAGCAGCATATCCCTTTAGTGAATGCCACCAAAAAGCCCGGTGAGTGGCAGTCTTATGATGTCATCTTCATTGCCCCACGGTTTAGTGAAACCGGAAGAGTAACTTCGCCAGCCCGAATTACGGTTTTACACAACGGAGTACTCATTCAAAATAACGTAGAGATATGGGGGCCTATGGAGTACAAAGGATTACCTGTTTATCGGCCTCATGGTAAGGCTTCATTAAAATTGCAAGATCATGGAAATCCGGTCAGCTATAGAAATATTTGGATAAGGGAGTTATAAAGAAAGTCAAGATGGCTTGCGATCAATAAAAAAGTCAAGCCTATCCGGCTTGACTTTTTTATTAGTAAATATCGATACTAGTTAATTTCAGCTGCAACTTCTCCCTTGATGGACAATTGCATAAACCCAGGTTCAACATTTGCAGTTACGGTAACGGTCTTGTTAAATGCACCCGCTGAAGCTGCATTAAAGGTCGCCTTAATAAACCCTTCCTGGCCTGGAGGAATAGGAGCCTTTGACCAATCCGGAGTAGTGCAGCCACAGGAAGCCTGAACATTGGTAATCACCAGAGGCACTTTGCCTTTGTTGGTGAACTTAAACTCATGAGTAACGGGTAATCCTTGTTTGATTTTTCCAAAATCATGGCTCTGACTATCCCAGGCAAAAACTGCCATATCTGA
>JBJXFD010000575.1:0-15564 GCA_046153985.1 Saprospiraceae bacterium
CCGTCGTTGACGCCGTCGCCGGTCATGGCCACAATTTCGTTTTTTGCTTTTAACGCATTGATGATTTTGAGTTTGGCTTCGGGGAACATCCGGGTAAAAACCTGCGTGCTGATCACCCGTTCCTGCAATTCGGCATCCGATAACTGCATGAGTTCGTCCCCGCTGATGCTTTTGTCATAGCCCCGGAATCCAACCTGTTTGGCAATAGCCGCCGTGGTGGCCGCATTGTCGCCGGTGACAATTTTTACGGCAATTCCGGCTTTGTAAAAATCCTCCAAAACGGCCTGAATGTTTTGCTTCGGCGGGTCGTAAAAAGCGACGATGCCTTTAAAACGGAATTGAAATTGCTGTTGTTCGGCGGGAAAATCATTGCCTGGAAAAGTCGCCTCTCCAACGGCTAATAATCGGTAGCCATTCATCGCCAGGGCATTGGCTGCGGCTTCAATTTGCTGTTTTTCAACGTCCGTTAAATTGGAAATGGGCATCAACGCTTCCGGCGCGCCTTTGGCTGCGATGATTCGTTGGCCCGACTCATTTTCAAACAAGTGGGTCATCATGGGCGGTTTTCCCCCCAGTGGGTATTCGTGAACCATGTGGTAGTGCTGCCTTTCATCGTCCGTCGCGGCGTTTGTGTAAGCCTCGTGCAGCACGATTTCCATTGGGTCGAACGGAATGGGTTCACTGGCAAACATCGCCAGCCGGATGAGCGCTTTTTCTTCCTCGCCCAGCGCATCTTCGGGCTTGGACGTTTTTTGAGAGGCCAGCACGTACAACCCGGCCAAACTCATTTTATTCTCTGTGATGGTTCCCGTTTTATCGGTGCAGATCACCGTCGCGCTGCCCAGCGTTTCCACGGTTTTCATTTGTTTCACCACAATGCCCATTTTCATCAGGCGCCAGGAACCCAGAGCCATAAACGTGGTGAAAGCAACGGGGATTTCTTCCGGCAAAATGCTCATAGCCAAAGTCAGCGCTTTGAGCAAACTGTCTAATATATCGTAGGTTTTAAAGTAATTGATGGCCCACACGATGAGGAAAACAACGGCCCCGGCGATCACCATTTTTTTTACAAAATTGCCGATCTGCAATTCCAAAGGCGTTCGTTCTTCCTGAATGCTTTCTAAGCTTTTGCCAATTTTGCCCAATTTGGTGGCGCTGCCAATGGCCGTAATGGTGGCAATGGCCAATCCGCTGGAAACCGTCGTGCCGCGGTAAATGAAATGGTCTTCTTTAGACTGGTCTTTGTAGACCGGCAGCGATTCGCCGGTGAGGATGGATTCGTTGACCGAAAAATCGTTGGAATGCACGATGACGCCGTCGGCGGAAATTGCGGTGCCTTCTTCCACCATCAGGCTGTCGCCCACCACCAGATCATCGCTTTTGATTTCCACCACTTCGCCATCGCGAATCACTTTGCAATTGGGTTGGGAAAAGTGCTTCAGTTTCTCTAATGCATTGCGGCTTCTGGAGTCCTGATACAAAGAAATGGCCGCCACCAGCACAATGGCGGAGGCGAGAAAAATGCCGTCGCCGGTTTTTCCGCTGATGAAATAGATGGAGGACGCCACCAGCAACAACAGCACCATCGGCTCTTTAGCCAAACTTTTGATGGCTTCCCAAAAAGGATTTTCTTTTTTGTAATCTAAGCGGTTGTAACCGTATTTTTCCTGCGCTTCGAGGACTTGGGAGGGGGTGAGTCCGTGGATGTTGAAGTTGTTAGCGGGCATGTGTGGCGTGATTACTTAATGCTGTTTCGTTGAACAAGCTTATAAACCCTTTGAAATGCTCGTCCAGGACCATATTTCCAGTCGTTGTATTGTTTTCTGATTTCTTCCAAAGCCTGAATTCGCTCAATGGGAGGGCGACTCAGCCAGTAGAGTACATCATCAGGCTCTTCCCCTTTTTTATAAATCCGGATAGCTGGACGGACATCTTCAGTAGTTTGCATGTAAAAATCTTTTTGTAAAGATACGGTTTTAGAGACAAATCATGCCATAAAGCCAAGCGAACGAAGTACTCAACGACCATGAGATCGAAGTCTTCATTGCTGTAAAGTTTCATCTTTGGCTTCCAACTGCCTCATTTTCCTGAATTTCCAACTCTATTTCTTCCTTATTAGCCCGGTAATAAGCCCATGCATTCGTCAAGTCTTCCGCCCGAAGCGCAGGGTAGGACGTCAACAAAGACGCCTCCGTGGCGCCGGCATTTTTTGCTTCCACCAGCAACCACACAGGAATTCTGGTGCGTACAATACACGCGCTGCCTCCACATACGCCGGGCGTTTTTTCAATGCCAGGAATTTGCAATACTGTCATATCGTATTCTATCATCTTGTTCCCACAAATATACAAATTTTACGCCAATAACCCAAGCCTCCGCCTAACCTTTTCAACGCCCCACCTCCACCTTCCTCCCCGCATTATTCGCCTGAAAAACAGGAAAATACATCAACTCCACCTTCGCCGGATTGAGCGCAAACGTCCCGGCATAGCGCGGCAGCAATTCAATGGAAAACCGGTGCGTTCCCTGCTTCAGGTTTTCGCAAAAAATGGCAGTTTTATGCCGGAAATATTCCCGGTGAACTTCCCCCGGAAAGTAGGCGCGTTTCGACTCATAGCTGCACGACGCCGGAATGGGAACCTCGATCATGACATACTGCGCGTCTTTGTGTACCTCCACGGTCACTTCCAATTTTTCCGGTTTGCCGGCACGGAGGCGGTTGCCGCCATTGGCGAAAGCAGTACTGATGCTGAAATGTTCGCTGTTTTCGCGGGGCGCTGCGTCCCAATAGCGTTGGTAGGCGGTGAAATAAACGGGGAAGTCGCCGGTTTTAGAGACGGTCAGCGGCTGGCTCGGCGCGATGGTTGTCTGGTAAGGGAAAGCTTTGACCTCAGCTGTTGCACCGCCCGCCAGAAGCAGGGTAGGGGCTTGCAGGGAATCCCCACGCGTTTGCAGCCCCGGCAAAATGGCGGCGACAATTTGCGCCGTTTCGTAAGTGTTGTTCCATTGCCCACGGCTGCGCTGTTCTAAGAAATAATTGCGAATGCGGCCCAGCAGCGCTTTGTCTGGCAGGGAATCGCGTTGTAAAATGCGGTACGCGGCCAAGGTGAGTTGAAGCGTGTTTCTATCTAAAGAAAACCCAGTTTCTCCGCCGGAAAAATAGACATTGCCAAACAGGGTCTCCTGTCGGTAATGCGCCAGCGTGTCGCGGTTCCAGGCCCGTCCGGACCGCTGCTGCAATTCCATCAACCGGAAGCGGTCGAAGGTGGAAAGGGTGGTGTCTTTTTCAATAAAAGGCAGGTAAGCCTCGTACTTGAACTTGGCGTCAAAGCTGCGCAGGAGGTACAGCAATTCCAGTTTTCGGGCGGTTGAGACATTTGATTCCAGTTCCCAAATCGCCTGCTCTATAATTTTTTGCTCCGGCAATTGTACCGCATATCCCTTCTTTTTAGCTTCAATCAGCGCTTCCAGCACGTGGGTGCTGATCCAGTAGCTTGTAGCAGATTGGTTCCACCAGCCCCAAAGTCCCCGGTCGTTTTGGTTGTTCAAAATGCGGTTAATCAGTTTTTGCGCCTGCGCTTTGCGTGGAAATTTCCTGTTTTTAAACGCGGCAATTTGCTCTTCCGCCAGCAACGCCTTCAGCCGGGAAGCCATTTGTTCGTTGCAATCGTATTCATAGTGGATGAGCCGGGCGATCTCTTCTTCCACGACGTCCAGCACATCGGCGCGGGCGTAGAGGTACACATCGCCCAGACTGTCAGGGAACGTCCACTGCAAGGTCGTATCGCCTTCCAGCGCGATGAACTTGCCGGCAGTGCGTTCCAAGCCCAGCGGAAATACTTCGATGCTGCGTTGTTCGCCATCTAAGTAGCCGTCGGGTTTTTGCAACAAAAATTTCACCTGAAGCGAGTCGGTTGTCGTTGGCGAAAGCAGCACAGAATCCGTCACGGCATCGGCAATCCGGTAATCGCGTAGTACGGCTTCTGCATCGCCCAGCGCAAAGCCAGCGCGCAGCGACACCGTATCGGGCAAATAATTCAGCACTTTGCCGATGGCCCAGGCGCTGTCGCCCTGCACCAAAAAACGCGGCAGGCTGAGCCTTGCGGCCAAAGGTTTGAACGACCGGATATTGCCTTCGGTTTGCCCGGATTGCTGATTGCCATTCATGGCCAGCACAAAGGTTTTCCAATTGGTGATGTCGTCGGGGAAAGTAACTTTGAAAGTCGCCTTGCCTTCCCTATCCGTCCGCAATTTGGGTTGCCAGAACGCATAATCCGAAAAATTGCTGCGGATGGAGCTGGCCTGACTTGCGGCTTCCAGAAAAGCGGCGTCGAAATTCGCACCTTTCCCGCCTTTTTTGGTGGTGATGAGCACCACGCCCTTGGCGGCTTCGGGGCCGAAAAGTGCGGTAGCAGCTTCGCCTTTTAGCAGCTCCACGTTGGCGATCTGATCTAACTCGGATTGGGGAATAAGGTCCCCCTGCACCCGAATGCCATCCACATAATACAGTACGCCATCTGCCCGGCTACCGCGGACGGTAGACTCGCCGCCTACGTCTGAGCTGAGTCCCGCTGTCATGGCGGCCATGGCGTTGATGTTGCGGGTAGGCACGCCCCGGATTTCATCACTGGTGAGGACCGTTCCGGAAGTTGTCTGATCCCGCTCGATCAACGGGACGCCATAACCAATAACCGTCACTTCTTCCAATAAAGTCCCCGAGGAGGTTAGGGCAGCATCTACAATGGGGTCATTACCAATATCCGTAATCCGAACAGATTGATAGCCGGTATAGGAGATTTCAATATCATTTTCGCCTTCCGGCAAAAAAAGGCTGTAGTTCCCGTCAAAGTCCGTCATAACCCCATTGGTTCCGGATGAAGTCCTGACCGTTGCGCCAATGAGCGGTTCTCCTGTTTCATCCGTCACCCGACCATGGATCATTCTGCCGGGGCCCGACCACGAAAAGCTCCCCTGATAGAGTTGCTTCATCTGGCCTACTTCTCGTTCCATGCCTTTTTTATTCGGTACCGGCGAGCGCATTTGCTGTTCCAGCATTTCGTTCATGCGTTCGCTGAACGTATCGCGAGGCTGAATGACGAGGTTTTCAAGAAGCCGGTAAGTCATTCCGCGCCCTTGCACAAACAGCGAGTCCAAAAGGGCGTAACGGGCATTGTCGTAAATCCAGACCACCCGGTAATCGCCAGATTCAAGGTTGTGAAAAACTTGCGTCGTGCCTGGGTAAACGCGAAAAAAATTAGGGTCTTTGCGATGCAGCAGCAGGATATTCAACGGCATTGAAAAATCCTTCTTTCCTTCCAGAACTAAGTACAGTTTACCCTTGCCCGGCGGCGTTTCCTGCGGATATTGATAGCGAGCGTTCTGCCGGCGCCAGGCATCGAGGCGCAATTGCCGTTCGCTCAGCAAATAGGGTTCTGAAAAAGTCCAATCGCCAAGGTTTTCTACGGCGGACGCAAACAAATTAGTCGGGTAGCGTTTGGCAGGGTCTGTCTGCCGCATTTTCAGAATTCCCTTCAAAAAATTGTACTCAAAAAATGGCTCGTGCTCGAAATAACTCTCAAACCCATCCGCTAAAACGAATTGAGTGAGATCGGGCATAACGGGGCCTGCCAGAAAACTTCCGTTACTGTACCCGGGCATTGTATTTGGTGGGCGTTGCAACAGGTATTTTTGTTGCAACAGCAAAATTTCTTTCCCTTGCCGGAGATAGGCTGTTTCGCTTCCGAAAGTATGCCGAAATGGGAAGATGTAGCGGTAGAGGTTGCCTTTTTCACTGTCGTTCAAGGTTTTGGGCATGGGCGTAATTTTCACATGCTTGGACCGGATGGAATCGCTCAGGCTGAAAACGAGTTTCCGGCCGCCGGCCATGTAAACGCTATCAATGCGGTACAGGCGATCCTGCGTGCGCAATTCCACGCGATGGTAGCCGGGATTTGCGCGAAACGAGTAGGGCCGCTCGTTTTCCGACCAACTAAAATAAACCGGTCTTTGATCTAAATAAACGACGTGAACGGGTTCCACCTGCCCCTTGTTGACGATAAAAGGCGAAAACTGGGTGGTAGAATCTGGTGGCGTGGCTTCAAACCGATAAACTTCCCGACCGGGGTACAAAAACCGGTAATATTTGATGGTGTCCAAACTTGCTTTTTCCCGCCAGACCGGAAAATTCAGTTGAGAAGAAAGGCGCTTTTGGCCCGGCTGTGCCATTTCAAACTTGTTGATAAATTGACGGTTGCGCGCTTTGAGGTTGATTAAAGGCACCCGGGGCGCCCCATACTCGAATTTTTTGGTGATGCTATACGCGGTAAGGTCCACATCCGGTACCGGTTTCCCCGATTGGTCCGTCACGGCAATGCGAATATCTGCAAGCTGTCCCGGATAAACCAGCGCGGGTTGTTCAACGGCAATGTTCAGGTGGTTTGGTTGGAAATTGGAGTTGAAATACTCCTCCCGGATGTGGCCTCCCCACAGATATTGCACCACGATTTGGTGTTGACGGTTGCCCGTTCCCTGCCTTTGAATGTCCATAGAAACGCCGTAACCGCGTTCAACTTCCTGGTTTATATCGTACAGAAAATACCGGAAGGGCAACTTACGCGGATTTAGGGCTACCATCCGCAACGAATCCGGGCCTTGTTCCAGCAAAATCCGGAGCTGCGCATCTTCAGATTCAGGAAAAAAATTCCGTTGTACGCCTCCAACTTTTAAGTCATAACGCAACCAGTGGGGATTCAACTTTTCCTGGTGCGGCAGGTCAATGCTGCTCGGGGGCGTGGCAACCATTAGCGGATTAACCATACTCAACTGCCCGGTTGCAGGCGCCGATTTGCCATTGCGTTGGAAAGAAAAGTGAATCGAGTCGCCTTTCAATTCAAAAATTGGTTCTTCCAAAAGGTGGTAAAAGGTAAATGATTGCCGGTCAGTTTTCCGCTCATTGTCGGAAGTCAGCATGGTTGTCCACAACTCATATTCCAGGTTAAGCGGCGGGAAAATGGAATCCGGGATGGCGATCGCCGTTTCGCCGGAGGGTTCCAGCGTTTGCTCCAAGCGCCAAAGCGTGTCCGGGAGGAACAAGGCTGTTGCGTGGTAACCTAACGGATTCAACGGAACCACCACCATTTCCACGCGGGCATCGGCCAAATTCAGGTCGTTTTCGTCCGTACCTTTCAAAAAAACCTCAAAATCTTCCCCCCGGAAATGCCGTTTGACGTCGCTGCGCACTTTTAGCGAGATGCTTCTCAATTCGTAGTCTTCATACCGGAATGATTCTTCCAAATAAATCCGGTCTTTTCGTTTTTGAAGCGAAACCGTATAGAACTGGTCTAAGCGCAAGTTCAGGCTGTCGTGCAGTACAAATTCCCCGGCGTAGGCCCCGGGTGCGTACGGCGCTATGCGTGCCATTGCTTTTTGTCCGTTCCATTTGTGCAGGGAAATGGTGACGGAATCAGTCAGCGGCTTGCCTTTCAGATTGGTCACAAAAGCTTTGTATTTGACGGTGTCGCCGGGCAGGTATTTGGGTTTGTTAAAAACTAAATAACCCTGCCATTTCTGAGGGAAACGGTCTTCCCGGTCTTCGTCGCAATTGTAGTCGTTGAGCAGGCAAATTACTTTTTGGTAGGCCCGCACAAAAAACTGTTTGGTTTGATAGACTGTATAAAAAGGTCTTCTGGGTGACACTGCGGTTCGCACCGCATCCACGGGCAGCCTTACTGCAAAGGAAACCGGCCTCCACAGGTAGGATAAGGGGTTGGTGTTCAGGGTGCGTTTCCACCCCGGGTTATTCCACCTCCGATTCAGCGAATACCAGGTTTCAAATCCCCGATATTCAATTGAAAGCACCCCTTTTTTGTTGGCTTTCGCCAAACGGTAGAGCTGCGTTTTTTCATCGAAACGAATGCGTTTATTGCCCGCTTTTACCACGGCTTCGGGTATCGGCCTTCCCAAACTATCCTGCACGGCAATACACAAATCCGCGCTGTTGTTGAACAGGATTACCTGCAAAGCCGGAACGGTCAATATTTCTGCCCACAATTCGCCTTTCCGGGCAGAAGTTTTTAAATAGTGGCCTTGCGGCAAATCGAATACCGGCAGGCTATCCGTAGGAAAGGAATCAACCAGCGTATGGAAATAAGCCGGATGCGCTTCGCCGTCTTTGGCGTAGTAAGCGCGTTCCGCTTCTTCGTTGCTGATGCGATAGATGTAAGTAAAGGCGCTGCTTTGACGGCTGTGGAGCAGGTCTTGGGCGCTTGCCGCAAAGGCCAGTAGGCAAAGGATGGGGAGGAAGAGGGTTTTCATCGTATTTTTTTGTTTTACCACATAGTTCACAATAGTTTTTTCACAATAGGGCACATAGGGCGCGGGATACTATGTGCCCTATTGTGAAAATAGCTATGTGCCTATTGTGGTGAAAAAAATCCACGGGTCAATATACAAGCATTTGAGGCGGGGTGGGGATGTTTGAGGAGAATTTGTCAGGTTTTTGACAGGGAGAGTTTTGGGGGAAAGTCAGGTTTCTGGCGTCTTATGACCTGCCTCTAAAACTCAACACCCTGTTCTGTAATCTGGTCGCGTCTCAGAATATCCCGATCAAGTAATGTTTTCAAAATCAGTAGCGCATCGGCCTTTTCCAGGCGAATATCGAGCAAGCTCTCCCGGTTTCCAGGAGCTTTATAATCGAAGATGATGGGCCAATTCTTCCCGGGCTTTAGAAATTCAGGTAGTTTTTCGACCAATTCATCTCTGAACCGAATATTAGACATGCCAGCCGGATCGTAGCGCCAGGTACGGTAAAGCAATGCCCAGCGTTTTTTAACCGCAATTTTTGTTTTGGAACCTTCTATCACCAAACCTCCAAAAAGGAGGTATAAGATGCGGGACAGTTGATGTATAGCGCCTAAACTCCAACCTAATATCAAAATAATCAACATATTACTGCCTTCGACGCCTTCTGTGAGCATATCTGAAACAGGCAAAATAAACTGATATAGAATGTAGCACCAGCCAATAAGAAGCGCGGACATTCCTGTAATAATAGCGGGATTTTTTTCATTGGGAATAAAAATAACTACCCGGTCAGCGTATTGTTGGAGGATAATCGAGCTTTGTGTTTTCATGGCGTTAGTTGATTGGATGAAGGAAAAAATTAAGTTTATAGGATAATTTCCCTTGGCTAATCATTCCATTGAAAACGCATAATAATACTCCCCGGCATAATCCTCATAAACCCCTTCCAGCAGCACTTTCCCTTTCGCACTTTTCAGCTTTTGCGTCAGGTTTTCGACGCTGGTAACGGATTCGCTATTCACGCGCGTGATGACGAATCCGGGGTCCATATTGGTACGTTCCACTTTGCTGCCGCGGAAGATGCTCACCACGCGCACGCCTTTGGTATTGAGGCGCTTTTGTTCGTCCCGGCTAAGGTCGCGCAATTCGAATCCGAGGTCGCGCAGGAAGCCGTCGTCTTTTGAACTGGCGGCTACAACATCCCCGGGTTTGCCTTGCAGTACGGCGTTGGCTTTGTGCTTTTTGCCGTCGCGCATGTACTCGATGGCGAGGTTATTGCCGGGGCGGTAACTGCCCAATTGCTCCTGCATTTCGGGCAAGGTTTTGGTTTTGACGCCATTGATGCTCAGCACCACGTCGTTTTCCCGCAAGCCGGCTTTGTCGGCAGCGCCGTCGGGGGTGATGCGGGTGATGTAAACACCTTCGATGGCTGGCAACCCGAGTTGCCGGGCGCGCTCTTCCGTCAGGTCGTCAATGAATACGCCGAGGATGCCGCGCTGCACGACGCCGTGGTCGCGCAGGTCTTTGATGACTTTGCGCACGAGGTTGCCGGGCACGGCAAACGAATAGCCTTCGTAGCGCCCGGAGCGTGTGATGATGGCCGTGTTGATGCCGATGAGTTCGCCGTTCGTATTCACTAAGGCGCCGCCGCTGTTGCCTGGGTTGACGGCTGCGTCGGTTTGGATGAAAGATTCGATGCGGTCCTGCGTTTCGAGGATGTCAATGCTGCGGCCCCGCGCGCTGACGATGCCCGCCGTGACGGTGGATTGCAATTCGAAAGGGTTGCCAACGGCCAGTACCCACTCTCCTACGCGCAGCGAATCGGAATTGCCAAACTCAAGATAGGGCAATTTGCTACCTTTGATCTTGAGGAGCGCCAGATCCGTGGATGGGTCAATGCCAACGATCTCGGCTTTGAACCCGCGTTTGTCGTTCAGCGTTACCTGAATTTCATTTGCGCTTTCAATGACGTGGTGGTTGGTCACAATGAACCCGTCGGCGGAAATGATGACCCCCGACCCCGATGAAGAGCCATAGGCCTCGTCGCTGCCCCAGAAATCGAAGCGACTGCTTTGCGCTGCGCGGATGTTCACCACACCAGGCGTGACGGCGGTGGCCGCAGCCGTAAAATTGGTGGGGGCGGAAGAGAGAAACGTGCGCTGTTTCGTATGCGCCAAAGGGTCATCGGTCCATCCGGTTTGCTGCGAAGGCAGGGTTTCCCGGATGACGACCTGCTGGGACGCGCCAAGGAGACGGTAGAAAAAAACCGCCAGAATGGCACTCAGCAGGGAGCTGACGATGACAATGCCGTATTTTTTCATGATCCCGGTCATTGAGATGAGCAATTTTAGGAGTTCAGGTGATGGTATTCAGAAACAATATACAAACTTACACTGAAACCACCATCAATTAACAACGTTAACAGAATAATAATCATGCAAAAACACGAAGCATATTTCGAAAACATCTGGGGCGGGTGGCGTTTGCCAATGCTTGGCCTGGCTTTGATGGTGTTGCTGGGGGCACTGGTGCTGTTCAAGAAACCCAATCCGAACTACGTGCCACCGGTTCCGGAGGAGGAGGTTAGGGATAGCACCGGGCGTCGGTAGGGGCGACCCTTGCGGTCGCCCGAACAAGAGGCAGAGCCTCTTAAATAGTAGACGCGAGGCCGGAGCCTCGTGCCAGCGGAGCTTCGACTTCGCTCAGCTACCGTCCTCGCGCCGGCGGGGCTTCGACTTCGCTCAGCTACCGTCCTCGCGCCAGCGGAGCAAAAAAATTGAAGATTTGAGGAAGCCAGAACAGACCAATAACCAGTAACCAATAACCAATAACCAATAACGATGAACTAAAAATGCCAATCAACATTCCATTTCTTAAATACCAGGGCGCCGGCAACGATTTTGTGATGGTGGACAACCGCTCAGGCATTTTTCCGGACGCGGCCAATGTGGCCTTGATTGCGCGCCTGTGCGACCGGCGTTTCGGCATCGGCGCGGACGGCCTCATTTTGCTGGAAAACGCGCCCGGCTGTGATTTCCGGATGGTTTATTTCAACGCCGACGGGCGCGAAAGCTCCATGTGTGGCAACGGCGGGCGCTGCATCGTTGCTTTTGCAAAGCACCTCGGCATCATCGGCGACCAATGCCGGTTTATGGCCATTGATGGTCCGCATGAGGCCCGGATGACAGCGCGGGACTGGGTGGAATTGAAAATGTCGGATGTGGCGACGGTGACGCAAACCAGCGATGGCGATTACGTGCTGAACACAGGTTCGCCGCATTACGTGCAGTTTGTGGATCAGCTCGATGAGCTGCCGGTGGCGGAACAGGGGCGGAAAATCCGCTATTCGGAGGTCTTTCGGGCGGAAGGCATCAATGTGAACTTTGTGGAACCCACAGCATCGGGTATTTCGGTGGCGACTTATGAGCGCGGGGTGGAGGATGAAACTTTGTCTTGCGGAACTGGCGTGACGGCGGCAGCAATAGCATCGTATTTGAAAAATCCAAAAGCGGAGCATACCGATGTGCCCATTGAAACCAAGGGCGGACAGCTTCGGGTTCGATTTAAGCCTGTCGGAGACAGATTTGAGGAGGTGTGGTTGTGTGGGCCGGCGATTTTGGTGTTTGAAGGATTTTTTTAGTGTACAGTGGCAGTCGCGACGGACGCTCGTGCAACCAATTGGGCTGCCATGGCTGGTAACCGCAAAAAGCAACGGGTCAACTCTGCGCGAAGCAGGGTTTGTTCTTCTTCGGTCAGAACGGCTGCATCCTGCCAAAATCGGTCATTGAGTTGTTGGCGTTCGGAATCAGAAGTTGCCATGAGGTAGAGGGTAAAGAAAGTACGAAAGGTGTTATCATCCGTCAATCTGCTGACAACTTCTTGTATTTGGGCGTATTTTTTCATTTTACATCATCAATTTCAGCCAGCAATCTCGTTAGCTCGTTCAGGCGGTCAAGTACGACATTTACATACTCCTGAAATTCTGAATCGCTCATTGAGATATTGGCTCTGTTTTTCACATGAAAATCCAATAATATTTTCAAAATTCGTTGTTCTTCAATTAGTTCCTCTTTTTCATTGTGTGACATTGGACAAGATTAAAGATGGTGTTATTGTACAAAAGTAGGTCTTTTTCAGTCAATTTGAAAGAATAACAGCATCAATATTACGCGTATTTTGAAGAGGCTGTGTGGACCTGCGGTTCGGGTGTTTGAATACACATTTCCGAAGATGTTCCCCGCGTGAGGGATGGAAGCGGTATGGCCCCGACCTGATTTCGACTCCGCTCAATCACCAGTGCAGGGGCCATAATAGCGGACAGCCCGACCCCGCTGCGTGGGTCTTGCGGGAGGCGGGGGCACGCCCAAATCATTTTTATGATCCTTTCGCTGCTTTCAATACCTCTATTTCCTGCTGCACCGCCTCCGCTTCTTCAATCTTGCGGGCATACGCTTTGAGGTCGCCGCTGCGCTGGATGTGCATGGCTTCTTCCATCAGGCGGGCGTATTGTTTTTCAAGGGTTTGGACTGGGTCTTTTTTTAAAAATCCGAAGAGTGACATAGGTTACAGGTTTGATTAAGTAAGGGTAACAGCAGCAGACCGATAAGGTTTTGAAGGCAGAGCTAGCATCAGACCTATAAGGTTTCCAAAACCTTATAGGTCTCAACACGCCTTAGAAAAATAAAAATCTGCATAAATGTTTCATTTCCCGACGCTGCGGCGTACATTTGCGCTCCAAAATAATTATCAATTCATTTAAATCACTATTGAATCATGTTCGCAATCGTAACCATAGCTGGTCAACAGTTTAAAGTTGAGGAGGGGCAGCAGCTCTTCGTCCACCAGTTAGAAGCCACGGAGGGCGATAAAGTCACATTCGACCAGGTACTCCTGATCGAACGTGATGGCAACGTCTCACTTGGCACGCCGGTGCTGAACGCCGCAAAGGTGACCGCCACTGTGTTGAATCGCCAGAAAGGCGACAAAGTAATTGTCTTTAAGAAAAAAAGACGTAAAGGCTACAGAGTGAAGCGCGGCCACCGCCAATCTTTCACGAAAATTCAGATTGATAGCATCGCCGGCTGATCGGCCCATTGATCCACTTTTAAATTTTTTTGAATCATGGCACATAAGAAAGGCGTCGGTAGTTCCGACAACGGCCGGGACAGTAAAAGTAAGCGACTTGGCGTGAAACTGTTTGGCGGTCAAGTAGTTAAACCAGGAAACGTAATCATTCGCCAGCGCGGCACGAAGTTCCACGCAGGTGAAAACGTTTATATGGGTAAAGACCATACCCTCCACGCATCGGCCCTCGGCCATGTGAAATTCAAAAGAGGTCGCATGGATCGCACATTTGTTAGTGTGGTTCCATTTCAGGAAGTAGAAGAGCGTTTGGATGCACCGGTTGCGACCAAAAAAACGCCGGCTCCGAAGAAAGCAGCGCCTGTTGAAGAAGTAGCATCGCCAGTTGTCAAGATCCCTACCAAGGTAGCTTTAACAGAAGAAACGCCGGTTGTTGAAGCATCCGTTGCGGAAGCTCCGGCTGCTGAAGCGCCCGTTGCAGAAAAAACCAAGGCGAAAGCTTCTGCATCTGCAAAAATCACCTTACCTTCCGGCAAGAAAGTTAAAGCCGACGATTTGAAACTCGTCGAAGGCGTCGGATCGAAGATTGAAGGCCTGCTCCACGCTGCCGGGATCAAAACCTGGGCAGATCTTGCAGGAACGGATACGGATCGTCTGAAAGCCATCCTCGATGAGGCAGGCAGCCAATACAATATGCATGACCCGTCCACCTGGGCGAAGCAGGCACAATTGGCGCAAGATGGCAACTGGGAGGAATTGGAAGCTTACCAGGAACACCTGAAAGGTGGGAAGGAAGTTGGAGAAGAAGAATAACTAACAGCAATAGTTTTAGTTTTCATAGCTTTATATTTTCGGGCCCCGGCTTTCAAAGCCAGGGCTTTTTTTTTGGGGCTTCGACTTCGCTGAGTTCTCCATCCGTTGCTTCGACTCCGCTCAGCTGCCTGTTTCGTTCGCTTCGACTCCGCTCAGCGAACGAAACAGGTAGCTGAGCGGAGTGTACCGGTAGCTGAGCGAAGTGTACCGGTAGCTGAGCGAAGTCGAAGCTAGAACTCCTGCACCAGCAATCCATTCTTCATCCTCGGCTCAAACCAGGTAGATTTTGGCGGAAGCACCTCGCCGGCGTCTGCCACAGCGAAAAACTCGGAAGCGCTGACCGGGTAGAGGCAAAAAGCGACACACCGGGGATCCTGGTGTATCCTCTTAGAGATCGCACGCAAGCCTTTCGGACTTTCGGTATAAGTAACCCTGCGGTCGGTGCGCACATCACTTATTCCCATGATTTCTCCCAAAACATGGTCATTCAACAAGGCCGTATCGAGGATGGCAGGCGCGCCAGCGTAGCCTTTGAGTACCTCCTTTTTCCAGCTGAGTTTATAACAGGCATCGCCGGCAAACAGCGTCATTTCGTGCTTTTTTAAAGGCTGGCGTTTTTTGCGCAGCAACTTCACCGTACACCATGCGCTTAAGCGCGACAGCAGGGTTTCCACATCCAAATGATCCGGCAACTGCACCATGCGGTTGAAGGCAAATATTTCCAGTTCCGACTCCGCGAAAAGCCCGCACAGAAAGCGGTCGTAGATGAGGTTGTCCTTGTTTTCTTCCTGCAAACGCTTGTACAGCAAAGCCGAACAAACGGTGCGGTGGTGCCCGTCAGCGATGTAAACCCGCGGCACGTGCTCGTCGAAAAGCGCCGCCAGTTCTCCCAAATCGGTCGCCTCGGATACCCGCCAGACCCGGTGCAATTTTTTCTCTTTTTCGAGGTTGATCTCCATAAAAGGCGAATGGGCCTGCATGAATGCCGAAATCCAGCGTTCGAGTGGGGCTGCGTTCGGGTAAGCCATCAGCACGGGTTTCACGGCGGCGCGTCGCTCCAGCAGCAGCCGCATTTGTTTTTCCTCCTCAGCTTCTAAGGTGCGTTCATGCTGAAGAATGCGGCCTTCCAAAAAATCGCGCACATCCAGACAGGCGATGACCCCGGTGTTGTGGTGCTTAGGCCCCTCGATGCGATAGATGAAACAGCTCGGTTCCGGGATGCTCAGGAAATAATCAGCCGCCCGCAGGGACGGATAGGCCTCTTTCACCTGATCTAAAAAGGAACCAACCGAAGGCCGGACGCGCGCCAGGTTGGGATAAACGCCGACGAAAGTTTTGATGTGCATGAATGGTGCTGTGGTATACGGT
>JBJXFD010000592.1:0-2521 GCA_046153985.1 Saprospiraceae bacterium
CTAAGGATATCAACTGAATTTTTAATCTCCAGCCACCATTGGGCGTCGTTGCCTGCGGTTTGCAAACTTCCACTGAATTGCTCCAGGCAATAAAACCATCGGCGGTCGGTAGACTGCCAAACAGGTAGTTCTTTTTTCCACGCCTCGTTTTGCCCATGCCAAAAGTTTCAATACTATTCCGAAGGCCTGTGGCAACCTGTTGTTCGCCGTATAAGGCCCTCGTACGCCGACCAACAATGGAAGCGGCACCACCTATGCCCCAAATGACCGGCCCGGAATCAAAATCCTCGCCGCCAGTTTTTCCTTTCGGGTATTCCCGGATGCCAGGCTGGTAAAAGATGCCATAAAGCCATAAACCGCATTCAGGAACACAAAACCTTCCGGGTACAATTGCTGCATATCCGAAGCCGCGCCGGCATGCAGTTTTTCTTTTAAATGGGCTAAATGATGGATTAAATCCTGGTTGAGCTGGGAGGGGCCTTGCTGTTTGAATGTTGGTTGATAATAAAGGCGAATGTTGAAAGCGGCTATTCCGATGAGGAATAGGGAAATGAGCAGGGCTAATATTTTTTTGAATCCTTTCACAAAGGTTTTTTCAAATGGCTTTATTTTTCATCTCCCAAGGCGATCGAATCATAAACCAAAACCTTCTCCCACAAATCTTTGCTTTCCTCAATAAACTTCAAATGCACCGGCTCATCCTGGTACTTATCCTGATCTTCCTTTGAATCAAAAGTTACCACCAGACTATAAGAGTAAGAACTGTCAATAACCGGCCGGCTTGTCGGGGCGGGTGTGCCAACATGCGAAGACCGGACATAGGCAGATTGCTGGATGAAGTTCTTCAACGAAGCTTCAAATTTTTTCCGGGCCTCCTGATTTTCCGGCTCTTTTAACCAGAAATAAACGGCGTGGACAAAGGGTTCTTTCATGGCAATAGATTTTTTAGATATTGTAGAAGGCTCGCTGCCAGATGCGGTTGCTGTTGCCGCGTTGTTGTCGGAACAGGAAGTTAGCAAGCCGAGCATTAAAATGAATAAGCCAAGGTTGAGATTTTTCATATCACTTTATTTGGCCACATAGATACAACAGGATTTTCACAACTTGTGCCGAATTGTAGGGATGAAACATAAATGCGACTTGGATGACCGTTTTTATGTGGTGAAAAATAACTTACCAAATCAATACCTTCTTCCGATATACCTTCCCATCTTGTTCCACCACGACTAAATAAACCCCGGACGACAATGCGCCCAATTCAAAACGACCAACCCTGTTCTGGGATAGCTTCAATTGCCCTTGCGCATCGTACAATCGAACCTGAACCGGCCCGCTTGCCTTAGACTCAATAAACAATTCCTCTTTTGCAGGATTAGGGAAAATGCGGATTGAATTGGCCACCGCATCTGCTTCATCCGCACTGGTGATCGTCAATTGCATGGGGTGCGTCAGGTCTTCTTCCAGCCAAACTGTGTCTTTCACCACCTGGCCATTGTGTTCCACCGTGATTTCGTATTGTCCCTTAAAACCCCGAATCGTTGCAATGCCGTTTGCAGCGGTGGCGGCAACATCGTCGGTCCACCATTCATTAAAAACCAAATCTAAAAAAACTTCGCCGGAAGGTTTCAGCGACCAGTCCTGGCGGAAAATTGGCGCATCGGCATGCCAGTGCGCGCCGTCCCAGAAGCCCCACATCAGAAAAGCGTCGGTGCTGGGATGGCTGAAAACCATCGTCAAAAAGTCGCGCATATAATTAGCAGCTACCTGCTCGCCCGCGTCGGTATTGATGTCGTATTCAGTGATTTTGGCACGCAGGCCAAACGTTTGGTGAAAATCTTCCAGGATGTCATATACCTTATAAATAGAGGTTGTAAAAGCGCCGATATGGCCCTGAAACCCGATCCCGTCTATGTCGCCACCATTGGTAATGATCTCCGCAATAAAGCTTTTGTAGCGGTCGTACACCACGCCGCTGCTGTTGTTTTGGCTGATGGTGACGTAGTCGTTCAGCCAGGTTCCAATTCCCGGATCAATTTCTTTGACTTTTTTGAAAATATCTGAGTACAACTCCCGACCGGTCGGGTAGCCGGGCTCGCCCTCAAAGGCATATTCAAGATCGCGGTTGAACGTAATTTCATTCAACACGTCCCATTCGCGCACCACATCGGAAAGACCGGGAAAAGTCAGTGCAGTTTGCAAGCGGCCATCAATGCGGTTTTTGAGATAAGTCGCGTTGCTCAAGTTGTTGCAGAGGTCGTCTGGCAAATAGGAACAGCCCGGCCAAACTAAGGTATGCCCCCGCACCCGGATACCCTGCTCTGAAAGCCACTGTGCAGCATTGGCCGCGTTGGCAGGCGGACCAAACCACTGTTCTTCCCAACTGTCCCATTTCAGGTCATTTTCAAAGACCACTTCATTAAAGCCATGCCCCTGTCCGTCGAGGTCCAGGATTTTATTTTGGTACTCATTGTCCTGGCACGGATTGCCGGCAAGGCGACAACCGGTGACTGCCGAGCCAAAC
>JBJXFD010000593.1:0-16974 GCA_046153985.1 Saprospiraceae bacterium
ACACATCGAATGTGTATGCTTTACATCATCAATCATCATTTATCAATCATCTATCATCAATTCTTCTTCAAAAACGTGGTGAAAATGTAGAACTGATCACCCCTGGGGGCGACCCTTGCGGTCGCCCTAACAGTGATGAAAAACAAACAAGCCTTGAAAGGTGCAAAATTTAGACATCATAAGAAGCTGACAATGAAACCAGTAATCAAATGTCTTTACACAAAATGGCGCTGTATAATTGCGGTATTGACCCTGATTTTATCAGAAATACCAGCCCTTTTGAGTCAGCCATACCCGATAACCGCCATCGTACAGGTTACGCAATTTAGTCCATTGCCGGAGGCTTATGATGACCCTGGAAGAGTTGTGATTACCTTGATTTCAACGGATTCGCGACCAGAGTATGCAGCAATACTGCGCCTTAGATTGTCGGGCCCGGGTTTTAGCATCACAACCCGGGAGGATTACCACCCGGCGCCTTTGATCTTGAGGAGGAATCAACCTTTAGTGCTCACCGGAGCCCAGCTTCGGGATTATTTTGACCCCCTCAACTTAGAATTTGAAGGGATCGAGCAATCTGCAATCCTCGCAGGAGGAGGGTTGTTGCCGGAAGGCCCCGTTTCGCTCTGCGCAGCAGTGTATGATTACAACCGCTTTTTCGACCCGCCGGTATCCAACACGGGTTGCGCGAATGGGTTTATGCAGTTGCACCGCCCGCCAGTATTGATCGAGCCGGGGGCAGAAGTTCCCGTAATGCCTGTTCAGCAACTTCGTTTCGTTTGGCAAGCGATGCACGCCGGGATAAATGCGGGGTACACCCTGGAAATTTACGAAAACAACCTGGCTGGTTTCAGTCCTGATCTTGTCCTCCAGGCTACGCCACCATTGGCTGTAGTCCAGACGTTGATGCCATTTTACCTCTATACCAACCTCAATCCTTTGCTCATACCAGGCCAGGACTATTTAGTGCGCATCCGGGCGTTTGATGTAATGGGGCAAGCGGCTTTTCTCAATGGAGGATGGAGCGAAATTTACGCTTTTCACTACGGGATTCCCTGCACGCCGCCGGTTGCGCCACAACTTATCAACCGAACCGAAAGTAGTTTGCAAATCCACTGGGAAACAACCAGCGACGACGGACAACTACTCAATGGAGTTGCACTGCAATCGCTTTCCTGGCATCCGGAAGCCAATAGTCAAGTGGTTCAATCCATTCCAGTCTCTGTCCCGGAAGGAGAACACACGCTGATGGGGCTTATGGCTTCAACCGGTTATACGCTCACACTAAATTTCACTTGCGCGGATGGGACACCCGGCACTGTGCCCATACTTGCACACACCCTGGATTCCGGGCAGGAAAACTGCAATGATGCACTCCCGGCTCAAGAGTTGACGGCTTCTTTGGTGACGGATCATCAGGCGGAACTATCCTGGCGTTCGCCGGAAGGAGTAAATCCGGAAACCTGGTACATCAGTCACCGGAAACGCAATGACCCAGCTTTTGGAGCATCGGTCAGTACCCAGCATACTGCTTTTTCATTGCAAGGGTTGGCGCCTCTCACCGAATACGAAGCGCGGGTTTGTTATACCTGTTCAGCGCCCCAGGATCGCTGTGACACCTTGTTTTTTTCTACGACCGGAGCGAGTTGTGCCTTAGCGGCAACAGCAGATTATTCCTATAGCTGCGGAGATAGCTCGGCCCTTGTGCCTTCCGGCGACGTGCCTTTGGTGAGCACGCTTCACCCCGGCGACACCGTCTGGGCCGGCGATTTTTTGGTGATACTTTCAGAGGTCTCAGGGGCCGGCACTTTCCGGGGAACCGGGTATGTGTCGGCGCCCTATTTTGAGGAGGCGCGGCTGCGTTTGTCTTTTGCCAATATCCGGGTAAACCAGCATTGCAGGATGGTTGCCGGTCAAATGGAGGTTACGGGAGCCAGCCTGGCCATTATAGATCGCATTAATGAGCTGATTGATCAGGTCATGGATGAGTTGGATCAGCTCGACAATATCCTGAGCCAGGTAGAAGAAATACTCGGGATCGCCCAAGAAATTGTAGATGCACTGGCGACGATTGCCGATTACAACCAAGCGCAGCAAGATGCCTTGGCAGCCATTGCGGAGGCCACAACATCGTTTCCGTTTTTACCGGATTCTCTGGGACAAAACATTCAGGCTGCATTGGACTGTCTGAATGCCGCTCAGGACGAAGCACAGTTCCTGATTTGCCGCGAGCAATTGGCGACAGCGCTGGCCGAATACCAGGCCGCTGTCAATGCATTGTATCAAAATGCGCCTTTTCAGGTTCAGTTTTTCAAAAACCCGCAACAGACTTATGGGTTCGATGAATTCACCCACGACGTTCTCACGGACCACTACACCCACCTCAATATTTCAAACCAAACCTACCACGTTCCCTGGAAATCGGCAACGGCATCAGGAACAGACCGGGTGAATGCCAGTGCACCACAAGGTTTGACGGGCATCACTTTTGTCAATAAAAACCGCGCATTATTGCCCCGCGAAGATTCATCCGGTGTTGCGACGCTGACGGTAACCAGTGGCCAGTATAAAGGCCCGGTAGGTGTGGTGTATGCCCTGCACACTGGCGCCGATTCTACGGATATTCACATCGCCGGGCAGTTGCACGTGGCGGCCTATAACGAAAAACCGCTCAAGGTTGTCCTGGTTCCGGTAAACGGTGTAACGCCACCTTCCGGAGTTGCCGAAGCATTGAACCAAGTATTCCACCAGGCAGTCATCCAGCCAGAGGTGAGCATTCACAGCGGGTTGCAGGCGCCCGACTTCAATGGCACGCTGAGCGACGCTTCGTCCGGATTGCTGGCCAACTACAACCCCGACATGCGGGAATTGATTCGCGCATTCAAAAGAAACACGGATACTGAGCCCGATACGTACTATATTTTTCTGGTAGCAGATTGTGCTTCACCAGATCGCTTAGGATTCATGCCCAGAGGACGCAAATACGGATTTGTGGTCGTCAATAACCACACCTCCGCCCAGATTCCGATTGCGCGAACCATTGCCCACGAGTTGGCGCACGGCGCATACAACCTAAAGCATACCTTCGAGCAATACACAGGACTGACATCCGGAAGTACCGACAACCTGATGGATTATGCTGCCGGTATTCATTTGCACAAATACCAGTGGGACCTGATCCACGAGCCCGACGGTGATTGGGAACTTTTTGACGAAGACGAAGAAGGCGCCAGTGAAGCCGGGGTGGTCGCCCGCAATTTTATTTATGGTGGCAATATTTATTATGAATACACTGGCAGCAATGCAGGCTATACCTGCCTGACACCTGCGGGGGAATTGTATGCCATTCCCAAAAATGCCGTTGCCGCTTTCCATCCGGCGTTCAACGAGTGGCCAGCGGGATCTTTAGTGGGATATAAAATTGAACACGTTACTTACTACGGCTGGCGGGAAAATGGCAAATTTACAGGCTATGCAGCTGCCAAAGACGGCTTGGTCTCGCTTGGCCCGGATGAATACGTGGAAAGTATTGCAGTCAATAGGGACAGCGTTTATGCAGGTCTGGTGGATTCCATTTGCCGGGTTGGCATCTTTCGCGGCGCCATGCCTACTGCAGCAGTTTATACCCTGGAAAATCCATTGCTGCCGATCGAAGTCCTCCCGATCGAACACTTTGCACTGGTCGAAAGTGCATTGTACCTGTCTTTGGAATGCCTTTCGGATACAGCTTTGTGCAGATTGCAGTACGCAGATCACCCCTATCTACACCCCGACAGCAATGACCCGGTTTCGCGCTACGTGAAGCAACATCCCTGCCTGATTGGCACCCTGACCCATTTTGATTTTGAGCCTTACAACACGCAATCAGCGTGGATGCAGGGGTTCAACCGGGTATTCGGGACCTTGCTTGCATTTGGATCGGGGCCGGTGGCCGCCGAGGTTTTAGGACCTTATTTGGTTCAGATTGGTCGGGAAAAAATGGCGGAAGCAGCCGTTGGTTTTACCGCTGATCTGTTGTTGCAAGCCACAATAAAATACTGGTTCCCGCCGGGTGCGCCGATTACAGTCGTGGAATCGTTCCAGGGATTAGATCTTTATCAAGCCAGTGCGTCCTCTGTCGAAGCCATGATTTCCAGCAGCGGCTGGCAGGGGCTGATTGTCTCCGCCAGCATGAGTTGTGCCGTGGATGGATTGACCCAGCAGGGCGAACTCCGGGATTCTTTTGCGCTGAAAAATTGCCTTTTCGGCGCGGGTTCAGCGTTGGTAATTGGCACCGTGCTACAATCGGCGCCCAAGTTCAAAGACAAGCTGAAAGCCTTGGGCAAACCGATTCTGGTGCGCGGCCTCTTGCGCATGCTGACCGAAATGCCTTCCTTTCCACCCGGGCGTGCCTGGGATTTTTACCGCCTCATTCACCCCGATCGCATTCAAACGGAAGACGTCGTCAACCTGTTCGACATCAGCCCCGAACACGCCGCCGATATTGCAGACCACCTGCACGGCTCCACAGCCCTGCAAAGCCTCTTCCGAGACGACGATTGGTGGACGGAAGTCCGAAAATTCACCGATAATTCCGATTTGCGCGGCAAACTCTTGGATGATTTAACCGAAAACCTTAACTTGGCTCAGGCTTTAAAAGAAAAGCCGGAATTGGTAAGGGCTTGGGAGGTGGTGAATCGGGCAGCATTACCTGCTGAAATCAGAAGAAGTCCTGTTGATCTTTCAACGATAGATAATTATTTGAATACTACCGGGAAAGACCCAATTGAATTTTCAGCTGAACTGGCGGGGAATACGAGGACGGCTAATGCGACGCCGCGATCGTGGTTTGATGTGGTTGCTAATGGAGGAGGGGCTGCAATTGGGCAGCAGGGGGATTATGTGATTCGAGAAGGGGGGGAGGTGTTTTATAGAGGTATATCGGAAAGTAATTATCAGCATTTGTTGAATACAGGAAAGCTACCTTTTACATCAGAAACATTTACATCACCTACTTTGGTGTACATCCAAATCGCTCCAGCAAATTATGGTGGAAATGGCCGGGTTGTGAAATTTTATACAAATTTAGGAACTCTAAACTCTTTACAAGCCGTAGGTGTAAGAAATGATGGGACTCAGAAGATGATGGGATACTTTCCTAATATGCCTCATGTAACTACTGTTAATAATTGGACACAAAATAATGCTTTGTTTAAAACAGAAGGTAGCACTTATCCCTTTCCTATTGGGCCTAATGGTCAAGTAAATATAGGTTTAGGCAAAGGAGAGGCAATAAATATATTTAATCAAAATCTTAAAAATTTTGAAGTTGTCGAATAACACCAATTCCCTGTCAGCAGATCAACTGACCTTATTAGGCCAATTAATGCGGTCCGAAATTTCAAGGGATGATTTTTTAAAACACCTCGGATTGCCCATAAACTTAGAGCTGGCACTTAATGAGTCGCTCAAAGCAAAAGTTCGTGCAGATCATGACTTTTTGCGTCAGATTTTATATGGACTTGGAGCTTTTTTGTCAGATCAGGACAAGCGCATTTTATTTAGATTTACACTTGTTGACTTATGGCACACTGAACACGATGAATTGATCGCCGCATTTCAATTTCCAGCACTCAAAGATGCCGATAATATTAAGTATATCAAGTGGATTATGCTCAATTTACCGGATTATCTCGAAAGGGATGAAGACCTCAAAGACGCCTTCATCCGCAAATGTGCTTACGCTATTGCTGCCCAGCCGGCACCCTATAACGAGGAGGCTCTGCGCGAATTGAGCCAGTCAGCCGATGAAGTGATTAAAAAATACGCACTGCACCAGTTGGTAAAAAATGGCTTTGACACTTGATCCAAACTTAACGCCCAATGACACCACAACAAAAAACGCTTAAGGAGACTTGACTAAGGCAATGGCCTTAAAATTCAACTATATGATGGAACGAGGTAGCTATGAACCTTTTGTCACAAAATGCATGTATGCCATCGCCGATTTAAACACAGAAGCTTCAAAATCAAAGCTAAGTGAATTGGCTGGATCAGATGACCCCGTTATCAAAAAAGCGGCTCAAAATCAGTTAAATCGGTTTTTAGAGGTTAGTTAAATCGTGTCTATATTTATGGGACATTATTAATGCCACGCTTTTTTGATGGAAATAGATTTTAAAAACTCAGGATTTAATCACGTCGTATTTGCCAAAAAAGACGGCCACTACAGTTGGCATTACAACACCATAGACCACTGGATTATGGAGTATTGGGCAAGTTATATAGGCGTTGAAAAAGACGTGGAAAATGCCTATTATGAATTCATGAAAACTTGTGAAGTGGGGTGTAAAGAATTGAGGGGAAGTATAATTCGCTATATGAGTGAAAGTGAGAACGATTATACCAATCATTTGATGCCTTACGTTTTACATAGACTTTGACAACAAAATTTTTATCTCTGACTTTTATGATTTAGCCCTTGAAGGTCGATTAATTGAAGGCTGGACAGGGTATTTCAAAAAATTCATTGACTTGATCCCTGAAGAAATTGATTTTCCCGCTTCGGAACTCCACAGTATTTCTCTAAAAGCGGTTTGGGCGCTAAAAAGCATAGATACTGTTGAAGCGAAAAATGCTTTAAAAAAACTGGCAGTAGAAGCTGACGCCAAGACCGCCAAAAAAGTAATGAAGTATCTGCACCAGGGCAACTGAATTGATTGGATGGCAAAAATCCTGAAGACTTGATCTGGTAATATCATTTCATCCAATGACACCACAACAAACTCCGGAAAATGGAGATCAACATGAAAAAACGAATATGGAAAAACAAACCTTATTAAGTCGTTACCATGAAATAATCCAGTCCAAAGATAATCAGCAAGAATAAAAAACAGGTTACATGTGAATTATGTAACCTTTCTTCCGAATTATGTAACAATTCCTATCGCAAATCAGCCCAACTTTACGATGAAAATCAGCTCAACTTTTAATAGGTGAGATTTTGAACCAAAGTTGTTTTTAATTTCCGTTATACTCAAGCATCGCGCTCTCTTTTTTTAACTTTCTGAGAAAAACACAATTACAGCGGAATTTATACAATTCCGCAAACCACCTTAAAACAACACCTACTTGCGCAACTCAGCAAACAAGCTCGAATTGACCATTAATGACGTGGCCATCGCGTACACCGATGCCGGCCCGAGGGACGCCCCTGCCATCATCTTTATTCACGGTTTTCCGTTCAATAAGTCTATGTGGGCCGGACAGATAGAGGCCCTGGAGGATCGTTACAGGCTCATTGCGTATGATGTTCGCGGACATGGAGACTCCGATGCCGGGAAAGAGGATTTTGCCATTGAACTTTTTGTCAATGACCTGCTCTCTTTGATGGATGCGTTGAAGCTGGATCGAGTCATCCTGTGTGGCTTATCCATGGGCGGATACATTGCCATAAATGCGGCTATACACTACCCCAAGCGGTTTGATGCGCTGGTCTTGAGCGATACTCAATGCGCCGCGGATACGCCGGAAGGGAAAACAAAACGGATGAAGGCGATTGAAAGCATCCGGGAAAACGGCGTGGAAAAGTATGCGGAGGAAAGTGTAAAAAATCTTTTCGCACCGGAGTCTTTCTCAACAAAAGAGAAAGAAATCGTTGCGATAAAGGAGATGATCCTGAAAACCCCGGAGCAAGTGCTCTCCAAAACTTTGCTTGCTTTGTCTAAGCGCAAAGAAACCTGTAGTACACTCTACAAAATCAAAATACCTACCCTTATTTTGGTCGGCGAATCGGATAACATCACGCCGCCTGCCGCAGCCCAGTTGATGCATGAAAAAATTCAGCATTCCACCCTGGCTCTCATCAAACATGCGGGGCATTTGGCCAATCTGGAGCATCCTGCTGAGTTTAATAAGCAGTTGAAGCTGTTTTTGCACAGCATTCAGTCTTTATAGAATTTTCTTTCTTACTGCAAATTTGCAGTCGGGAAAACACTCGAAAAAACTTTCAGATAAACCTGCTCTTTCGGAATCAGACCTTGGGCTTCCTCAATCTTCTTTTCACTGACAAGGGCATGGATGGTTTTGCAATCCTCTGTAATGTCCTGGACTTCAACAATCCATTCGTTGACATAGTGAAAAACAGCTTCACCGGAAAGGCCGATCTGGATGGAGCGGTAGTCTAATTTGTTCAGAAAAAGATCCCGTTCAGGATCCCACTGCACGCGAACAGGAGAAGATGGCAACTGGGCTTGCCAGGCATCGTAGGACGAGTGAAACGCTGCGTCGAAATGGGAAAGACAGGCGTGCTCCAAGGCCCAGTCGAAACCTTCCTGTTTGATTTTGATGGCCAGCACGTGTTCCTGACCGGGTTTTTCAGCCCAGCCACAGCGGTACATCATCCAAAAAAACGAAGGTTTGATCCAGGTCATCCGATCAATCTTGAACGGAGTAACGAAAGTTTGGGCTTTGACAGCATTTCGGGCGATTTCTTTTCGGTAGGCCTGATAAACGGTGATGGTGCGCTCATCGTAGACGGCGCGAATCTGGTGCGCCGGGGTGTTTGTTGACATCAATGTAAAGGCTTTGTCGGGTTTTAAAATAGGATAAAGTAGTGTATACACTTATGGATGGAAAAAAGTGCCGGGGTTGTAAAAAAAGGGGCAAATTGGCAAAATGCAAATTGGCAATTCTTAGTAAATTATTTTGAAAAGGAATCGTTTGACAGCAACAGCCGCTCCATCCGCATGCCCCGGGAGGCCTTGATGAGCAACAAAGAAGGGGGGAAGTCCTGCAAAATAAACCACTCACGCAGCGTGTCTACGTTTTCAAAATGGCGTAGTCCGGCTTCGCGGGCTGCTTCAACAAAAGCTGGGCCGGTCAGCACCACCTGATCAAAGCCCTGTTCCACCGCCAGTCGTGCAATGCGCCGGTGTTCTTCAGCCCCCGATTCGCCAAGTTCCAGCATATCGCCGAGGATCGCAATTTTGTGAGCGCCCTCCATCGCTGCAAGGTTCAGGATGGCCTGGCGCATGCTATCCGGGTTGGCGTTGTAAGCGTCTAAAATCAGCGTATGTTCGCCGAGGCGGATCAATTGGGAGCGATTGTTGGAGGGCAGGTATTGCTCGATGGCAGCTTTGATTTTGTGTGCCGGCACTTTAAAATATTTGCCCAGCGCGATGGCGGTCATGATGTTGTTGAAGTTGTAGGTACCGATAAGCTGACTGACCACTTCCACCAATTCTCCAAATTCTGACAAAAAAGCGACCCTCACAAAAGGATCGGCAGCCAGCAATTGCGTTTCGTAATATTCATTGGCAACCGTAGGCGCATCGCTTTTGGTGTAGTACAATTTCTTAGAAACCGGCGCTGCTAATTCTTCCAAAAAAGCTTCATTTTTATTGATAAAAGCCATGCCATTGTTTGCAGCAAGGTATCTGTACAACTCCGATTTTCCTTTTTTTACCCCTTCTATCCCACCAAAACCTTCCAGATGCGCTTTGCCGATATTCGTGATCAGGCCATGCGTTGGTTCAGCCAAAGTACACAACAGCTCGATTTCGCCCTGGTGGTTTGCGCCCATTTCGATGACGGCAACTTCCGTCTGAGTTGGCATGGACAACAAGGTGAGTGGCAACCCGATGTGGTTGTTGAAATTTCCACGCGTAAAATGGGTAGGATAATGGCTGCTCAGCACCGCGCTGACCAATTCTTTAGTGGTGGTTTTTCCATTCGATCCGGTGATGGCAATAACCGGAATTTCGAATTTGCGACGATGATGTCGGCCCAACGCCTGTAGCGCTGCCAGGGTATCCTCTACCAGCAGAAAGCGACCGTCTGCGCAAACGGACGGGTCGTCTACCACGGCATAGGCCGCTCCGTCTGCAAGTGCCTGCGCCGCAAAACGGTTGCCGTCAAAATTGTCGCCGCGGAGGGCAAAAAACAAGGCGCCTTGCGGGACATTGCGGGAGTCGGTCGTTACAACCGGGTGGTCGAGGTAAATTTGGTAGAGCACCGGGATTTCCATGTAAATAGAATTAGCCACGCGAAGATAGGGCACTTCGTTTAAAAAACCCAAAAATAGCATGAGCCACCCCAAAACTCGTGGAGTGGCTCATGTGTTTTAATGTTGCCAGCTGATTCCTGTGGCTATCTCACTACAAATACTTTCTCCGTCCTCGAGGAACTGCCACTGCGCAACACGATGAAATAGAAACCGCTTTGCAGCCGGTTTGCATCGAGGGTGGCAAAATGAATGCCTGCATTATAGTATTCTCCCGCGGCTAAGCGATGTACCAATTTCCCGTTCACATCCATTACTGAAAGGTGGACAATCCCTTCTTCCGGTAACGTGAACTGAATAGTTGCTTGCTGGCGCGAAGGGTTGGGATAACAAGTCAGGGCCATTTCGCCGAACAACGTCGTTTCCGGGTCGGGCGGAAGTGTTGCGCCTGCTATTCCCGGAGCATCCGTTTCCATCAATGTAGTTTGCGCTTCCGGGTCATCATCCGGCCTAAAGGGGTTGTCGAGATCGCAAGGCAGAATCAGCGCCCAAAAGTCGCTGCCTCGTTCAGCCGTGAAATCAGGCAGCAGGTCAACGCCTGTTCCGGCGTGGAAAATAACCTTGCCGCCGGCTGCAACCGTGCCAGTGGAGGTAACGAACTCTTTCGCCACATAGATCCCGTCAGCAATCGGGCCGTTCACCGCCAGGTTGTCGGGACAAGTACCCAGCAGGGTGAAATAATCGGTACTGTACATGCCCCGGCCATGCGTTCCCGCAATGACCAAATGATCCGAAGCGCGGTATTGGAACATGTCCACCCGCACATTGGCTAAGCCAAAATTATTGGTTGGGAACCAAGTTGTGGCTGCGCCGTCCAGGTTGGCGCTGGACCAGACGCCTAATTCAGTGGCCAGCAAAACCTGGTCGCTGTCGAAAGGACTGAACAGGGCTCCGCGCACCGGCATATCAGGTAAATCGCCATCCTGTGGCGTCCAGGAAGTTCCGCCATCAATGCTTTCTAAAACCTGGTTTACCCCAAAGTTGGAGCAGGTGACCAGCAGGTGGTTGTCGTCTCCAACCTCGACAGAAATGGAAGAGATAAACCCACCAACGGGTGAGGTAAGGGCAGTAACGGTCGCCGATCCGGACTGATTTGCGTTATCAATGCGCACAAAGCTGCCGGTTGTTGTGCCGACATAAAGCCTATTAGCAGTATTGGGCGAAACCTTGACCGTCGCAATGCGACTGTTGTTGAAAGCTGTAATTGTTTCAAAGGTCGTCGTATTGGCGCCGCCCACATCCGTAATTCGTCCCAAAGTATCCGGACCGTCCGAAAAATAAAAAGCATCATTGGCATCGTCGTAATCGGCGGGCGTGATGAACAGCGTACCTGTTTTGCTGCCGATCAGCGTTCCAAAACTCCCGCCGCCATTGGTAGAAATATTGAAATGCCGGTTTTGAGAACCAGTAATCTGGATCATCGGATCATCCTGGTCAATGAAACAGAAAGCGCCGTCAGCGCCGGTAGGTTCGTCTGTGCTGCCGAGTCCGGGCATCTGAAAACGCTGCGTTCCATTGTCCTGTGTGCCGCCGAGGAAATAATTGACGCCCGCAGTGGGATGCAGGGCATTGGTGTAAAACTGGGTGACGTTATAGGAATCGTTTTTAGGCGTAAGGGTTGGAACTGCGGCGGAGGCATTGGTGCTGCGATAAACGCCCCCGTCATTGCCGAAGACCATTTCATCCGAATTGCCCGCTCTGTAAACGATAGCGTGGTGATCAACGTGTACGCCACCGATGCCGGTCCAGTTAGCGCCTGCGTCATCGGAAACGAACAAACTCTGGTTCCCGGCCCAAACACGGTTTGCGTCATTCGGATCTACGGCCATGATGAATGCATACCAACAGAAGACTCCCAGATTGGGTACTGTAGTAGCCGTCCAGTTGCCGCCATTATTGGTGGATTGCATGATTGTCAGGCAGGGGTTGGTATTATCTGTTTGTGTGATGTCTTCAAAAGCGGCGTACAACACATTGGCGTTGCCGGGTGCGCAAGCGAGTTCAACCCGTCCAAATCCGGTTGTGGGCAATCCGCCTCCAAGTGTAGTCCACGTGCCGCCCTGAAAACGGAACACCCCATTGCCATTACCGGCAGCATAAAGGTCACCGTTGGCGGCAATTTCCAAATCCTGAATATTGCCAACCGGAGCTCCGGGAAAAGCCGGCCAGGTGATGCCATTGTCCATAGACCTGCGGATTCCGGTATTCGTTCCGGCGTAAACAACCCCGGCATTATCAATGACAATTTTATTGACAATGGTGAAGCCAAAAGTTGAGGGCAATTGCGCCCAGTTGGCGCCGCCGTCAATTGAGCGCCAGATGCCCAGCCCCCTTACGGCATCGGCGTTTCCGAATCCGTTTTCGCCGGTACCGAAGTACATAAAGTTTGGATTCGAAGGATCCTGGGCAATTGTGGAAATCGCCAGGTTATCAAAAAAATCGTCAATATTAGTCCAACTTACGGGAGCGGCATCAATATCGTTGGTGCGCCACAAACCGCCTGCAACGCCAGCTGCCCAAACCGTGCGGCCCGTTGCGTCATTGGCGTCAATAATTAGCCCGCGGGTGCGCCCGCCGACATTGTTCGGACCGCGTTCTTCCCAGTAGATGGGAATCGCGTCGCCTGTACGCTGAGCTCGTTTGGCTTCTGCCACTTCGTAAGCATACAGAAGGCGTTCCTTGGGTACCGTATTGGTTCGGGGATCGTGCGTCATTAAAAATTCCTGCGCAAAACGACCCGCAACCCGTTGTATTTTCGGCATTTTTTTGAGTGTCGGAACGCTGTCTGAGCCACTCCCTGACCGAATGAGCACCAATGCTAACGGCAAGAGGAGCAAAATAGCCACCTGCACGCTGCGATGTTGAATCCATTTTTTCATAACACATGCGTTTTAAAAGGTGATTACTTATTTTCCAGTGCTTCCACCCTGGCACGCAGTGCTGCATTTTCGGTTTGCAGTGCTTTCACCTGCTTGTTCATTTCGATCATGTATAGAAACAACTCTTCGATTTTGACTTGCTGGTTGACGGCGTTGTCGCCCAATTCGAGGCCTTGTTCCTCCACTTGAGCAGCGCTGGGCGTTTCTGGCAAATGTCCAAATTGGGCAATATGCGTTTCGACTTCTTCCAGCGAGCGCAGGCGATATCCCGGTGTAAAAACGTAGTCGGCCCAACCGGTGCGCACGCGCACTTCTTCACTCAGGATGCCACCTTTTGCATACAAAGTATAGGCCGTCAGATCGGTGCCGCCAATACTGTTGGGCGTCAACAGGGTGCCAATGGCCAATTTCCCGTTGCCTTTGAGCACCATAAGGTCGTTGAGCGTTGTGCCATCGGCGCCACCCCGAAAAAACAGGTCGCCGTCAGTAGATGCGGCCAATTCTACATCCTGGCCACCTGCGGTGGAGCGATTGAACCGAAAAATGGGTTCCGTATTTGCAGAAATAGTGAGCAGCCGGTCCGGGGTAATTGTACCTAAGCCCAGATTCCCGGCGGCCGTCAGTACCATGCGATTGGGCAGGGCAGCTCCGGTAGCATCGTTGCCCCCGCGGAAAAACAAGGTGCCGTTGTCGCCGTTCAGAATTTCGTAATCGGTAGCACCGCCATCTGACCGTTCAAAGCGGAAAACCGGTGCATTGGGGGCAGAAAGCGTAGCAAGCTGGGAAGGCGTAGTTGTGCCAACACCGAGGTGGCCAACGGAGGTTAGCACCATAAAATCGGTCAACGCCCCTTCTGTTCCATCACCGCCGCCACGGAAGAACAAGGTGCCGCTGTTGCCTGCATAGACTTCATAATCGAGTTCGCCGCCATTGGCGCGATCGAATCGGATAACCGGACGAGTGGCTTGGGAAACGGTAAGCAATTGTTGTGGAGTAAACGTGTTGACGCCGACAAAGCCGTTTTCGCGAATGGTCATGCGCATGACGGGCTTGGGCGTTCCGGTACGAAATAAAAGCGAAGAGGTCACGAAGTCAGGCCCCACCGGTCCGGAAACATAAGATTGAATTGTCGCGCCGGGCCGGTAACCGAGGCCGCTGATCAGGCCCTGAAACCGGATGTCGCCAAGGGTGTCGCCAGGCACTACAGGCGCCGTTGCGCCATTTGGCAAGCCGCTGTTGTTTCGGTTCAACAACACCAGCGGGTTTTGACCGCTTGCGGATTGCGCAGTCCCATCAGTTGCCAGCAAAAAAAGGCAAAAGGCCATTGATGCGATATACGCAACATGCTTCAATGTGTTCATACGTTGAAAGTTTTATAAGAATGACTTTAATGAATAAAAAAGTGCCGTAACCAGGGAGGAGAGCGGAGGGAGGTAAGAAATTGAAAATCAAAAGCTAAATGTATAGGTTTTTCATACGCCTGTCAAGTGGTCTCCCGAATGCCTTCGTAATTAATGTTATAAAAATAGAGGGCGTTACCGAAAAATGAATAAATTGTTGATTTTGGTGGGAAGGTAAGGTTATCAATATTGGAAGCGCAAGAAGATTAATGCTGCTAATCGAGATTTTTCTTTATTGTTTTTACTGCGCTGATGGGTAATTCCAGAAACTCAGCAACCTGGGCTTCTGTCAATCCTCCCAACAACATTTTTTTTGCAGTCTCAATTTTTTCTAATTGAGCTTTTTCGCGTGCTTTCTCGATACCTTTCTCGATACCTTTTTCGATACCTTTCTCGATACCTTGCAGGTAAAGGAAATCAGTTTCAACGTCATAGTTTAAGTTTACAGGCATCTCAGTTGTGATTTTAATGGTTAACTCGCCCAATTTACGTAATCTTGATAAAATAATCAACTGGTTCATGTACTTTGACAGCTTTCTTGGGCTTTTGCACGCTGCCTTCAGATTTCTAACCAATAAACGCAATAACGCTTCGCTCTGTTCGACAGGGTAATTAGCTAATACAGCCAAAACAAGCACTTCCGGAACCTGAGAATTTAACAACCGGTTAGCATCTAAGCTGTGTACATTGATCAGGTTGAAGTTTGAAAACACTTCTTCGGGAGCTAATGCAGATCGCATCGTTGGCTGCTCTGTTCCTAAGAAGATAACGACATGATGGATTGGAAAACGATACCTTCGAAGTACCATTCCGTGATATTCTGCGATTCGAAACAACATTTCTGAGTCATTCCCGGATTGAAATTCCAAGTGCAGAATGAGCTTCTTCTCTTCTTCAGTCAATACTTCATAGAGAAAATCCATTTCCCGTTCCAGAGTCGTCTGCATTTTTTCTTTCAAATGCCTGAATTTCTTGATTTTGATACCGAGTTGCTCTTCTACAAGGGGAATGAAAATACTTTCTGCGTTCTCCTTGAAGATTTTGTCATAAAGGTTGCCTTCATGGGGTGTGTTTTTAGCCATACCATGAATTTGTTTTATTTTTTGTAAAATTATAACAATTTGTTAAAATTTCAAATATTCCCTTCTTACTAAAATTCTCTACCTTAGCTTGCGCTTTCCATTTCTAACCAAAATTTTTTTCCATGAAACGTATCCTCTTTTTTTTGGTACTGATAATTAGTAGTATAGCTGCCCGGGCACAGCAAAAAATCACCTTAGAGCAAATCTGGCAAGACTACCTTTTTACGTCCAAATCGGTGCCAGGATTCAATTTTCTAAACGACGGAAAACACTATACCCGACTGGAATCGAATAAGATACAACAATACGACCTCACGACTGGTAATCTGGTAAAAACCATTTTCGACCCGACTACGGTAAAAGGATTTAAAGGCGAGGTCAGCGCTTACAGCTTCAGCGCAGACGAATCGAAAATGCTGATTCAAACTGAATCCGAATCCGTTTACCGGCATTCCACACTTGGCTATTTTTTTGTTTTTGACCGCAAATCGGGAATTGCAACAGCTATCTACGAAAGGGGAAAACACCGCAATGCCTTGCTGAACGCAGCCGCCGACAAAGTGGCTTTTGTGTTTGAAAACAACCTGTACTACAAAGACCTCGCTTCGGGATTAGTGCGCCCGGTGACAAAAGACGGAAAAATGAATGAAATCATTAATGGCGCTACTGACTGGGTGTACGAAGAGGAATTTTCCTTCGACCAGGGCTTCCAGTGGTCGCCCGACGGCAAGCGCATTGCTTATTATCGCTTCGATGAAAGCAAAGTGCCGGAGTTTACCCTGACCAATTTCCGGGGCGGCCTCCATCCCGAATACGTGACGTTCAAATACCCAAAAGTGGGCGATCCTAACGCGCAGGTCGGCATCCAGATTTACGACCTGGAGCAAGGCATCAGCATCGAAACCGCCGTTTCAACTACTGCCGATTACTACATTCCCCGCATCAAGTGGACTCAAAATGCTGAAAAACTCTGCGTTTTCAGGATGAACCGCCACCAAAGCGACCTGGAATTGCTGCTCGTAGACGCCCGCAATAGCAAAACCACCCCGTTGCTGCGCGAAACGTCCAAAGCTTATGTAGACATCCACGACAACCTGACTTTCCTGAAAGACGGCAAACACTTTATCTGGACCAGCGAAACGGACGGCTGGAACCACCTCTACCTCTACGATATGGGCGGCAAACTTGTACGCCAACTCACCCAGGGCGCCTGGGAAGTGACGAATTTTTATGGAATAGATGAAAAAAACGAGTTGCTGTTCTACCAGGCTGCTGAAAAATCGCCGCTCGAACGCCAGGTTTATTCCCTTAGCCTGAATGGCAAAAAAAAGCAAAAATTGGCCGATAAAGCCGGTTGGAACGATGCGCAGTTCAGCAGCACCTTCGATTATTATGTCCTGACGCACAGCACGGCCAACGCCCCGGCAACCTACGCCGTTTACAACCGCGACGGAAAAGAAGTGCGCGCGATTGAAAACAATGCGCGATTGCAGCAAACCCAAAAAGACTTCGGGGTTTCAAACGTGGAGTTTTTCAAATTTACGACCTCCGAACAGATGGAATTGAACGGT
>JBJXFD010000595.1:0-2732 GCA_046153985.1 Saprospiraceae bacterium
GCACAAAAAGTAAAAAGAAATCAGACGCAATGACCAACTGGCTAAATTCCAACAGAACTTCAGGCAAATGCACAGACAAAATATGTGCAGCCCACGCTCGGCGGTACAGAGCGGGATGCGCTACCGAGCTGCGCACAAAGTTTCCTAAAACAAGAAAAGACCGTCCAATGGACAGTCTTTCATTTGTCGGGGCACCAGGATTTGAACCTGGGACCCTCCCGCCCGCAGAGCGGGATGCGCTGCCGAGCTGCGCACAAATAATTCTATAAACGAAGAAAGACCATCTTGAAGATGATCTTTCTTTCTCTGTGTCGGGGCACCAGGATTTGAACCTGGGACCCCCTGCTCCCAAAGCAGGTGCGCTACCGAGCTGCGCTACGCCCCGAATGTGTAAGTTTTTTGGGTCTCTATTGCTTGCGGTGAAGGCGGGATTCGAACCCGCGGTACCCCTTGCAGAGTACGTCGGTTTAGCAAACCGGTGGATTCAGCCACTCTCCCACTTCACCGGGTGTATGCCCTTTTCCAAAAGCGAACGCAAAGATACACATCAAGATCGTATTTGCAAGTAGGGCGAAATAATAATTTGATCAGAGAACATAAAAAAGCGAGGGAAAAGTTCCTTCGCTTTTTTAACCAATTGAAAATCAGAACAGGGTAGGGGCTTCCTACTTATCGTTCAGGCTCATTTTTATTTTCTTTTCCAGGTCGGTCACCGTGTCTTTGAAGATCGCGTCGGTTTCCATCAGGTCCTGCACCGTTTTGCAGGAGTAGATCACTGTGCTGTGGTCGCGGCCGCCAAACATCTCGCCGATGCTCTTCAGTGACTTGTCTGTCAGCTTTTTAGCGAGAAACATGGACAACTGCCGGGCGATGACGATGGAGCGTTTCCGCGTTTTGCCCTGGATTTTGTCCATGGTGACGCCAAAATGCTCGGCGACGAGCTTCTGGATGAAGTCCAGCGTAATTTCTTTATTGATCTGGGAAACGAAGTTCCGGATCACCTCTTTGGCCAACTCCAGGTCAATTTCCCGCCGGTTGAGCGAAGACTGTGCGATGAGCGACACCAGCACACCTTCCAGTTCACGGATGTTGTTCTGGATGTTGTAGCAGATGAACTCGATGACGTTGGAAGGAAGCTCCACGCCTTCACGGTTCATTTTGGATTCTAAGATGGCCATGCGCGTTTCGAGGTCGGGCGCCTGCAAGTCGGCAGACAAACCCCATTTGAAGCGCGAGATCAGGCGCTCTTCCACGCCTTCCATGTCTTTTGGAGGGCGGTCGGACGTCAGGATGATCTGGCGGCCATTTTGGTGCAACTGGTTAAAGATATGGAAGAAAATTTCCTGGGTTTTTTGCTTGTTGGCCAAAAACTGAATGTCGTCAACGATCAGGACTTCAACGGTTTGGTAGAAGTTTATAAAATCATTGACGGCGTTGTTTTTGATGGACTGAATGATCTGGCTCGTAAATTTCTCTGACGAAACGTACAGCACCGATTTATTGGGAAATTTATCAATAATGTCATTGCCGATGGCGTGCGCAAGGTGCGTTTTCCCCAGCCCCACATCGCCGAAAATAACTAAGGGGTTGAATGAAGTGCCGCCCGGTTTTTTGGCAATAGCCAAACCCGCAGAACGCGCCAAACGGTTACAATCGCCTTCAATGAAATTGTCGAACGTATAGTTTGGGTTCAGGTTGGGATCAATCCGTAGTTTTTTGATGCCAGGAATAACAAACGGGTTTTTGATATTCTCCATATCAATCATGCCCGGGGCGTAATGCTCCCCATTTTTTGCGGAAACGCCGGTGGTGGTGCTGTGCCCATTGCCATTGCTATTGCCGTTGGCTTTGGCCATTTCGTTCACCGAAGCGCCCATCAGGATCTGGTATTCCAAACGGCCACGATCCCCCAATTCTTTCCGAATGGTTGATTTCAACAAAGCAACATAGTGCTCTTCCAACCACTCGTAGAAAAACTTGTTCGGCACTTGAATGGTCAATGCAGTGCCATCCAAACGAACAGGCCGGATCGGTTCGAACCAGGTTCTGAAGCTTTGTTGATTTACACTCTTGCGAATGGCGTGCAGACAACTATCCCACACTGTAGCATGATCCTTTATCATCGCACAGACAGCTAAAAAAATGAAAAAATAACCTTTACGCAATAGAGTATCAGTAAGCCGGATCGTATGAAACCGACTTTCGCCTTTCAGAAGGGCTTTGAAAAATATCGCTATTTTGAGTTTCCCGTTAAACTTCCTTTCGGTAGGAGCGGGCTACAAAGATGAGCTAAAAAAATCGAAGTTGGAAGGTATAATTGACCTTTTTTAGACATTTTTTTTTCACTCAACCAAGTATCAACGGCTTGCTGAAATAAGCCTGATTGTCAGCAAAAAAGGGAACATTTTGGAGATCAGGGCCTTAGGTAGTGGGTATAGATTACTATGGGTATGTTACTGCCTGATCTGATACGATCTGTTTTTAGTTTTCATCAAAAAAGAAACAATAGTGATGTGTATCTTTGGCCAGGTGGTACGTTATCCATTCACGTGTCTTTTTTAACCGATTAACCAACACGGCATTATGGGAGGCAAAAAGGTTTTAGGAATCGCGATTCTATTGTTATCTGTGCTCTATGGAGTTTGGCAATTTTGGCCAAAAGAAGATGCGGCGCAGCAAAGTAATCTGTTGACCACCGTTAAGCGGGGGAAGTTTCATGTGAATGTAACGGC
>JBJXFD010000600.1:0-3389 GCA_046153985.1 Saprospiraceae bacterium
CTCCAGGCTATAGCCCTGATTTATTAAACATCATGGCGTATACCAATTATTATGCCTGCAAACCTGTTTTTACAGCAGGGCAAGGCGTTCGAATGCGAAATACCATAGCGAACAGCCCGGTTTTAGCGAATATTACGCATACCGTTTTTCCCGGAAACATTACCATTACGGGTAGTGAAACCTGGCCTTCTGTTGCTTTTCCCTACACCGGAAATGTGATCTTGCAAGGAAGTGTGACCATCGAGCCTGGCGCTACCCTCACCATCAATAGTGGTACAATTCATTTTCCGGAAAGCGGGCAAGTTATTATCAAGCCTGGAGGTCTTTTAGTGCTCAAAGCCACGCTTACGTCGAATTGCAGCATCTGGAAAGGCGTTACCGTACAAGGAACAGCAGGCATCGCCCAATCCACCACAACGCAGGGCAAACTTTTAGCGCTATCCGGGTCATCTATTGAGCATGCCGCCACAGGAGTAAGTGCTTCTAATGGCGGTATTGTAGATTGCACAGGGACACTATTCAAAAATAACCGACACGGTGCCTGGATCAATCCGCACAGTTTCAGCCAGGAATTGACGCGATTCAGTCAGTGTAGGTTTACCAATGATTATTATAACAGATTCTCCAATAGCAGCTTTTTTTTACAGCCAATTTCACATCTTGTCCTGAGCAATGTAAAAGCCAGCAGTGATGCAGAACGCATAAAAATTGCCGGATGTGAATTTCACACTGCCTTTCCCGGTCCAAATCTCAACCCGGCAATAGTCGGTATTTTAAGCCTGCAATCGGATTTTAAAGTGACTGCCCTTTTCACACCCAGCGGCAATATTCGTTCTCATTTTGAAAACCTGAACTTCGGCATTCTGGCAAAATTCTCCGCCAACATTGGGGGGTCTGTGTCTAATTCAGATTTCAAAAGTTGTAATGTTGGCATTCATGCCCTTGGCCAGCGCAGTTTTTCGGTAAATGGCAACAATTTCGAGATGGGGGAGCTTCCTGCGGAATTGCCTTTTTATTCCTATCCCCAATATCCGGAACAAATCGGCGTGTGGTACAAAGGGAATATGCCGCAGCTTTTTTTGGTGGGCAATAATTTTAAAAAAACGGGAACTTCCAATACGATAGAAACCATAGGCTCGCTGGCCGAAGGACTTGGCAGTTACAATCACGTTTTTTTGCTGAATGATTATGAGGGAATTACCTATGCCAATTTGGCCAATGGCAGCAACGCCTCCGCCTCCGGGCAAAGGGGCCTGCATTACCTCTGTAATACCAACCTGCCGCCGCAGCGCTACGACTTTGCAGTGGAAGCCCTGGCAACCATCAGATCAGAGCAAGGCCAAGCCGCAGGAGGCGGTGCTGGCGTTTTCCTTTCAGCGACGAACACCTTTTCCTATACCAACGGCCTCAACGGGGACTACAGCGATTTTCTGAACGAAGGGGGAAGTGCGGTTAATTACTACTACAATACAGCGATAAATGAAGAACCCTTGGATTATTTGGGCATTTTTAAAGTCTTTACTCCTGCAACTTCTCCCTGCGCCAGCCTTGCCGTTTGTCCCGAACCCTGTAAAACGGAAACAGAAATCAATGCCATCAAAGCCGATTATTATGCTGAAGCAGCACTATACGAAAATGCTGAACAGGGTCATGCTCAGGCCATCCTGAACAACAATGCTGCGCTGGCTGCAACGGAGGCAACCACAATGGCCGTACACCGCGACCGAATGGACTACAACATAGGCATGGTACTCCTGCACGAACGCTACGGTAGCAACCGCCCGGACTCCATCCGCAAATGGACAGCAGCGTTCGATCGGGCCGCAGCGGAGTTGCACATTGCACTGAGTTATTTCGACGAGCAAAATTACACTGCTGCCGATGCTGTCTTACAGCTCATTCCACAGCGTTATTCGCTTACTACCCGTGAAACAGCAGAGGTAAATGCCCTGCGCGACATGGTGGCACTACTCGATGATAAAAACCTGTCCGACCTCGACGCTACTACGATAGCTACACTCGTGCCCATTGCCGCCGATGATGTTCTGGGGCTGGCTACCACCTGGGCGCGCAGCATCCTGATCCCTTACGGCTACTGGTACCGGCCAACTTATCGGCTACCGGATGGAATAGGAGAGCGGAGTAATAGCCAGGAGCAAATACCGCCCACGGCGAAGCAAAAATCTGTGGTTATTTACCCCAATCCGGCAGGAAATCAGCTCGACATCCGCTTATCCGCGCCTGAACTTGGTCAAATACAAGTTAAAGTATTCAGCAGTTTAGGTCGCCTGTTAGATCATCAACAAACAGAGGCCGGAGCTTTTACCATTTCATTGGATGTCGCTCATTTGCCGTCAGGAGTTTATATTGTACAAGTGTCGGATTCGAGCAGAATTTTGACGACTGAAAAAATCATCATCCAGCATTAATTATTTGATTGTGGTCAGTCATCTCTGAATTATAACTTTTCAGAGATGGCTGACGCTTATTCCTTTCATTATGTTGCGAAGTTTATGTATTGCATTATTTCTTGTTCCTGTCTTATCCTCAATGGGGCAATCGGGGTTTAACCGGTATTATACCCTGGATTCGAGTGTAGCGGGCTTTATTAACGGCATTGCCAATGGCGATACAGTGCAGATAATTGGAGGAATGACTAGTGCAGAGTTTCCTGGCTTGCAAGGCATTGTATTTATTAAAGCAGATACAAACGGAAATATCCTTCATCTTTTTCCCTATTTTGATATAGATCAGCATACGTTGGCCTTTTCAGAAAGTGCAGATGTGGTGCGATTGACTAACGGGAATCTTGCGACCTGCGGAAGTTATTTTTCAGAGCCTTCTTTATTTCTGGCCATTTATCATGGACAGGCTGATTCTGTTTATTTCAGAAAAATGCCTTTGACAGGCGTCACCAGTATAGGTTCGTATGATATGGTGTCCTATAAAGATGGTTTTTTGATACAGGGAGTAATCGTTAACACTCAAAATCGCTTTCAAAGTTTGTTGTTGCATACCGACATAGAAGGCAACATCATCTGGGAGGGGCGCTACAATTTGCCAGGCTTGGATGAGAACTCGCGCTGCATGAAAGTGCTGGATGACAATACAATTGTAGTAGGTGCGGTGAGCGGTATATTTTTTGGGGCCGCTCCATGGAACCGTAGCCGGATCTTTGCAGTAGATAGCCTGGGCGTTCTCAAATGGGAGTGGCAAAGCGAAGAGGGCTATGGATTGATTTCAGCTATTGAGAAACTCGAAAATGGCGACTGGCTGTTTTTGCAAAAGAAAAATGTTTATCCTGCGCCTGACAGCATCCTGGCTTACAATCAGTTGGTTCGGTGTGACAGTAATTTTAACCTGCTTTGGGAACAGCGTTTGAGCCCTAC
>JBJXFD010000618.1:0-24449 GCA_046153985.1 Saprospiraceae bacterium
CGCGCTTTGCCCACGCCGGCATTTTTTTATGGCTTAAAGCCAAATGAAGAAATCATGGTGACCATTGGCAAGGGGAAAAGCATCCTGATCAAATACCTGAACATGACCGAGCCGGATGAGTTGGGCAATCGCCTGGTTTTCTTCAGTTTAAATGGCCAAACCCGCTCCGTTCAATTGCGCGACATCAACCTGAACGTCCAGGTAATCGCCCATCAAAAGGCCAGCGCTGCAAACGAAGTCGGCGCGCCGCTCCAGGGCAACCTGAGCAAAATATTTGTGAAAGAAGGCGATGTCGTCGAAGTAAATGCGCCGCTTTTTGTGATCGAAGCCATGAAAATGGAAAGCACGATTACAGCGCCGATGGCGGGCAAAGTGAAAAAGATCCATTTGAAGGAAAAGACGCTGGTGGATCAGATGGATTTGGTGGTGGAGATGGAGTAGTACGCAAATTTAAAAACAGGTATTTTTACGGATAGGATTTTCTATAATGCAATTGTACTTTTGCAGACGTTTCCGCTCTCGTTGCCCAACAGGAATGAGCGCGTTTTCCTCTCAATTACAGGTTTTTTGTACCTGAAACACTATTTCAACCACACCAAATCTGATATTCCCTCCATTGATCTAATGGTTGGGTTATGAGCTATTTAACTGAACCCTATTTATCTTACTTAAATTAAAATCATGAGCCGAATTCTGCATTATTATTCCTTAGTCATGGTAGTTCTGTGCGTAGCAGCCTGCTTTCCCACCGTTGATCCGCCTCCGACTCTTGTTATCAAGCCCACCGATGGCAACTGCGTGGCGCCTGTGGCCTGGTTTAGCGGCAAGGTGCCAACACCCAATCCGGCAGCTTTTCCACAGGACAGCGTGACCAATTGCGATTTCCATTTAATTTCATGGCAATATTTTCTTTGGCTTACCGAAGAAGTAAACGGGAAACTCCGTTTTGAGACCTTCTATTCTGACGAAGCCATTCACCCTGAAACCAAAGACGATACCACCCACGTGCTGGATATTGTCGAACAGGCTTTATCTAAAGGAATTTTGGTTGACCAAAACGGAAGAGCGGTGTACAGCAATATTCTGATCAATGATGTTTACCGCGATTTTGTCCTCAACAACAAATTATACGATCCGGAGGTGCTCCTGAATTTTGATTCTGCAGCAAACTTCCCGGTAGGCTCTATGTCGCTCAAAGCCAACTGGAAAATCGTGCAGCCAGGAGAAGATGTGAGTAAACTCTACACAACCAGAGCAGATATTCAATTGCTTACAACGGTAAATGGCCAACCCCGGATTCCTGAAAACCCCAAAACTCAGGAGAATGTTGAAGTTGCGTTGGTGGCGCTGCACATTGCCATTGTGGTGGAAGGACACCCGGAATTTGTATGGGCAACTTTTGAATTTGACGACAATGCGCCCGATTTCAAACCTGCACAAGGCATGAATGACACCGTTTCCGGAAAAGACATGCTTTTTTACAAAGCCAACACCATTGCCCGGAAAACGAACGCCAACAATGCCGGGGTTCTTTCTTTTGTGGACGAAAACAAACAAATTTTAGCCCCTGTTACGCAAGTTGCCCGTCAATATGTTAACGGAGGCGGCAGTCCCACCAACCAGAATAATATTGAAGTGCTGAATGCCAGTGTAAAAAAGCAATTGCCTGCTAATTCGCGCTGGAGAAATTATTTTGAGGTAGGCGCCATTTGGTTCAACACCGCAGAAGGGGTCTTAAAGCCCAACTGGAGCCCCAATATTGACTCCAGCATGGTTACCGGTTCTTTATTGCTTTCCAATGCAACCATCGAAACCTTTACCCAAAAAGTGCAATCCCAGAATGAATGCTTCAGTTGTCACAACACCATGCCGCTGACCAATGTACCGTTGGGCAAGGCTATTCTTCCTGGTAAAAACCTGATTACCAGCCACATTTTAGTAAAAAATTACCAGGCTGGCGGCGAAGTAAAACGTTCCAATTAATTCAACTTAAACACCTGAATCATGTCAGATACAAGCTTGAGAATCCACCCGGCCATTGCCATAGCGCGGGTGGGAAACAGCACAGAATATTACCTGGCGCCAGAAACCATGGCGGCTTCGCCCCAGGAAGGTACTGCGCTCACCGGTGGGTTGCCCATCAAACCCGGAACCGAAGCGACGACCATTACCAGCGCGGACCTGCGCGATGCCCAGGGCCGGCTCAAAAGACAAGCTGCCCGTTTTAAAATTTACCAATACCCGACCGAAGGAGGCGCCATCAGTTACCCAACCCCCGGCGGGCAGGAAGTCTTGATCGGCTCAGTTGTGGACAATAAAAAGGTTACCGACATCATCTGGACGACCCACCTCGCCAATAAAAAAGCCAATTGCTGGGAAATGGATGAAGATGCTAATTTGGGCATTGACCTCTACAAACCCCACGAGGTCACCTATATGGGGCAAACTTTTGAAGTAAGCACGCCCCCACTGAGAAACCCCGATTTTGACAGCGCAACGCCTCAAAACCCGTATCAGGTGAACCCTGCCGATGCCACCCGGCTTTCAAAATTAGTGATTGACGCGGGCCCCAGAGCCATCCAGGCAAGCCAGGGAAATGCGCCAGTAAAATTTGACAGCACAACCGGAGCAAGTTATTATAACGCAGCGACTGGAGCAATTTCTCCGGCGCCTGATTATCCGATTCAATTTCCGGCCAGTAATGGCGCTCCTGCTGATGGCAGTGCCCCAATTGACTATTTGGGTGAAATGCTTACCGAACCCAACGGCCGATTGCTCGTGCTGGGTGGTCATGGCCTGGCTTGTGGGTTCAACGACCAGGGGGATTTTGATCCCAGCCAAAAGCTCTGTACCGATGTTGACAACAACAACTGGCTGGATGATGCTTCCGATGGCCCTGTAACAGCGGTTTTAGTTTTTGAAGACGGAACAAAACGAGCCATAGAAGGCAGTGCCTGGGTAGCCGTTACCGATCCTGCTTATGCCCCTCAAACCCTGAATGTGGTTAATTTGTGGGATGATGTGTATAATACCTGGCTCGAAAATTTTAACCTTCAGCCCAATATCTTTAGCAATAAAACCTACAACCCCGATTATAAGCCCTATTTCCCGGACGATGTTTTCCCTACCCTGAATGCCGCACACATGCAAATGTGGAACACAAACCTGCCGGAACAAGCCATTGCTGCACACCAGCGAATCCGGGCGCTAACCGAGCAAAAGCCGCCCTTCGACATCATGAAGTTCATTAGAAACCCGGATGGCAGCCAAAATGACAAAGGCGCACCTTTAATGCCGCTTTCTTTGGGCGATGCCAATCAGGCATTTTTAACCGTTTCAAGACAGCAGTATTTCTTTATGGAACAGTGGAGCAAAGGCTTGAGCGTTGGCGCTCAGGCGCTCCCGCTGGGGCCGGGAGAACAATTAGACAAAACCATTCTGGTAAACTGCCTGGGCGGTCGTTTCAGTCCCGGCATTGACCTCACTTTTATCGTTCGGGATACGAATCTTTACAACAAAGATTGGACAAATCCGGCCATCGGCCCTTTCAGAATCAATGCAGAAACGCTGGATTATTCCAATGTTTCCAAAAACACTCCGTTCCTGGGGGTTGGCTATACTCCTTTGCGCCCGGATCCGGTTCAGCCGGGCGACCTGTGCAAGTTCATGGCCATTCCCTGGCATACCGATTACAATTCCTGCGCCACCCATACGCCTTCCCCCAATCCCGGAGGCGACCTTACTGAACAGAATGTGTATAGCGGAACGGTGAACACCACGCTGTTCTGGTCTTGGCCAGCTCAAAGACCAGTGGCTGTCTATACCTTCAACGATTTGGTGGCCAACAATGGCAATCTTCAGGCGACAAAACAACGCTATTCCGTAAGGGGGGCAGGCACTGCCGCAGTTGATGACATGGACAATGGCGACTGCGCGCCGCTGAGGTTCGATCCGGCTGCTGCCAATGTCGGGCGCTTCCAAAATCGAAAGAACATCCTGACAGGATGGATGAAAATTGGCACAGTTATTCAGGGGGCTGCCATTGAAGGCTTCCCCGATGAATTCGACAAGGATTATTATCTGGAAGTAGCAAGTTTGTTTGACCAGGACGAAAGTAATCTGGTTGTTTTCTGGCCCAATGTGGTGGATGACGAAGTGTATCCTCCCAAAAATTAGCCTTGATTTTGGAAAATCAATATCGGGTAGCAATCATTGGCGCAGGCCCCGCAGGGTGTTCCTGCGCCATTGCATTGCTGAATGCCGGCTTCAAAAACATTGTCCTTATTGACGCGTCTAAGCCGGGCAAATTCCATATTGGGGAAAGTATTCCGCCTGATATGAACCCCATGATGCGGGAATTGGGCATTTATAGCGCCTTTTATGCCGAAAATCACGAGCCTTGTTTTGGGAGTTGTTCCTATTGGGGAAGCCCGCTGAGGGGGTACAACGACAGTATACTTAGTCCTTTCGGGCATGGCTGGCATTTGGATCGCGCAAAATTCAATGCCTTCCTTCAGCAACAGGCAATGGAGCGGGGCGCGGTGGTTTTAAACGGATTTGCCTATCAAAATGCTTTACAAACGGCTTTTGGGTATGAATTGTACCTCAAGTCTGACACTGGGGAAACCAAAGAAATTCAAGCAGATTTTGTCGTAGATGCCTCCGGCGCCAGAAGCGTTTTTGCAACGGAAATGGGCGGTCACAAACTGCACAGTACGCCTTTGGTTTGTCTGGCGCTTCGGTTTAAGCGCAAATCCCCGCATGAAGTATCAAAACTGACCCATCTGGAATCTGTGGAAGATGGCTGGTGGTATGCAGCCAAAATCCCCGGAGAACTACTTCTGGTTACCTTCTATACGCTGGGAGAAGTAGCAAAAGAATTGGCGCTGAACAATCGGGACAATTGGTTGGCACTGCTGCAAAAATCTCCAAACACCCAATCGTGGGTTTCCCAAATGGAGCCTTACGATAACAAACTGCTGGGGTTTTCTGCACCTTCATTTTGTCAAAAAACGTTCACCGGGAAGCAATGGATGGCCATTGGCGATGCGGCTTCGGCATACGATCCGATTACAGCACAGGGCATCATTAAATCCATATCGCAAGGCATGCGCGCCGCTGAAACCATTGCCCACTATGCACGGGGAGCGCACGAGGCATTGTTGTATTTTGAAACGGAATTAAAACGCCAATATGCCCAATACACCGCAGCGAGACGCTATTTTTATCAGCTTGAACAACGCTGGCCGAAAAGCACTTTTTGGAAAATTATGCATGGAATATAGGACCTGATTCGCATGATTCATTTTCCTGCTTCCAGAAAGCTTGTGATCTGTTTGCCAATTTCTTCAATGGTAAGCAAGACCGCTTCATTTTTTATTCTGTTGATTGCTTCACTGTCGCTTAAATCACCTTCATTTTTTTTATCCTGAAAATCTTTCGTTACAATTGTGCTTAATGGAACCAATCCCGTTCTCACGTCCAAAATGATCAGTTGCGTGGTCGCAAATGCCTTGATGTTGGGTTTGGAGAACAGTTTGTATTGTGAATATATATCGCTTTCTATGGTGTAAACGACGACAATATCGGATTGTGTCCTGACCGCAGCTTCCCTTATATTGGTAAATGTTGGACTTTTTGAGACTAAAATATCAGGTATGGTTGAGATGCTTTTTACGCGGGCAGAATTTTTTAGTTTTTCAATAAATAAGTCTAAATATCGCTGTTGGGATTTTAAAAATTCTTCATCAGACCAATAATACCTTCTTTGATTTTCATTGCTTTCAAGTTTGACAAAAGCAACCCTCAAATTCTGCGGTAAACTATAATTACCATCTAATATTTTTTGAATATTTTCTTCCGAAATGGTTGAGCTCTGATCCTCGAACAATGATTTTGTAATAGGAGGGTCATTGTTTACATAAGTATATTGGTTCGGACTGCTGACCTGGCGTGGAGTTGAACAGGATGCAAGTACAATTGACATCAAAATAAAAAAAAATGCTTTTTTCATCCTATTGATATTTAATGAACGGGGCGTTTTTCTCATGGCTTATTGCAAATCAGTAATTTTATCTGCCTCCCTCAGCCCGCTCAAATACGCTCCGTGAACGGTTGAAAAATAATCGACCTCGGTATGCTCTCCTGCAAAAAATAATTTGTCGTTCACGCTTTCTGCTAAATCATCAAAATGCCGCATTTCTGTTCCAACCGCAGTATAGGAATAAGCGCCCAATGAATTTTCATTCGATTGCCATTTTGTTCGCAGCATATTCGAAGGGTTCGGGATATTGCTGCCATAAATGTCTTTTAAATGCAACATGATTTCGTCGATAATTTCTGCGTCGGTCATTATTTCAGTTTGCCTTCCATAATCAGCATACGCAAATGTCATCAAGGCATTTACAGTTGGGTGGAATTTTTTTACATTTACAAAATAATTGAACTTATCCCTTGCTTCGGGAGTATAAGCAATGTATTGTACATCATCCCAAAAGGCAGTATCCCAGGTCAATAAAAATTTATTCACGCAATTCATCCCTACTTTTTGTATGGCATTTTGTTTTGCAGCAGGTAATGCCGGAATAAATTGAATGATATTGGCTTTTAGCACCCCCAAAGGAACTGTGATGATAACATAGTCGGCTTCACTTTCATTTTCGTTGTGTGTTATTTTAACTTTTGTACCTGAATAGTCAACCTTTGTTACCTTTTGATTGAATTGAATGTTTAATCCGGTTGCCAAATAGTTTGGAATCGCATCATAACCATTGGTGGATATTCTTTCATCATCCCCAAATGTTTCCCCCTCATCATACAATAAAGATGAAAGGCGATTTAAATCTCCGGTATCAAAAGTTAAATAAGTGGATAAGAAAAATTTCCAAAGCCGGTCATTGGCATAGGCAGGATACAACGAGTTAAAGACCGTTTCAAAACTTTGATTTGCATTTCCGCTGTTCATCAGGGTTTCGAGTATAGCATAAAATTCATCCTCCGCATCTGAATAGACTGTATTGTTTCTTGCAAGTCCACCAATATCGTAGGAAAGCAAACTTTCATCATCCGTAGGAAAGGCCTGCATACCCGCTTGTTGGGCAAGGGAAGTAATTGGGTTTCCATTTGTTCCGTGGATCCAGCTTGCTCCTTCGTCGAAAGCCACACCAAGACTTCTGTCCGTTCGCAGCCGTCCACCCACTTTTTCCTGCGCTTCCAATATCATGATGGTAAAGCCTTGTTCTTTTAGTTTTTTGGCAGCAGCAAGCCCTGAAACTCCCGCACCAATCACATGGACTGTCTTGCCATTGGGGGTAATATCGTCATCGTTTTTACCGCAGGAAGCCAGCAGCGTTGGGGGCAACAAAATTAACGGTAATCCCGTCAGGGTATTTTTTATGAATTTTCGTCTTTGCATGGTAAACTATGTTTTCAGGCGCTAAGGGTCGCTGAATTAATAAGTGTCGTTTTTGCCAGGCAAGGCATTTTGGTTCTAACCGAGGCGGGGGTTCCCGACCTTAGCCAAAGCTAAGGGAGGCGGTTCCCCAACGAAGGGTAGGAACAAAAGGCCTCCTGGAAAAGTTGACAGTTATTAATTCAACGACCCTAAATTAAAAAATGTCGCTTTTGCCTGGCAAGACCTACGGCACCTGCACCCGGATGAGGTACCGGGGTTTAAAAATCACAACTCTCCCCATGGGCCTTCAACCACTTCACCGCCTGCTTATATTCCGGAATCGCCTTAGCCACCACCGCCCAAAAATTTGCAGAATGGTTGAACTCCACCAAATGCGCCAGCTCGTGAACGATCACATAATCTAAAACTTCCGGCGGCGTAAACAACAGGCGGGTGGACAACCGGATGAAGCCGCTGCGGCTGCAACTGCCCCAATTCGACTGGTTGTAGCGCATTTGCACGCCACTGATTTCTTTTTGAAAAAAGCGATCGTTCCAGTCGTCAACGCGGCGCTCGATTTCGGGCAGGAAGTCCTGGGACACTACCCGGCTTAATAATTGTTTGATGGATTTCTCCAAATCTAAGCCGGTTTCCATTGGGCTAAGGCGCAAGTGGATCACTCCGTTTTGCAGCCGCGCCGTATGCGTTTTGCGGTCTTCAAAAACGACTTTCAGGGTGTAATTGCGGTTGCCAACCTGGAGGGTTTCTCCGTCAGCAAACGTCTTTGGTGTAAAGCGCTGCGCCAAGGGCGCCCGTTGGGCCAATCTTTCGTGCAGCCATTCGTGCAGCCAGCTCAGGTGTTTTCGTTCTTCTGAAATAGAAGTCAGGGTCGGCATCCGCAGGGTTGCCCCGGTTTTCCCGATGGCTGCGCGCACGTTGGGCCTGCGTTCCCGGATGATTTTTACCGGGATGACGGCATTGTGGACGGCAAGCGTGGTATGTTGCGTTTGTTTTTTCATGAGCAGGCACTGAACGCATTCATGCAGGTTGTTTGAGCAGGCAAAGGTATAGAAACTGCGGTATAATAGAAAAAAGTAAAGGCAGCGATCAATCCCCTCCTTTTAAAATCTGCTTGAAGTGTGCTTCGAAAAGTTCCATTTTACCGACTGAAATTTCCGCCTGGATATTGTGTGGAAAAAAAATGAGTCCATTGCGCCCGTTGCGCTGGTAGCGAATGATGTGGCGAAGATTAACTATATAGCTGTGATGGGTACGACAGAAGAAATTAGAAGGCAGTTGTGCTTCCAGATCTTTTAAAGAATAGGAAGCGCTAAACTTTTCAACTTTGTCGGAAGACAGTACAAAAATATCGGTGCCGCCCTTATCTGCTTTACACAAGAGGATATCTTTCGTATAAATAACCATATTTCCTTTGCGACTATCCGGGATAATAATTCCCCGAATATTAACGTCTTTCTGTTTTTCTTGGCTTTCGATTCTTATTTTTTCACTTGCAATAAGAATGGTCTTTACGAGATCTGACACCCGGTATGGTTTAAGCAAATACCCCCAGGGTTGTGCATCATTGATACTTTTTATAGCAAATTCAGGATAAGCTGTGGTGAAAATGACGCCAAAGGACCGATTGGGTGTCATTTTTAATAAGTCAAACCCCTGCCCAAGTGGCGGCAGCTCAATATCGAGAAAAATGAGGTCAGGCGGATATTGCCGGATGGCCAGCAGCCCGGCTTCCACAGAGGTGGCTTCGGCTTCAATGTCTACCTGAGGGCAAAACGCTCCAAGCATGCCACGAAGTGTTTCAATGGCGCTTCGCTCATCATCAATAATAATTGCTTTGATGTTTTTCATACCGAAAATGGTAAACTGGTTGCTGTAATCAGGTTTAGGGAAATGCTGGCTTGTGTGCCGTTTGCTTGTTCACCCTTTGTTTCACTGAGATCGGTCCATTCAATTTTCAGGTTAATGTTGTGCAGGGTGTTGAGCATCCTGACCTTGTTTTCCAGCAAAGTAATCCCTTTAGAGACGCGCGTAGTGGGATTTACTTTCATGCGATCCTGTGATCTTTGAATGCCCGGTCCATTGTCTGTAACCGTGCAAATAAGTTGCTGGCTTTTTATCTCAAAATGAATACTTAATTGAGAAACCCCCTGCACAGCTAAACCATGTAGTGTGGCATTTTCAAGAATAGGTTGCAGAATCATGGCTGGGTAAAGCAAATTATTGGAGAGGATGTTTTGTGTACCCGTGATTTCAAATTTAAATTGATCAGCATAACGCAATTTCACCATAGTCAAGTACTCCTGATCAAAAATAATTTCCTCCGAAAAGGGAATAAAATTTTTTTCGGATAAAAGCAGCGATTTGCGAAGTAAAACAGTGAACAAATGGATGTATTCACTTGCCTGCTCCGGGTTCGGAGGATAAAAAAATTTCTGGATAGCATTAATACTGTTGCCTACGAAATGAGGATTTATTTGGGCCCGGATCGCCTGCAATTTGAATTGCAGCACATCGGTTTCCAGGCGAAAGAACTTCGTCCGCATCCGGTAAAAACGCCAGAACCATCCGCCTGCCAGCGCCATTATAAATAGCCAGGGCCATATTGTCTGAGTCCAATGAGGCATTATGATAAGTTCCCAAATGACGGGAACACTACTCATCCCATTAAGTGTCAGGGCTGTTGACTGGATTTCGTAGTACCCTGGCGGAGGACTTGCTCCAAAGTTCAGCTGATGCGTATTCAGAATGAGGGTATCAAAACTGGCATTTGGCTGAAAAGAATCTCCTATCCAATTAATCAGGTTTCCAATAGTATACCAGGGAAAAGGAAGCAATTTTTCATGACGAAGATGACGATAATAGATAATATCACCAGGCAACCGGTTGAGCCCTGCAAAACAAGCCTCGGGCAACCTGGCGTTGTTAGGCAATAGAATCCTTAAAGGCAGCCCGGCTTTTCCGGAAAAGTCAATTTGCAGGGTGCTGTCAGGCATTTGATAGCGAAACTCTGTAAGGATTGTACAAAAATCAGGAGGCCTTTCAACGTTTTGCAGGTCAAGCACAGACAGGCCGTCAGCAGTTGCTGCCCAAAGGCTGTCATTTAAGACCAGGACATCATTAACCTCGTTGCTTGCTAAACCGTTTTTTGTGGTATAATTAATGGTATTCCATTGATTGTCAACAAAAAATACCCCCCGGTTGGTCGCAATCCAAATCGTGCCATCGGGCATCGAACGCAAATTTTTTATATCTTTAATTGGGGCGTTTAAATATGGGTTGACCTGGGTTACAGCCAAAACCTTTCCGCCTTTTATCTGAATATCAAGCAGCCCACTTTCAGAAGTAACGACCCATAAGCGGCCTGTGTTACCTGGCTGGATCACCGTAATTCTGCTTTTTAACAACGGGAAACGTTCTCCCCAGTTATAGGTAAAGCTGTCGCGCTGGCTGAAAAAACCATCAATGCCTCCTTTCCATACATTGTCTTCCTGATCGCAAACCAGGGCAGTTACTCTGCCTGTGCGGTATAAAACCGGCAATTTCTGATCCGGTTTAAGTACACCTAAACCCCAGCTTGAACCAAACCAGTAAGCACCCTCATTTGTCGGGATCATTGTTTTTGGGGCAGCAGCCGGATTTTTGAGGTTATCTTTAATCAACCACAGATTATGGGGTTCAAATTTTTGTTTGTTTTGAAAATAAAACCCGGCATCCGTGACAACCCAAAATTGCCCACGTCTTTTGGGAACTATTCGTCTGACCAGATTCACTCCCGTGAACGCGCCAAAACGAAAAGAATCCGTATGCTTTCCACCGGAAAATCGGTGCACGTTGCCAAGGTCGTCGCCTGCAAGGATCGCCCCGTCAGTATCCAGTGCCAAAGAAAGAATATTGGAAGAAGACAGGCTATTGGCTTTTTTCCATGAAACGGCCTGGTTTTTTGGCAAGAGAAACAATCCCTGTCCATGGGTTAAAAACCAAAAATTCCCCTGTCGGTCTTCGTAAATATTAGTGATTTTTTTACCTGGCAAATGCCAGACTGGGTTTGAAAGATCTTTGTCGGCATTATTGAACAGCACTGCTCCTTTTCCCGGAGAACACCCCCAGAATCTTCCTTGCCGGTCGGTGTAAACGTGCTCTAAAATGAGCGGTGAAGTCGTTAGCAGGGAAATTTTGCCTTTTAAATATTCGACAAGCCTTGTACTGTCAGAGAAGGTGAGCAGAAAGCGGTTTTGGCTAATGGTTCTGGAACGCGATAAGGTATTTAATTTGAAATGATAAAGTTCTTTAAATTTACCCGTTGGTTCAATTTTGAAAACCATATTACCGTACAGTCCGAGTAAAATTGTATCAATACTATACATTTTTTCGATGCGCATATTGAGCCGGAGATCATCATGTTTGAAGGTCTTATTATTTCTGATCAGAGCCTGCCTGCCACTTAAAATCCATAAGGTACTATCCCGTTCTTCGAAAAAATCCACTTTCCCAAGCGATAAGGAGAGGCTTTTTAGTAAAGTATCATTTTTTGCTGTGAAAAATTGCCCCCCCAGCCGATAGGCAGCTTTCGTACTGAAGCACCCGATCCATAACCGACCATAAAAGTCTTCGTAAAGATTGATGACTTCAGGATCCGGCAGCCCTTCCAGGGTCGTGTAGGTCTTGAAATGCTCTCCATCAAAGCGCGCCAACCCTTTGTCTGTGCCAAACCAGAGGTATCCTTCCCTGTCTTGTATCGCGCAATAAATGAGGTTGCTGGGCAAACCGTCTTCAATATCATAATGGAGATACCCGGGGGATTGAGAAAAAACAACCCTGTAGAAGAGGATGAACAGTATTGGAAAAAAAAGCCTCATTTCGCCTATTGAAAATTTAGTGCAAAGCTATAAAATGGTACCATTAGCAGGATACTTATTGCAGGCCTGATTTTAAGGTGCAACCAGCTTGCATAGTTATTGCTGAATCCGTCATGGTTATGGGAAAAATATACATGGTTATGGAATAGCTGTTTGGGGTGTTGATAAAATTATGATTCTTTATGGACTTGTATGCTTGAATCGGCAGGAACACTTCCCTGATTGTGGAGAAGTTTTCTTACACCTGTAGGGTTTTATCATTAAAAACTGATTGTTTAACCTTCAAAATTATTTCATCATGAATGCTTTATCAAATCTCGAAATCCTTGCGGATGACCTGCTGATGGAAGTCAAAGGCGGAGCAGCAGACTTTGTTGTTATAGACGATATTAGCGCTGGCTAATAATTAAGCATTCAGAAGCTTTATGTTTTGGAGTTTCCGGGTGCTTTTTTGTGATTCATTTCAGTTTAACTATTTTTTCAACCTTCAAAATTATTTCATCATGGATGCTTTCTCAAATCTCGAAATCCTTACAGATGACCTGCTAGCCGAAGTCAAAGGCGGAGAAGACTTTATTATTGTAGACGATTTTGTCGCCACCTAATAAACCAAGTCTATTTTAAGCCTCAGGAAGCTTTATGTTTTGGAGCTTCCGGGGGCTTTTTTGTGATTTATTCTTTATTTAATCTTCAAAATTATTTCATCATGAATGCTTTCTCAAATCTCGAAATCCTTACAGATGACCTGCTGATGGAAGTCAAAGGCGGAGAAGATTTTGTCGTTATAGACGATTTAGTCGCCGGCTAATAATTAAGCATCCGGAAGCTTTATTTTTTGGCGCTTCCGGGTGCTTTTTTGTGATTTATTCCAGTTTAGCTGTTTTTTCAACCTTCAAAATTATTTCATCATGGATGCTTTCTCAAATCTCGAAATCCTTACAGATGAACTGCTGATGGAAGTCAAAGGCGGAGAAGACTTTATTATTGTAGATGATTTGATCGTCACCTAATAAACCATACCTTTTTTTAGCATTCGAAAGCATACTACTATATATTTTTATACCTCGCACCCTTAGGTGTGAAGCCATTTTTGTCATGCTGAGCACTGCTAATCAAATCGTTAGGCCGAAGGCCATGCACAACTTGTCCCGTAAAGCGGGAAAACTAAGCAGCGCGAAGTATACCAACATGACATTTCAACATGAGTTCTGTTTAGGTGCAGCGCACCCCAAATCTTTGAAGAACCTTGTAAGTAAGGGGTATTGAGGTGCAGCGCACCGTGATATTGGGTGCATTCTGTTTCCACAGGACGGGCTCTTAATGGCCTGTTTATTGAAAATGTCCAGTAGTATGGGCTTAATGCCATTCATTCCAAACAAGGAAATCCCCAACTTGTCTGCTGATTATTACCAGTTTATTGCGCCCTTGTTTGAACATCAAAACAACAAAAACTAATTAAAAAATTGCTATTCATGAAAAAAGTTATCCTTCTACTTGGAACCTTCGTTGGCCTGGTTTTCAGCACTTTCGCACAAGAGTACCCATTAAAGATTTTGCAATTTGCACCCCGGGAAAAGGCGGGGCAATCGCTCGAAAAAATATTGCTGAATGCTTATGGCTTGCCTGATCCCTATGGCGTAATTCAGATTCAAACGACCTCTGATGAAAAAAACAAAAAATCGGTTCATCGTTTGCAGGAAACGTTTGCAGGAATCCCTATAGATCAGGCCATTGCGCTTGTGCACCTGAAAAATGGCAGCGTTGAACGCGTTATTGCAAACTGGCCCAAAGCGCCTGTTAATATTCCGGCTATACCCAGAATTACTTTGGAAAATGCCTCCAAAACCGCCGTGGATGCAGTTGGCGCAGGCGGGGAAATTTTGCAGCAAAATAAAAAAGAAGGATCAAAAAAATTAATGTTCTGGCGCTCCCGGGGGCAGTGGTTTTTGGTCTATGAGTTCGCCGTTCAAGTGGCCGCGTCCCATGATGTACAACGCGTTTTGGTGGATGCGCTGACCGGCAAGGTGGTTCACCAGCACTCCACCGGGCATAGTTGCTGTACGCCGGCCAGTGCAAACCTGAATTATGGAGGAACACAAACGATTATTACGGAGGCGATCAATGGCGGATACGCTTTAAATGCCTGCGTTGGCGCCAACGGGAATGGCAACTGTGTTGATCCCGTTGGACGTTTTGCTACAATTCGGGCAAACAACCTGAATTTTACGAATAGTACGACCAACTGGACTGGTTTTGCGGCCAATACCATCGAGCGGTGCGCCCTTGATGCACATTGGGGCACCCAGGCCGTATTTAACTATTATCAAAATATTTCTTCGCTAAACCAGAATATTTTCTACGGCAACAAGTTGACCAATATCATGAACGCCGGGTTATCAAACAATGCAATTTATTATCCGGCGACCAGCACAATCGTATATGGTCAACTCGGCACCACAGGCAAATATTTTACGTCGCTTGATATTGTGGCGCATGAATTAACCCACCAGGTTACCGTTAAAAATTCCAACCTTGATTATTATGGCGAATCAGGCGCCATCAACGAAGCCCTGAGCGATATTTTTGCGGTTGCTATTGAAGCACAATACAGTAGCCTGGACTGGACGATGGGCGAAGATGTCAGCCCCCAGCGGTCATTGAGCAACCCTGGCCTTTATCTTGATCCGGATACTTACCAGGGATTTCACTGGGCAACAGGTACAAATGACAATGGGGGAGTGCACACCAATAGTGGCGTCATTAATTTCTGGTTTTATTTACTGGTTACAGGAGGAAATGGTACCAATGACCTGGGAAATGCCTACGAGGTATCGGGTATTGGTATGAATAAGGCCATGACTCTGATGAGTCTTTTGCAAAGCGATTACCTCACGCCAACCACAAACATGCATGAGTTCCGCGAACTTGCCAGAACGGCAGCCGGCGAACTATGGGGCTATTGCGGAGAAGAATACATCGCAGTGGTCAATGCTTTTTATGCGGTGGGCCTTGGAGAACAATTTGGTGCATTCGAACCAATTGACAAAACCTGGGAAAAAGAAATTACCTCCTGTAGCGTTACCCTGCACTGGGAAGGGGTGGCCGCTGAAAGATACATGGTTCGCTACTGGCCGGTATCCGATCCTTCTGCATTTGTCGAGGAATATGCCCTGACGAATGAGTTGTTTGTTTATAACCTGACTCCTAATACCCGTTATGAATGGGAAGTCTTTGCCGTGTGTGGAGATTTTCTCGTGCCCTGCTTAAAAATTGACAATTTCAGAACTTTAGACAATTGCCCTCCCCTGGAACAATTAGCAGCTTCAAAGATTACAACCTGTAGCGCCCAACTTTCCTGGCCCGATTTAGGCGTTTGGCAATATCAGGTTGATTATCAGATTCATGGCGCAGGAACGACCGGGGTAACGGTACTCGCTCAACAAACTTCGCTTACGCTCTCTTCTTTGCAGCCGGGAACCACTTATGAGGTGGTTGTTACTCCTTTTTGTGGCGACCAATGCTATGGATTGAGCGATACCCTCAAGTTTACAACAAAAAATTGTCTGGAATTGCAAAACCTGAAAACGTTTAATAATCCTTGTTATTTGGGGATTACCTGGGATATTCAGGAAGACCAGACTTATTTCGTTGAAATGACCATTACCGATCCGGAAACACAGATTACGATCGTTGATTCTGCAAAAGTTAATTATCTGGGAAATTTTTATTACATCCGCCCTTTATACCCATCTCCGGGACTAATTATCGAGGTTAAAATTACCATTATTTGTAAGGGGGATAATTGCGAAAGCCAACGGGTTCAAACGTTCACTTTTATTGAACCTGAATCTGAAGATATAGAATGCGAAGCGCCTTCGAATATTTCGGTGCAGTATTTTGGAAGTAATAGCCTCATTTCCTGGGATGCCCCTGCCGGAGGCAATGGAAAATTCGAGGTCAGGCTGGAGTATCCTTCCAACGGGGGAAGCCAAAGTCAAAATGTTTTTGGAAATAAAGTATTCTTTACCAGTGAAAGCGGGAGCGCTGAACGCTGCGCAAGAGTTAGCGTACAAGCAGAATGTGGCTGCAATGAAGAAGCGTTATCTTTAAGTCCGTGGGCGGAAGAATATTTTTGCCCGCCTTGTCTGCCGTCTCCCGGAATGAGTCTGACTTCTGTATGCAGAAATTATGCCACCATAAGCTTTGAACAGACTCCCAATGCATTGGAATACAGGGTTCATTATTGGCCGAAAGCTACTACCCCGCAGAACATCATGTCCCTAAGTCCTGATCTTCCGTTCTATTATACCTCTTTTGATTTATTTGACCTGATACCCGGAACTGAATATGTCGTGGAATTGACGGCACTATGCGATCAGGGGAATGCTTCAGCGCCTGTTTTTCTGGAATTTACAACCAATCCGGCAGAATGCACCGTACCTTCAAACCTGACCTACACAACGCTGTCATCGGGCATGGTTCGCATAACGTGGGACCCAATCCCCGGCGTGGCGTTTTATAACGTCCGATACAGGTTAGGAACCGCTGGCCAGCCCTGGACGACACTGCAGGTTTTGAATAACTTTGTAGAATTAAATGGGTTGGATCTTAACGGTTGTCTGGTATATACCCTGCAGGTAAACGCAGTATGCAGCAACTGTCCGGGTGAAAGTTCTGCTTTTTCTCCTGTGTTCAACTTCCCCGAATGTATGCCTGCTCTCCATATCGGCATGGAAGCCGGGCAAACCTGCGACCCTTGTGAAAACAATTGTTATGTATGCGTGGTAGATGATCAGGGACAAAAAATTAGTTCTGTTGCTGCTTCAGGAGGTTTTTGGTATCAAATTTACTGGACAGTACCTGAATCATATCCGGTTCCGGGTTACACATTGAACAATCGGGAGTGCATTGATATGGATCCTGCCTACGAGGGAGAGATTTTTACAGCACTTGTTCGGAAAATGTGTTCTGTAAATGGTGTTCCAACAGTAGCCTGTCAGGTATCTTTGCTTTACAAACACGATTGTTCAGGCGGTAACGAATCGCTCACGGAGGTTGGGGGCACATCGGTAGCCGATGCTGCGCACCCCGGTCAGGTAAACAATCTGGCCCGGGAATTTTCCATTTATCCGAATCCGGGCGCTCACGATTTTAACTTGTCCAGTAATGCAGAATCTGCTGTTCAAATCATTATTCTGGATACTTATGGCCGGAGGTTACAGACAACTATGATCGAAGCAGGCAGCACCGTAAAGGTTAAAACTTCAGAATGGCCTTCAGGGGTGTACTACATTCGGGTAACAACGCCGGAAGGCATACCTGTTGAGACCCTTAGGTGGGTGAAGTTATAAGCCTGATTACCTATAAAACATGAGCCATTCCCCTAATTCGAGGAATGGCTCATTCTTTTGTTCAGAGATCGGCGGTCTGTGTTAAAATGGTAATTCTAAACGAGGCCGCTATCGGACGTTAAAAACAGACATTAGTTATCGGCCTCAAATGCGCCAAAATCAAACAACAACGAAAACCGCAGCGTATTATCGAGCGGGTTGCGCTGGTTGGTTGTCGGTATTAAGTAAGAGAAGTTCATCCCGAAGATGTTGTATTTCAGGCCCAAACCAACCGTAAAAAACTTGCGGTTGCCTTTTTGGACGTGTTCGTGGAAATACCCGGCGCGCACAGCAAACTGCTTGTCGTACCAGTATTCAACACCCAAAGAGTATTGCAACTCCCGAAGCTCTTCGTTGAATCCTTCCGGCGCATCGCTGAAAGAAGAAAAAATACCGGAAACCGAAGACTGCTGTTTGTAGTCCAGGCGGCCATCCTGCGGGTCAACATCGCAATCCGTGCCGGTAGGGCAGGGGGTCGGCACCATCAATTTGTTGAGGTCGCCTGCGAACGTGAGGGTGTTGAAATCGTCGAGGTTCAACGTCCACGCAGCGCCAAGCCCGAAGTTGGCCGGAATGAAATCCCGGTCAATAGATTTGGTGTACGTGATTTTCGAACCAATATTCGTGAAAGCCACACCAATGGTCAGGTCGGAATCGCCATTGCGCGTTTTGATGGGCGTTTTGTAAGTGAAGGAGATGTCTGCTGCACCGCCAACGCCGGCTTCGATGGTTTCGCCACCTTCCAACTGCTGGCCTGCGGCGAGGTTAGAGTAGATGAATTTACCGGTGATGCCTGCCGAGAGTTTGTCGCTCAGTTTCCGCGCATAAGCGAAAGCGACTTCAAATTCATTGGGTCGTCCGGTCAGCAATTCCTGGCCTTCTGTATCCGTAAACTGGATGCTGCCTAATGAAAAATACCGCAGGCCCATGCCCAGCGTTTGAAACTCGTCTAATTTGTAATAGCCGGTCAGGTACGCCAAATAGACGTCCGAAAGCCCCAATGAACGCAGCCACGGCGTGTAAGTAGCGGAAACGCCAACTTCCTGCTCGGCAAAAACCAATTTGGAAGCATTGAAATGCATGGCGTTGGGGTCAGCCGAAAGGCCGATTCCGACATCGCCCATGGCGCCCGAACGCGCATCTGAAACAATGCGCAGGAACGGAACGGCCGTTACGACCGTATTGGTACACGGGGTACCATCCAAATTATATAGATTGCCATCCGGGCCTTCATAACACTGCGCGTAGGAAGCGATGGAAAAAGCTCCTGCGAATACTGCTGATATAGCAACTTTAAGTAACCAGCTCTTCATGAGATACACTTTGTGAGTTTAGACTAAAAATTATAAGATGTTACGCGCTTAGCGCTGAAATGTTTCAGTAAGGGAGGTCAAACGACCTTTCTCATCAAAAAACATGCCGCATTCTTTACGTCGAAAGCATAGGATTTATTTCAGAGGGATCAAAATTTCGCTTATTATGTCTGTCTTTATAGTCCGATAGCTGCGTTATGCTTGGCCCGGCTTCGACTCCGCTCAGCCCCCAGCTCCACGACCGCTCGTTGAGCGAAGTCGAAGCCGGGCCTTCGCATGCCTTGCTCTCGAACTCTAAAGAACAGACATGGGGCGAAATAAATGGATGGAAACTATTTAGTTATCAGCCTCGAATGCGCCAAAATCAAACAACAACGAGAACCGCAGCGTATTATCGAGCGGGTTGCGCTGGTTGGTTGTCGGCACTAAGTAGGAGAAGTTCATCCCGAAGATGTTGTATTTCAACCCCAAACCGACAGTGAAAAACTTGCGGTTTCCTTTTTGTACGTGTTCGTGGAAATACCCGGCGCGCACGGCAAACTGCTTGTCGTACCAGTATTCAACGCCGACCGAGTACATCAACTCCCGAAGCTCTTCGTTGAACCCTTCCGGTGCATCGCTGAAAGAGGAAAAAATACCGGAAACCGAAGACTGCTGTTTGTAGTCTAAGCGGCCATCCTGCGGATCAACGTCGCAATCCGGACCACCCGGACAAGGGGTTGGCACCATCAGCTTGTTGAGGTCGCCTGCGAAGGTAATGCTGTTGAAATCGTCTAAGTTCAGGGTCCACGCAGCGCCAAGTCCGAAGTTAGCTGGAATGAAATCCCGGTCAATGGATTTGGTGTACGTGATCTTCGAGCCGATATTTGTGAACGCCACACCAATCGTCAGATCGGAGTCGCCGTTGCGCGTTTTGATGGGCGTTTTGTAGGTGAAGGAGATGTCTGCCGCGCCACCCACGCCGGCTTCGATGGTTTCGCCGCCTTCCAATTGCTGGCCTGCGGCAAGGTTCGAATAGATGAATTTACCGGTGATGCCTGCCGACAACTTGTCACTCAGTTTTCGCGCATAAGCGAATGCCACTTCAAATTCATTGGGCCGCCCGGTCAGCAATTCCTGGCCTTCGGTGTCCGTAAACTGGATGCTACCTAAGGAAAAATACCGCAATCCCATACCCAGGGTTTGAAACTCGTCTAATTTGACATAACCGGTCAAATAAGCAAGATAAACATCCGTGAGGCCGAGCGAGCGCAACCACGGCGTGTAGGTAGCCGAAACGCCGACTTCCTGTTCAGCAAAAACCAATTTGGAAGCATTGAAATGCATGGCGTTGGGATCAGCCGAAAGGCCGATGCCGACATCGCCCATGGCGCTGGAGCGTGCATCTGGTGTAATGCGCAAGAAAGGAACTGCTGTCACGACCGTATTGGTACAAGGCGTACCATCCAGGTTGTAGTATTTCCCATCAGGATATTTTACGCATTGGGCGAAGGAAGCTGTTGCGAAAATCCCTGCAAATACAGCTGAAATGGTCAATTTAAGTAACCTGCTCTTCATGAGGTTTATCGTTTTATCGTTTTATAATTTGATCAGGCAAATCCTTATTTCAGGATCACCAATTTTTCAAAGTCGCTTTCGCCGTTCAGGGTGTTGTTTCCGGTTAAGCGGCTGCGCACCTTCACTTTATAGAGGTAGACCCCGCGAGCAAGCCGGTCGCCGTAATCGTCCCGACCATCCCATTCAATGCAGTCGCCGAGTCGCATGGCGCCATCTGAAACCATGGTATGCTCTAAGCTTTTTATCAGCCTTCCGGAAACGGTATAAATCTGAATCAGCACATCCAATTCCTGGCCGGCCATATTGTGGTCGAACTGGAAGCAGGTGCGGTCAGTGAATGGATTGGGGTAGTTCAGAACGTGTTCCAGCGCGATTTGTTCAGAATTGGCGACGATGAATTCGGTATATCCTTCCGCCGAATTGTTGGCCACATCCCAGGCTTTTACCCGCATGGTATGGCGGCCTTCAGCCAATTTTGCCAGTGGGTATCGAACCGTTCCGCGGGTGTAATCGTCGAGTTCCGCTTCGTAAAAGTCGTTGAGCAGGTAAGTATTTTGGGTATTGTTGTCCAAAACGCCGTCTAAGTCGTGGCCGATGCTGTTGCCAACGACATTGATGCCGTTGTCGTCCTGAAGTTTTGCCAAAAGCACCGGTTTGTCGTTCGTGATGCCGCCAAACACGAAATCTTCCGTATTCATGAATACTTCAACAACCGGCCCCTGGTCATCCGCAAGCGCGCCCGGGAAAGTGCCGCCAATGACGATGCGATCGTAAAAACCGCTGGCGTCCTTTGCCGCATCTGTATCCGCGGCATAATAGCTGATCCGGCCACGGCCATACTGATAATTGATGTCTTTTGGCACAACGAAGGTGAAGGTGAATTGACCATTCAGCACCGTAGCCCGGCCTTTGAAAAGCACATTTTTTTGAAGGCTGAAAGCGCGCACGATACTCCCGTCGTCCTGGCCAAGCGTCGTAATGTTCTGTACTTTGTCGTAAACCGTCGGAAAAACCGTGCCATTAAAATCCGGAAGCACTTGCCCCGCTGCATCCGTAATTACCCCTTTAACCGTAACCTTTTGCAAGGCCCTGAGCGTATCCAATTGATTGTCTGATACATCGTGTGCATCAATAAAAGTCGTGGCAACCTGAAATTCAGGCAGCGCGATCTGCTGGGCCGGGTCGCCCAACAAGGCAAATTTTCGGGCATTCACCACGCTACTTTCTCCTGTGAAGGTGTTTTTGGAAAGGCGCATGGCTTCTCCCAAAGAAGCCGCATGACCATCCACGGGTTGGAATAACCGGAACAGGGCCTTTTCTGTAAGGTCGGCATTGGAATTGGCAAACACCGCGCGGGTTGTCGTCATCAAAGCCATAGCGCCGCCTTTCGGATTCAAAATGACCTCTTCGCCTGCCGTAACAAAAGCCGGGTCGTCGAAACCTGCAAAAGTACAGGTTGCCGTCACCAGCAATGGCGTTCTTTGATCGTTGTCCCAGGCAGTGATGTCCGAAATACTCAGGATGCGTTCCTGTGCCCAACCTTTCGGGCCGCCGTGTCCGAGGTAAGTCATCACTAAAGCGCCTTTAAAAATGGCCTTGTTGATGGCTTCTGTCAGCGCTGGAACGCGGTCGCCGCCAAGCGTATTGACCTGTGGAAAAGCATCTAAGTACAGCTTGTTGATGTTGAAATAAGGAAAGCTGTTTTTGATTTTATTGGCAATTTCATCGGCATCGCCCATGTGCTGATTGCTGTCCTCGTCGTCGCCGATGAAGACCAACTGGTTGCGCCAGTCGCCATAAGCTGCTGGATTGATGTCGTATTGAATAATTTTGGAAACGACCGCCTGGGCTTCTTCGGGCGTTTTAACGGGCAACCTGCCCAACCCAACGTTGAGCGAACCCAAAACTAAGTTATCGCGGTTCGTACCATAAAAAATGGCGTAATAATCATCTGTTGGAAACGCAGACAGGGCGTCAAGCGCTTCCCGCTCGAAGACCGGAATGAAATTCCCGCCCAGTTCGTAGACATCGCGTCCGTCGAAAGAGCCATCCCCGATCAGCAACATATAGCGGAAGTTTTCGTCGCGTTCGTAGATCAGTTTGGCAAAATCGCGAATGGATGCCAGGTCACGGGCGCCGGAAGAAAACTCGTTGTATACCTGCTCAATAGGCGCCAGTGTGACACTCAGGTTGCTGTGGCTGCTGCGGTGTTGCGCCAATTGTTGCGCAGCCGCCTCAAAATCGGGGTGATAAATGATGAGCATGTCTGCCCGGGTAATGCCGTGCAGGTTTTGATTGGGGATTTTGCCCACCGCTTCCGGAGTGATGAAACCGGTGTTGGTATTGAAAGCAATGAATTCGCGCAAAGTTGGGGTCGCAACGCCAAAACTCAGCTGGTTGCCGCTGATAACGGTTTCCTGAAGTTTGGGGCGTAACGGATCGGTGATGTCCCAGACCGCGATCGTGTTGCCAGCGTTTGAAACCGTGAAGGTGGCGTCAGGAAAACCCGTCGTTTGCACATCGCGGAACAGCATTTGGTTGCCATTCATGCTCAGCGCCCGGCGCACATTCAGTTGAATATAATCTAACCAGGCTTCGCTCTGGTCATCCTGATTTTGCGGATGCGGGTAACTCACTAAGGCGTCAAAATCGCTTTGGGTGAAAGTCGCCGTGGTGTTGATGGTTGCGATATTCGCATAGCGGTTCAGGTTAAAATTGATTCCTGAAAAGGAGCTTGAAACGCTGTTGACAAGAGCACTTTGAAAGCTTTGGCCATTGAGTGTCAACGTAAACCGAGAACTTGCTCTGGCACGAAGCGCCATTTCTGCCCTGATTTTCACAGGCGTTGCAGCGTCTATATTTGGAAAAGAGAAAAGCTTGTCGTAGCGCAGTTCGCGCGATACCTTTAGTTTGTCGCCGTACCATTTTTGGCCGGAGCCCTGGGCCTGGTTGGTCCATTCGTGGAACAGGTTGCGTTTGTCTTCTTCCAGACGGGCATAATCGTCGAAGGATGTGGCGTTGTAGGCGGTGTTGCCGAGCGAACTTTGGGGGGCAATGCGCAGGCCGTTTCCAGCACTGATTTTGAGAAAATAAGATTTCTGGGTGTCGTACAGGTGTTTTTCCATGATAAATTCACCTGTAGTGGCATTGTATCGCCATTTGTTCAGGCCATCCGAATAAATCAGGATGTAATCGCCGGTATTAAATTTACCGTCTTCCTCCCCAACAACCTGGATATGATTTTCGACTAAGTCGTCTTGTCGGGCGTCTTCTGAAAAGGCTGGCACCATCCCGGCGCCATTGCCAAATATCTTAATGGTTCGGGGGTCGAGGTTGTCGAGGTTGGCGATTTTGAGCGAATTCTTTAAAAAGTCGTAGGTAAGCTTGTAAAGTCCCCGGTCAGCAACCTTAAACTGATAAATGTCCCCGTCGCTTAGTGCCGAAGTTTCCGTTCCTGTTGGGCCACGCCAGGCAAGATTATCAACAGAAGGGACATGCACCACCCGCAATTGCACACTGGTCAGGCGTTCATAGCGGTCGCCGTTTTTGATAATAGGCACAAAGCTGAGCCGTCCGGAAAATTTATTCCGGTCGCGTTCCACCACGGTTTCAAAATTGAGCTGCTCGCCCAAAAAAACATCGTCCGGGGAAGGCCTGCGCTCGAAGGGTTCAAAGGAGGCGCTGACGACTTCCACGCGCAACGTACCATTGGAGGGCACCGGGAAGGTACGCACTAAAAAAGGCAGACTTGGCCGCTCATCGCTGTTAGAGCCGCCTTCAAAACGCCAGCGTTCGTAGGTGTCTTCGCCAACCTGGAAAACGATCGGTTCGGTTTTCCAGACAAATTGTTCGCGGAGCATGGTTTGTGCATTTCCTGTCAGGGTGAATAGACCGGCGCATAACAGGAGTGTCGTAGTAA
>JBJXFD010000629.1:0-12967 GCA_046153985.1 Saprospiraceae bacterium
TGCCGCGCAATTTCAGGAAACTAATGTCTTCCATGTTCCAGAAATCTTCCCGGCTGATTACCCAACCTGCCGATAAAGAAGGAAAATACCCATAGCGGTTGTTGACGCCGAAACGCGAAGAACCATCAGCCCGGAACGTTGCAGAGAACAAGTATTTGTCGTCCAGGTCGTAGTTCACCCGTCCAAAATAAGACAAGAGGGAAGCTTCCGAAATGCCATCGCCCGCGCCCTGCGAAGTCCGCGGGTCAATCGTATTGCCGAGGTAAGCATCCAGCACGTTGTTGGTGGGCAGGTTGGTATTGGAACCCGTCAGGAAAATGAAGCTATTTTCGAGGGCGGTTGTGCCCAGCGTTACGCCGATTTTGTGGCGGGTATTAAAGGTGTGTTCGTAGTTCAACACGTTTTCCCATTGCCAGTTGCGCCAGGTATAATCGCTTTTCACCACGGTGTTGGTCACGCTGCGCTCGGCGGCGGGCGCGTCGCGAAGGGTGGTATCAATACTCAGGTCGTATTTTGGGAAAAACAGGTCTTGTTTGGCGTAAGTCGCATCCAAGCTGTAAGTAGACTTGAAGGTCAGGCCTTTTGCCAGTTCGATTTCGACAAAAGCCGAGCCAACGACGCGGTTACTCGACCAGGTATCGTGGGTTTGCTCTATGGCATTTAATGGATTCGCGATGTCTGTATCTGCGTATACGGAGTAATTGTACGTACCGTCATACTTGCGCACCGAAGTAACGGGGTCAATGTTCAGCGCCCGGACAAGCGGGGTATTGAACTCGTTGTTTTCCGGCAATCCATTGCGCTTGAGCGCCGTAAAGGCTAAGTTACTGCCAAGTCTCAGCCATTTTTTTACCTGATGCGAGCTGTTTATACGTGCAGTGTAGCGTTCGAAACCGGATTTAGCCCCGCCAACGATGCCATCCTGTCCAAAATAGCCGCCGCTGAAGGTAAACAAAGAGCGGTCGGAACCGCCGGTAAAGCTGAGCTGATGGCTCACAATCGGCGCATCTTGAAACAGCGCCTCCTGCCAGTCGGTGCCTTCGCCGAGCAGGTCGGGGTTGGCAAATTCCGGTAACGGATTTTTGCCCGCAGCGATGTGCGCTTCATTGGCCAAAATCGCGTATTCGCGGGCGTTGAGCAGGTTCATGTGCTTCCAGGGACTTTGCACGCCGTAATAAGCATCGTAGCTCACCTGCCCCAGCTGATCTTTTTTTCCGCCTTTGGTGGTAATGAGCACCACCCCGTTGGCGCCGCGTGCGCCATAAATGGCGGAAGAAGCAGCGTCTTTCAGTACGTTGATGGACTCAATGTCGTTTGGGTTGAGGTAGTCAATGCCGCCTACCGGGATGCCGTCCACGATGTAGAGCGGGCTGCTGTCGTTGATGGTGCTGATGCCACGTACCCGAACCGTCAGCGCACTGCCCGGAGAACCGGAGTTTTGCGCGACCTGCACGCCGGCAGTACGCCCTTGCAAGGCTTGTTCGGCCCGCAAAATGGGCAATTCCGTGATTTCTTCAGAAGAAATGGTGGAAACGGCGCCGGAAATGTTGCTGCGTTTCTGGCTGCCATAGCCTACGACGACCACTTCTTCCATGAGGGTAATGTCAGACTGCAGGATCACGTCAATGATGCGCTGACTGCCAACGCGCACTTCCTGGTCCTGCAATCCAATGTACGAAAATACGAGGATGGCATTTTCGTCGGGAACGGAGAGTTCGTAAGCGCCATCTACATCGGCTGCCGTGCCGGTTGTCGTGCCTTTCAGAACAACCGTTGCGCCGGGCAAGCCGGAAGGATCGCCCGGTTCCGTGATTTTACCGCTGATTTTGATCTGGCTATATGCCGCTGTTCCGATCCCGCAGATCAGCAGCAGCATTAGCAAAGGTTTAAGCTTCATAATCTATGTGAGTTATCAATGCTGAAATTTTTTATTGATGATTGATAATTACATGATTGATGATTGATAATGGAAAAACATCACGGATAAGAATGGGCTAAACACCGCTGACGCGTTCCTTCGCTTGAATGCCCACAGGGCATTCACCCTTCGGGATCGCTCAGTCACATCAAAAATCCGCATTCATCAATTATCAATCGTCAATAAAAACAACAAATAAGACAGCTTCCATTTAAGTGGCGTGTGTCTGATCTTTAGAGTTCGAGAGCAAGGCATGTTTCTTACCAAAAACGGGAGTTTACTGAAGTAAATGACCGATTTTGGTAAGAAACATAACGCAGCTATCGGACTCTAAAGACAGACACGCTTTAGTGCTGAATAATAAACTTCTTGACGTCCATAAGCAAGCCATTGCGCACCGCGAGGTAGTACATTCCCGCAGGCAGGTTTGCCGTGTCAATCGTACGATTTCCCATGCCTTCCAGTTTCCGGTAGTGCACCGTTTGTCCGGCGATATTGTAAATATGAAGTTGTGCTTCGTTGCCTGTGTTGCGCTTGAGTTCTACGCGCAGTTCCTGGTCTGCCACGGTAGGCGCGATGCTGAACAGATCGTCCACCAGCTCAAGGTTCTGGGTTGCGGTCATACAAGCAGCGCAGGATGCAAAACAAACCGCCGGCAACGTAGCGTCTCCCGTCACTTCGATCAGGCGATTGGTGAAACCTCCGGTTGTCAGCGTGCAATCTTCGCCGCCAACAAATTCTTCCTGTGCGCTCCAGCCGTCCAACTGAAATTTGTATTCGTACGTGCCCTGAGGAAGATCCAAAGTGGCCGTCCAGATGTTGTCGAAATTGTCGTCGCTCATAGGGTTGGAATCCGCCGACCAGCCGTTAAACGAGCCGCTGAGGTATACGTTGACAAAACTGCCCGTGTATTGCGACATATCAACGGTAAAAGTTACAGAGCCGATTTCTACCGTGCCGCAATCTATGGTCGTCGTGCAAAGGCCGAAACAAGTATTGATTACCGTATCCTGCGTAATCGGGCCCATGTCGCGGTCGTTGAAATTGTCCGGATTGGCGCAATCCTGGCCTGCGATGTTTTCTTTACAGCTGTAATCCGGACAAGCGCCGTTCGTCAGGGTATAAAAAGAAGTAAACCCGACTGGTCTTTCGAATACAATGGAATAAACGCCGTCGCCGTCCGGATCCGAAAGCGGGTAATCGCCCGGGATGCCGAAATTGCCGCCACCTGCAATAAAAACGCCATCAGGAGAAACGCTGATGTTGCTGGTACCGAGGTTGAAGGTGATGCGCACGCTTTCGCCGCATTCGTAGCAACTGTTCCAGCATACGGTGCCAAGGTCTACACCCGTAGAAGGAACCACAACGGTGCGATTAGTGACTCCATCCGTGGTTGCGGTACAAGTTTCTGTGCCGAGGAATTGTTCCTGATCGGTAAAGGCATCTACCTGAAATTTGTATTCGATCACGCCCGGTTGAATCGGCAGCGTGGTCGTCCAAACACCGTCGCCATCGGCGTCGGAAAGCGGGTTCGAAACATCAGACCAGTCGTTGAAAGTGCCGCTTACATAGACTTGCGTGAATGGTTCGCTATAATCATTCATATCCACCGTAAAAGTGACGTCGGCAGGCGCGACCACGCCGCTTGCGCACACCTGTAGGTCGTCGAAATAGGACGTTGTAGCAACGCCCGGGCCATTGGCGCCAAAATCAAAAAACAGGACGACGCGTTCGTAAACGTGGCCGGCAGCGGGTGCAATCGGCGCTTCAATGGCCGGGAGGCTGACGTCGAAGCACAATTCTTCCCACTCGTTGATTTTTGTATTGGACACCTGTTGGATCCAGTTGGTGCCGCCGGTGGTGGAGCCTTCCAATTTCAGGGCAAGATTGCCGATGTGGTCCATGTGTACCTTAATACAGATCTGAGCGCCATCTGCTGTTACGTCAATTGGCGTCGTTGGATTTGGGTTGGAAAATGCGCCTGCCCAAACCTGTGCATCGGCAGGTTTAACAAACTCGCCCACCATCGCGCTGGTGTTGATGCCCGATGCGTTCGGGTTGGCGATGACGTTGTTTACGGAGCCGTCGAGGCCGCTGCCAAAGTATTGAAATACGGTAGAAGTAGCCGCTGCTTCAAAATCGAGTACCGTGCCGCATCCGGCTGGTACGGTTACGACTAAATCGTCAAAGTAAGAAGTTGCGGCAACTGCCGGGCCATTGGCGCCAAAATCGAAAAAGAGGACTGCCCGCGTGTAGCTGTGGCCAGCGGCAGGCGCTATCGGCGCTTCGATGGCAGGCAGGCTGACGTCGAAACACAGTTGTTCCCACTCATTGACTTTGGTGTTGGCCACCTGCTGAATCCAGTTCGTTCCGCCTGTGGTGGAGTTTTCTAATTTCAGGGCCAGGTTGCCGATGTGGTCCATGTGGACGTTGATGCAAATCTGCGCGCCACCTGCCGTAACGTCAATGGGAGTTGACGGATCGGGGTTGGAAAATGCGCCCGCCCAAACCTGTGCATCGGCCGGCTTGACAAACTCGCCCACCGTTGCACTGGTGTTGATGCCCGATGCGTTCGGGTTTGCCACGGTGTTGTTTAAAGAGCCGTCGAGGCCGCTGCCAAAGTACTGAAACGAGGTGGATGTAGCCGCACTCTCGAAGTCAAGGATGACGTTTTGCCCGGTTACAAACTGAAAACAGGCCACAACAGCAGCCAAAAGGAGTATTAATTTTTTCATAAGCAATTGCTTTTTTCGATAGCGAGTAAAAAGATTCCAAAGTGGCTTTTTGTAAAATTTCATTCTAAAATCGCCGCTTTGTGTGGAACAAAATTACACAATCGAAAAGAGGCGCTTGCTTTTTATGCTACAACACGAATACAACAAGGTGGAAAAAATGGTGGAAAACACTACAACATTACCACAACACTGGTGAGGAAAGGAGAGAGAGAGGGAGGGGGAGAGAGAGGGAGGGGGAGAGGGTGTGAGGGTGTGAGAGTCACACCTTCACTGAACCTTTCACTTCTTCAAGCTCAGCGTTTTGATTTCCGCTGCTAAATCCACCAAATTATCTGGATGGGCAGCAAGCTGTTGACAATCGTGCTGTGCTTCATAAAAAGATAACGAGGGACGACCATCGAGTCCGCCCCATTTCCAAATCTCTGGTATAAAGTGCTTTTCAGTTGGTCTCCGGCCAGAAAGTGGTATCCGCCCAACTGCAATTCATGGATCATTGACAGCCATTCGTCGCGGGTATTCAACTCATCAATGGAGATATAAATCCACTCTATCCCATTGGAGTGCAGCAGGCTGTCGGCGCTATAATTGTGCTTCATTTTAGCGATACAGGGCCTGCACCAGGTGGCCCAAACATCAATATATTAAGTTCCTGCCGAGAAGTCTTTTTGCGGATTTTTTAAATCAAGACCCTCTATTGCCCCAAAATCATCCACCACAACAGGCGACCACAACTCAAAATAGCGACTCGCCTTGGGGGCAATATTCGGTTGCTTCCCCTGATTCATGAACGCAGACAGTAATTCGGAATTTTTAGTCCGGGCGCGTTCAATTTTATCGGTGTACTTACTGTCGGGAAAGTTTTTTTTGAAAAACGCAAAAGGTCCGTCATAGAGCCTCACAAGACCCTCTCCAAGCATGGTTTGATAATGAGCATGCAGTTGATAAGCATTTTTTGGGTAAAAAAAATTTTCTTCTAAATAAAGCCTTTCATCGCATTCTATTGAAAGTTTTGTCAACTTGACGAGGCTGTCTCATAAGAGGCAAAAGGCAAGTTGCAAAAGGCAAATATTCGGAAAATCCCTCAAATTGGTTAAAAATCACAAAAAAAGTGATCAATTTGAAGGGTAATCAAAACTAAATTGCCCCTTGCCTTTTGCTCCTTGCCTTTTGAGACAGCCTCGTATACTCAATTATCCTCATCCGGCTTTTCCACAACTCTAAATTCCTTTAATGTCAATGGCGGCATTCCAATTTCGGCCCTTAAACTATCTACATTCGCTTCGTCTTCAAGCGGGCCAATTGAATATTCTAAGCGATCTTCAGGATTTGCGAAATAAGCAGTTCCGTAGCGTTGCACCCCTTTTTCCTCTCTCATAACCGCATCAAAAACATGGGCAAACCAGTTGGCTTCAATTTTTCCATCCCGGAATGCCTGTTCTACTGCTGGCAACCAATGCTTTTGAAGGGCGAGGTTACCCGAGTGAAGGATGACATACACTGGCGCCTCCGACAACCGTTTTCCCAATATATTTGGGTCAGGCCAACCATATTTTTGAATTAAATCGGACATTATTTCTATGTGATTGTTTGGCTTTTTTTCTTCTTCTTCCATTTTTTTCATAAAGTCATAATATCCCATATCTAATTCATCAGGGATGTATCCTTTAGCTAATTCAAAATCAGTTTCTAACCCCCGGTAATACTGATCCTTACAGTATAAGTTGGCAAGTTGCCACGCAAATTCTTTGTCTTTGTTGTATTTATCATAAGACTGTTCTACAAAATACGCGACTGCTTCCCACGCTTTGTGTGCATGAAGACTCACTAAATCAGGGTCGTATAACAGCAATATTTGATCCACATCCGGGCGGGCCTGCCATCGTCTTAAATAATAAAACGCAGTATCGGGTTGTCCATTCAGCGCAGCCAGGGATGCTTTTTCATAAAGAACCATCGAAAGGGTTAATTCACTTTGTTTCACCTCAACCCGACGGTTCAATGCCCGCCCTTTTTCTGTTTGGTTATCCGACACTGCTTTTAAACTTCCTTTCCCTGAAATTCTAAATAGATAATCAGGAAACCCGGTTTTTTTGACTAAATAAGATTTCACTGTTTCAGCGCGCTGGAGGGACAATACTTTGTTATTTGAGCCAATATCATCCGTATGCCCAATAATCTCAAATACCCCTTCAGGTATTTTAAGTATCTGCGCGGCAAGGCTATCCAAAACTTGCTGCTCAGAAAGGCTTAGCGTGTGCGAAGCAAAATCGAAATGAACCGTGCGGGCAGAAAGAACAACCTCAGGATCAGGTATCCGGGGTGGCGCAGGCCGCTGCAAAAAAGGATAGTCAATGGCTTGTTGCACAATGGTTTCATCCGGATCAGGCACTTTTACAACCGAAATATCATCCAATAAATACTCAAAACGGAAATTAAATTTTTTTTCCCCAAGGTTTTCAAGGTGGTAAGGGTCTTGCATCCAACCAATAATCAACCGATCAAGGCGCCGGGTAGGCCGGATATAATGTTTAACCTCCATCCACTCCCCAATAGCCAATTCCTGCATTTTGAATGGGCTGTCGTTAATAAGCAAAGGCTGGAAAATTCCTGCCAATTGAAAATCCTTATCGGAAAAAGAAATGGCAAAGTTTTTTAGAAAAGGAAATCGGTTATGATCCTTTTGATTGAAATTATTCCGGATATGCACCCAAAACGACACTTTGTATATGCTGTCTTTTTCTAATAGATCATTCAGGGTGCTGTAAAGATACCCGGCTTCACCCTCTGGTTTTCTTGAGTTTGCTCCACAATAAAATGGCAAACAAACAACCGCCTTTCCTTTAAACGGCGCAAACTTTTCTGCACTGTATCCCCAATCTGTCTCTGATCCATTGTATTTATAATCTGTAGAGTGTAGTTGGACATTATATCCTGCAAACCTCCACCCTTTCATCAAAGTCAGGGGTCTAAGCCCCTCTGCACAGCCCACGCAATCTATGGGTTGGTGTGTCTCAAAACCGGGATTGAATACTAGGTTTTGAGCAGAAAGCAATGGAGCAGAAATGCAGAAAAGGAAGCATAAAAGCGGGACATTTTTGAGTCTCATGGCGTTGTTTTTTTCAATTTGATTTAAAGTTCTTTGCCGGTATATGGCTTTAATTTTATGCTGTAAATCCGGAACGTAAGCGTCATTCCCTTGCTTGTAATACTAACTTAGGGCCTTAAAAAAGATACACGAAAAATGACGAAACCCCCGTTTCAGCATGTGAAACCCCGTTTTGACTGAGTAAACACTTTTTTGACTCCCCAATGTTTGCCTATATTTACCCCAACTAATCTATATGACCTTATCGCGCGGCATCCTGTTCCTCATCCTGCTCTGCCTCATCGGGCAGCCGCACCCCGTCTGCGCCCAGGGCATTCCCTTCACCCTCAATTACAAAAAAAGCGATTACCGCGGCGGCACCCAAAGCTGGGACATCCGCCAAGGGAAAAACGGGCTGCTCTACGTGGCCAACAACGACGGCTTGCTGGAGTTTGACGGCTACGAATGGCGGCGGGCGGGCGTTTCCAACCAAACTATTCTGCGCTCCATTGCCGTGGGAAAGGACGGGCGCATTTACGCAGGCGCGCAGGATGAAATTGGCTACTTCAGTCCGGACGAACAGGGCATGATGCAATACCAAAGCCTGAAAACGCGTCTGCCTAAAGACGGCGCCAGCTTTGAAGACATCTGGAACATCGAAACGCAGGGCAAAACCACCTGCTTTCAGGCCAAAGACCGCATTTTCTGCCTGCGCGATACGGATACGATGGCGAGAGTCATTCCTACCCCGAGCGAGTTTTCTTTTATGGGTCAAGCCCAAAACAGAATTTTTGTCCACGACGCGGCCGGTGATTTATGGGAAATGGAAGCGGAAAAATTGCGAAAGCTTACGACATTTCCCTTCAGCGCAGGGCCCGTGACGGCGGTCTTGCCTTTCCACGCAGATACCATTTTGTTCACCACCGTAAAAGGCGGAATTTTTGCTTTGAGCGGGGGCAACTTAGCGCCCTGGCGCACGCCGTTGGATGGTTTCCTGATCGAAAACAGAATTTATACGGCGGTGATGCTGCCGCAGGGGCGCCTTGCACTCGGCACTTCGCGGGGCGGTATTTTGATTATGGACGCAAATCGGCACTTGTCTGTCCGCCTGAACAAAGGCAATGGGCTGCAAAACAACAACATCCTCAGCCTGTTTTGCGACCGGCAAGGCAACTTATGGGCTGGCGCCGACAATGGCATTGACTGCATCCTGGCGCATTCGCCGTTCTCTTTCCTCATTCCCGACGGCGAATTGGAAGGCACGGCCTACACCGCTATTTTGGCCGGCGACAAAGCCTGGTTTGGCACGGCAAACGGTTTGTACCTCAACAACTGGAGCCGCCATTCGGCCTTAGCCTGGCCCCTGTTTGAGTTGGTAAAAAACTCCAAAGGGCAGGTTTGGAGCTTGTCAGAAGTGCAGGGCGATCTGCTGCTGGGCCATCACGAAGGGCCATTTTTGCTAAATGGCGCCCAATCCCAACCCATCCAGAGTTACCAGGGTGCGTGGACGTTTCTGGCGCTGGAAGGCCGCCCCGGCTACATGATCGGTGGCGGCTACGGCGGGGTTTACCTTTTTCAAAAACAAAGCCAGGGCTGGCAATTCCTGCGCCGACTGGAAGGATTGGAGGAATCGTGTCGTTTTATGGTGCAGGAAAGTCCAGGCGTAATCTGGGTTTCGCACCCCTACCGCGGCATTTATCGCATCGTGCTCAGCGAAGATTTGCAAAAAACGGCGGTTGAATACTTTACGCAGAAAAACGGTTTGCCTTCCAATAACTTCAACCACGTTTTTCGGGTGAACAACGAAATTGTATTCACCACCGAACGCGGCATCCACCGCTTCAACGGGCAAACCAAACGTTTTGAACCACACCCGGCTTACGCCGAATATTTCGACCCCGATACGCGGGTCAGCCGCCTCGTGGAAGGGCCCGATGGCGATGTATGGTTTGCGGCGGATGGCGAAGTCGGCGTGTTGGACGTAGCCGATGCAGGCATCCGCAAACACGTAAAAAAGCTCCCGCTGCCGCAGTTGGCCGGAAAATTGGTGGGCGGATTCGAATTCATCCATCCTTACGACAACCAGCACGTCATTTTTGGCGCCGACCGGGGTTTCATTTTTTACGACCGGCAGCGCAAACCCAATTACGACACCGTTCGGGTTTTGCTGCGAAAAGTGCAGGCCATCAATCCCGCAGATAGTTCGGCGTTGATTTCGCTGCAAGGCGCTGAAACCGTTTTTCCGCACTACCGGAATGCGTTTCGATTCACCTTTGCCCTGCCCCTTTTCGGGGAAACGGAATACCTGAAATACAGTTACCAGCTCGAAGGATTGAATCAACCCTGGTCGCCGTGGTCGGAAAAAAATGAAAAGGAATACAACAACCTGCGCTATGGCCGCTACGCCTTTTCGGTGAAAGCCCTGCTGCCGGATGGAAAAGAAACGCCGGTGACCATTTTCCGCTTTGAAATTCTGCCGCCGTGGTACGCCAGTCGGGCAGCACGCGTCATCTACACCCTGTTGTTGTTGACCGGTTTGGGCGCGCTCATCATTGCGCCCCAGCGCCGTTTCCGCAAAGAGCGCGAGCAATTGGAATCTGAACATCGCCAGAAAGAAGCGGCGTCCCGGCAAGAATTAGAGCAGTTGAAAACTGAAAAACTCCAGGCCGAAATCACGCACAAAAACCAGGAATTAGCCTCCGCAACCCTGCATTTGCTGCAAAAAAGCGAAATCCTCACCAAAACCGGGGCGCAACTGCAAAAGATCGCCCAAAACTCGGAAGAAGCGGAAACCCGCAAAGCCATCCAAAGCCTGATCCGTATCTTGGAACGCGACTCGGCTTTTGATGAAGAATGGGAACAATTTGCCCTGCATTTCGACCAGGTCCACAGCGATTTCCTCAAACGCCTGCAAGCGCTCTACCCAGGCTTGACGCAAAAAGACCAGCGCCTCTGCGCCTACCTGCGCATGAACCTCAGCTCGAAAGAAATTGCGCAACTGATGAATATTTCGGTGCGCAGCGTGGAAATCAGCCGCTACCGGTTGCGGAAGAAGCTGCAAATGGGGAATAGTGAGGAGCATTTGGCGGAGTTTTTGAGGGGGGTTTGAGGGGAGGTGATTACCCGGACTGCTCAAATAATATATCCATTGTCAGAGACCGCGCCACCAGTCCGATGCTATTTTCGTTGGGCGTTAAGCCAAAAGTACTGAGGAGGCTCAGAAAAATTTGTTTCCGGGTAGCTGTTAATCGTCGGAATGTAGCAATTTTTTCCCTCAGAGCCAGCGCATCGGACTTGTCGAGCCGAATTGCCTCATTATAAAACTTCAATTCAAAAAGGTCAATCACGTTGTCGCGTCGGTCAATGAGCAGGTCTATTTGTACTCCGGATTCTGTGCTTGTTCCGGGGCTGTAAAATCCGGATGTTTCAGAATAAATGCCGGCTATACTCATCGCTTTCTTGATTTGTTCTGTATGTTTCAGACAAATATTCTCAAATGCGTAACCGCTCCAGGCCATAAATTGCGGAGTCTGACTGAAATGTTGCCACGCATCAACTCCTTGATTTTTAATATGCTGAATAAACTTAAGGTAAAACAGGGAATATTCATCCGTGAGGCGATAAAACATATCTTTTTTGCGATTGCCAAAGCTAAAATAAGCGGTAACAAAACCCGAGCTTGTCAATTCTTCTAAGCAACGTGTCAAGCCACCTCCATCTTTCATTTTGGTAGCAGCAATGATTTCCCTGCGGGTCAGCCCTTTCCATTTCTCAGCAAGTGCCGTGATAATAGCAATGTGGTTTTCCGATTTTTCAAAAAGAGCAGGGTAAAGCTTTTGAAACTCATCAGAAAGCAACCCGGTGCTGGAAAAGCATAGCGCTTCGATGTTTTGAACGGCACTTTTCCCGCCTTCGACTTCTTTGAGATAATGTGGAATACCTCCCATGGCCATATAAATCTGGAGGATTTGGTATCGGTCAAGAAAAATGTTTTTACGCTGAAAAAAGCGTTCAGTTTCGTACAGATTAAACGCCTGGAGGTGAATGCGCTTGGTAATGCGATTGTGCAGGCCGCCTTTGTGGTGTACAACTTTCCGGATCATCCAGGATGCAGCCGACCCGCAAATTACGACCACAATGTTCTTTTTAACTGCCCAACTGTTCCAAAAAAAATCCAGCCCCTCCAAAAATCCAGCTTTACGGGAAGCCAACCAGGGGAGTTCATCAAAAAAGAGAACGGGTTTTTCCCGAAATTCCGATTTTTTCAAACACAAAATGAGTTGTTGAAACGCCTCCAACCAATCGGCCGGCGCTTTCTCCGGGGCATGATTGCCAAAGAATTCACCCAATTGAAAAGTAAAATTAGAAAGCTGTCGGGCCAAAGTGGCGTTTTGCAACCCCGTCAATTCAAAACGAATGCGCGCATCATAAACCGAGCGAACCAAAAAGGTCTTGCCGACCCGTCGCCGGCCAATGACGGCTACCATTTCGGATTCGTCTGACTGTAAGGCTTTTTGCAAGATGACTTGCTCATTTTCCCGGCCAATGAGTTTATTGTTCATTTTTTTGGTATATTTCGCTGAAAACGGGCGCTAACGTGTGGTTTCAGCCAAATATACAAGAAAAACAATGAAAAAACAAATATTTCTCCTTGTGATTTATAGCGAAGATAATTTGGAGGGGTCGGACACATAGTTCTAATGCACCCCGGGGAGTAGTTCCTATCCCGCCAAGTCGGGACAAGTTGTGATCTATCCCGCCGAGTCGGGACAAGTTGTGACCGATTCTATGTGCCTATTGTGGTAAAAAAAATATGCCCGGACTATGAATTTTTGGTAAATCCAGAGACCAACCTGCTCTCCGCACAGCGAAAAGCGATGAAATCCGACTTAGTCGCGCCTTCTATTAACCAGTCTCCCCCACACAACGGGCATTTCCAGTCCAGGTCTTGCTGTCGGGATCGCCTGCGGTAGTTGAACAAAAAATAATAAGTGGGCACGCCGGTTAATTCCTCGATCCGTTGGCACACGGCTCTACCTTGTTTAGAAAGCGCGGAATTGGAGTCCTGCATTTGCCGGCAGGCAAATTGTTCGCCGACTGCGCCGTTGAACCAAAGCCCGTAAATGCGTTCGTAATTGTTGCTCCAAGAGCGAATGTCGTTGTAACAGGCATCATCATGGTAGGTAAACGGGATTTTATACAGGGGGATCAGTTCGCCGGAATCGCCAC
>JBJXFD010000643.1:0-28456 GCA_046153985.1 Saprospiraceae bacterium
CGGTGCAGTTTTCGTTGTGCTTTCAGGTATTGACTGGCCATCCAGGCTAAGGCCCCGGAAGTGCTGTGGTGATAAAAAGATTTCCGCAGGCCTTTGCCTTCAAAAAAGTGAAGGCTCCTATCCCAGTATTGGCGGGCAAAATACGGCATAGCTTCCCGCAACTGTGTTACGTACAAGGTTTCCGCCTCCGGATGAACGCCTTTTCCAAAAAGTTGGAAGAGGTCGTCAAAATCAGCGCGTTCAAAAGTAGCCAGCTTGAGCTCCAACAGCGCATTCTGACGCGGGTTCATGTCCACGCAATTAATTTTTGCCGGGCTGTCCAACAGGTAATCCAGCGCATTGCATCCGGCGCTGGTGATCATGACGACCTCGCTGTCGGCCTTCAGTTCCAAGAGTTCCCGATCGCAGCGGGGGTCTTCCCAGCATGTATTGTAAACGAGGTTGTTGCCGTGGATTTTACGAAAAGTCCAATCGCTTAATTGGTTGATTGCGCTCATCTTTGCCTGGTTTTAGTGCTTAAGGCAAAGATAGAGCGGGGGCTTTCGGCAGCCCAATGATGCAGATTATGGATAAGCTAAGTTTTTGTGAACTGGGGGTTAGGTTTGTTAATTTTGAAACAGTTTATTCCTTTCTAAACCGCCCCACATAGTTGTCATCCGCTTCCCCGTCCCCATCCCAATCCAAGGTAGCTCGAAAAATGGCTTCTTTCTCTATGAAATTGACTAAGTATTGGTATGTCGCTCTGGGTTCGACCATCATCAGGGTGTCGCTGAATGCATTCCAGATGCCGCGCGACTGTGTTCCCTCCGCTCCGGAAGTTGTGCGGTAGCGGTTGCCGGCTTCAAACTCCCAAAGGATAGGTTTTTCGCGCAGGGAGGCTTCGTCAATTTGCAGGGTTTGTGCGGCGGCCAAGCTGTCGGTTATATGGATCGTAATGCCTACGGCGCGCCACTTACCGGGCAATTCATCCTGGAGTGTAACACTAGTATTGCTGTTATCAGGAGCTGTTCCGGAACAGGAAACGAATAACACAAGCAAACCTGCAAACAGGCAAAATCCAGCAATCAGCCTTGTAAAAAGAGACATGGATAACAACTTATTACAGTCCATCAATTACCACTTAATCTTTTGCGCAATGGCTTTGGGGATGGCACTTTTATGCACCATGATGCCCACTGTTTTCAGCCGGAAATAACTCGATGACAAGTGCAGAAAGCCTTTGTATTGGCTGATTTCTCCCCACGAGTTTTTGGTGAGGTAATACACCGTGCCGGTTTGGTCTTTGACCGTGCCCACTAAGTGCATCAGGTGGTCATCGGTCGTCGCATAGCTTTCGAAAGCTTGCTGGCGTAGCGCCTGATCAACTTTGGTTTCCGCTCCGGGCTTTGAAAACAAATCGCTCCGACCAGCTTCTGCAGGGATGACCGCGATGCCCTCTTTGCCACTGAAGCTTTTTTCGCTCACATCGCCATCCCAGGCGACCGTGTGGCCATTGGCGAGCGCATAATCCACCACTGCCTGAAATTCGTCGAGCGGGAGGTTGTAGTAAGAACCGTTGGAATAGTTGTCCGGCACTTCCACGATGCAGGCTTCGTAAAACGGATGGTGCGTAAACGAGGTCAGGCTCACGTAATCATCCGGGTTGATGCCAAGGCTGTTGGCAAAATCTTTCGCCGTCCAGCTTTTGCCCTGGTGCTCAAATTTTTCCTGTGGTTGTCCCATATAAGCATCCAGGACGCCCTCGATGGCATCCGGCCATTTGGTACTTACACTTTTGCCATTCACGACCGCATCCAACAGTCCTTTCATGGCGATTTCCATTTCGCTGTGGTCGTGAACCGCGTCGTTGCTGCGCCGGCCTGAATAAACGGATTCGGGAACAATGCCGCCCATTTCAAAAGCCCGGATCACATCGTGCGACAATCCGCCCTGACTGAAATTGGCTTTGCCCTGGCGCAGCACGTAGTTGCGGGCTTTGTCTTTATAAATGGTACGCACCAAATGCATTTCTGACAGGTCGTATTCGCCTTTTCCGAGGCGCAGGAGTTCTGATTCCAAATAAGAAACTGTGGTAAAACTCCAGCAAGTGCCAGTAGATTGCTGATTTTTAATGGCGGTGCATTTTGCCTGGCTGCTTGTGGTGAAGGTGTATTGGGCCAATGCGGCGCCAATAAACGCGATTTGCAGGATAAGGATGAGTGATGTGCGCTTCATGAAAACAGTCAGTTTTATTTATGTGTTTGAACGAGTTTATTTACCAATTGAGGGCTTCGGGAATTATATCAAACAGGGCTTTCCATTTTACATCCATTTGACTTTCAATAACTTTAACAGAATACCAGACTGATGGATGCTGATGCTTTTGAATATCTTGTTTAAATCCCTCTTTAATCGTTGACTTTAGCTCCTCTAAGGACAGCATATTATCCATGGGATCGTAGGGGCTTAGAATTTGTTCAATTGCTGGAATACTGTTCGCATTTAGAATTCGGGATAGCATTTCAAGCCGATGATAAAAGTATTTGGCTGCGGATTTTCGAGCCGCAATTAATTCATCCCTTTCGTTTAAGCTTAAGATTTCACAAGTTTTTACAGCCTTATGCTCGTCGGCTTTTGCCAAATCTGGCAATATTTCAAAGGTAAAAGATTCGGGATTAATCAGCATGAAAGACGAAGGATCTTCAATTCTGGGGTTAATAAAAGCGCCCCGATGATGGGGTGGTTCAACGCCTCGTGCAAGCTCAATTAAATCATCCTGCGCATTCAAGACTGCAAAGGAATCAAGTTTATATGCCGTATTGCATTGTTTGCACGCAAGCAGGTAATTATCCCAAACAAAAGCCTTCCCGGGAAACAACGATTTGGGGTAAATATGCTCGATGTCATTCGCTTCATTCTGTTCGCAATAATTACAAACCTCCACTAAGATGCACATCTTTGTAAGCGTATTGCGGATTTCGTCAAATGCTGCTTTGCCAATTTTAGAACCGCTTTTATTATGCCACAGGGAGTCTGCCCGTAATGACTTTTGCTCAAAATCAGCCTGTTCATCAACCTGTCTTTGCAGGTAAGTTAGTCTATCTTGAGCAGCCGAAGAAATCGTTTCAGAAGCCAGTCGGATCATCGGTAGCCAGTATTTTCTGAAGTTTACGCCGCTCTTTTTCTTCTTCGGGCTTAATTTTACCCAACACGGACAGCATGTTTAACCTGCCAAGTCGTTCTAATTTATCATGCGACTGTTTGGAACGCACCGGATCGCTCCCAAATACTTCTGTGCCATACGCATCCAATATATTCCCATAAATCAAGCGATCCTTGTCTATTCCGGTAATTTCCCCCGAAAGCTCCTCGCTCCCCGGCGCCGCCAACCGCCAGATACTCCCTTTTTCGCAAGCGCGACAAATCAAGGGACTATGCGTGGTAACGATGAATTGGAGATTTGGAAAGTATTGCGTAAACCAATGCCCAATGCGCGTTTGCCAGGTGGGATGCAGGTGGGCGTCTATTTCGTCTATGAGGACGACGCCCGGTAGCGGAATTTGTATGTTGTCTTTTTCGATGTCTGCGAATACGGCTTTTGCTCCGTATACGCGAACCAATTGGCGAATGAGCTCGAAAGCGAGTCCAAGAATAGATTGGTAGCCGTTGCTCATTTGGGAGACTTTTATTTGCATCCCATTGGGTTCTTTGAACACCGGTTCTCCGTCGAGGTCTATAAAATCAAACTGTGCATTATTAGGAAGGAGCTTTGTATTATTGATGAACTTTTTTATTGCAAAAAGTATGTTTGCCGATTCATAAACATAATCAGTTTCCGGCTCTTGCACCCCTTGGATTTCTTTTTTTTCTTTTTCCCTAAGCCGCCTGTTGTCTAATTCTTCCAACCAGACCAGCGCTTCTGTAAGCGCAATGTTTTCACCATAAAGCGAAAGGTGGGCAGCAACTTTTGGATTAGAATCGTACAGTTTGTATCCATCCCTATTCCCTCCGGTAAATTGTCGAAAGGGGCCAAATCCTATAGAAAACCAACCAGCGGTATTCCAATTGAATTTATGCTGACGATCATCATCTGTAAATGTATCTGTCGTGAAAGAAGCCGAAATATGCATATCTCGAATTAATCCATGCTTGCCTGAAACTTTCACATCTCTGGCTCCACCTAAAAGGGAAACACTTTCAATGAATTCAAAATCAGGCATTCCATCTCCAATATCATCAAATTTTTTATCCCTTTCAATTTTCAACCTAATCCGTGCTTTGTCGATCCCATGTTTAATCCATGAGACCACTGAAATCCGTAAAACTGGCACATTATTCTGCCCTAATACCCCCAAAGCCATCGCCTGCAGCACACTCGTCTTCCCCGACCCATTATCCCCAATCAGCACATGCCAACCAGCAGGCTCCTTGAACTCCATCTCAAAATGCGAAATGGAGCGGATATTTTCTATGACAACCTTCTTAATGTACATGCTTCTGTCATTTCGTAACCCAAAGTTATCAATTTTTAACATGCTGTGGACGTCGCCCAAATCTTCAAATCCTCCTTTCTGGTTATTTGTTATCGGTTACTGGTTATTGGTCTGTTCTCACTTCCTCAAATCTTTCTTATTGGACGTTCGTTGAGTGTTTGGGCGACCGCGAGGGTCGCACCCTACCGGCTTCAAATCATCACCGTATCAACGTCACATTCCCCTTCTTAAAATACGTCTCCCCGTTAAAACAGCGCACTTCAACGTAGTAGCCGTACACATCGGGCGTGAGCATTTTTCCTTTGAACGTGCCATCCCAGCCCTGGGTTTTTGAGGCGCTTTCAAAGACTTTTTCGCCCCAGCGGTTGTAGATCGCAAAAAACACTTCGTCAATGGCGGCGCCCCGCACAAAAAGCACCTCGTTGAGGCCGTCGCCGTCGGGCGTGAAAGCATTGGGCACAAAAATAAACGGTTCGCGGCATTCCGGGTTAAAAACTGTGATCGTCACCGACCGGCGGTTGATGCACCCGCTTGGATCACGGATGGTCAGCTGGTAGGTGGTCGTTTCCAGCGGGGTACCGATTGGATTGAAAATGTCGTTCGCGCTGAGGGTTTCGGAAGGCTCCCAAAAATAGGTATAACCGGCATTTTCGGTCGCTTCCAATTGCACCTCCTCCCCGGCTGCGATGGTATCCGGTTGAGCAAGAATGGCCAACGGCGGTACAAAATTAAAAATATTGACTTCTACTGTTTCCTCAGCGGTGCAGCCCAATGAATTGGCGGCCTCCACGGAATAAAACGTCTGGTTCGCGGTTGGGCTGACCAAAGGCGTAGCGGTATTTGCACCGGAGATGATGTCGTTTTCGGGCGACCAGGCGTAAGTCAGCGGGTCGCCGGTCAGGTTATTGACCGACAATTGGAGGGTGTCGCCAATGCACAACGTGAGCAAATCGGCCACGCTGATCCGCACGCCATTGCCGGTAACCTGCACGCTGTCAACTACCTGGCAGCCGAATTCGTCGGTCATCCGCACATAAAACACCGAAGGGCGGCCCGGCTGCACGGTCACTTCCGGCTCTGTACTAAAAACGGGAAAAAGTGTTGGCGACTGCGACCAAACGTAATCCAACTGTTGTGGCCCGTTGTTGTCTGCGTACAACAAAAAGTCCCGCTCGCAAATAGCGGTATCAGACGGCAGTTCATAAACAATGGCAGGCGTCACAGAAACGGTGACTTCCCGGTTTACCAGACACTGCCCGTTCACGCCAGATATCGCTGCCTGGTAGGTAGTTGTAGTTTCCGGACTCACCGTCGGACTGGTTGCCGAAGGGTCGTCGAAGTCATCAACAGGCGTCCATGCGTAAGTATATGAGGCATTGCCAGAAGCATTCAAAGTGGCCGATTGTCCATAACAAATGAGCGTATCCGCAAGCTCAACCTCCAGCATTTCAATATTGACCAATTGGCGGAGTGTATCGCGGCATCCATCTGAAGAAACGAGCACCAACGCCACGTTCAGCATTGCGCTTTCGGTCAGTGTCAGGGTTGGATTGGCGGTATTCAACGGAGGACCACCGCCAAAAAACCAAAGCCGCTGTACAATGGTGCTTTGAGTATTGACCGACAAATCATTAAATTGTACCAAAGCTGTATCCGTACAACTCAGGTAAGACCAGTCAAAATCCACTGAAATTTGAGGTTCCATTACGGTTATGGTGCGGAACAAAGTGTCCGGACAAGGCAGAAAAGAAGCCAAAGTCAGCATCACCGTATAATTGCCGGGGCCAGGGTAGGTATGAGACACAGCGGCTCCGGTTGCAGCAGCATTGGGCTGTTCCGGGTCGCCAAAATGCCAGTTGTAAAACGGCGCATTCACACTCGAACTCGAAAACTGAACCGTGTAACCACTGCATTGGATAGAGCTGACGAACGCCAATTGTGAGCTGGTGTCAATGACCGTTACCGGGATGGAATCGGTGAGGCTGCACCCGTGCTGGTTGGCGGCAGTCACCACAAAATAAGTCGTTCCTGCTCCGGCCGGTTGCACGATTGGCGTAGCCGTATTCCCCAACAAGACAATCTGATCCTGCGGCGACCACTCGTAGGTCAGCATATCGGCTGGATCTACATTGGTGGCGGCAATGGCAACGATATCTCCTTCGCAAATGACCGGTGATTCGGACAATTCAACATTTACGCCTAAGCCATTTATTGTAACGCTGCCCGTTTTAAAACAGCCGTATTCATCGCGAAACAGCAGGTAATAAGGTGTTTGCCCCAAAGGCGTCACGGTCACCGTGTCTGTATCGGCAATCTGGTTGGTGAAGTTCGGGTTCAGTGCCCAAAAATACGTCCCCGGCACATTCGCGTTAGCGTCGAGCAATACCTGGGGCGAGCAGGTGGTTTCGTTTGCAGGCAAATCCAGTACAATGGTTTCCGGAATAAAAACCAGCACCGAACGCTGGATGCTGCAAAAACCGGCTGCATCGGTGATGGTGACGAAATACGTGGTGGTGGCTTGCGGAAACGCCAGCGGATTGGGAGAAGTTGGGTCGTTTAATGTTTCCGCGGGCGACCAAAAATAAGTATAAGAGGGATCGAATATGCTGTTCAGGGTAATGCCCACCCCGGGACAAATAGAGAAACTATCCCGTTCGATGACTTCGTCTATCAGGTTCGCAAATATCGTTCGCTGGATGGTTGATTTACAGCCGTTTTCAGCCGTGAGCGTCAACACCAAATTGTATTCCCCGCTGCTTGTGATGGCAAAAACCGGATTTTGAACGGTACTGCTCAAGCCGCCAGGCTCTAAATTCCAAAGCCATTCTATAATTTGGGAAACAGAATCGGTGCTCAGGTCGGTGACTTCCACCAGCAAAGAATCAGTGCAAGCGCCCAATTCGTAGCTAAAGTCAGGTACAATGGACCCCGGCTGCAAATAGATTTCCCGACGGAAGGTATCCTGGCACACCGTATTGGGATTTGCCACCAGAATCACTTCGTACCTTCCTGTGTCCGAGAACGTAAAGGTCACATTTTCTGTAAAAAAGACATTCTCCGCAGCGCCCGGGTCATTGAAATGCCAGACATAATTGTTTGCGGTCAAGCTTTGATTATCAAAATTCACGGTCAGGTCGCCGCATTGCAATTCCGGCGCAAAAAAAGCGGCGGTGGGTTGACCGCACACCCCCACATTGTATTGAAAATCGCGCCGGGTGGTAGAAATCAGCTGGCCGTTGCGGTACTCTTCGATGCAAATCCCAACGACAAACTGTCCGATGGTATTTGGCGTACCAGTCAGCAGGCCGGTAAAAGGATCAATTTGCAGGACATCCCCGCCCGGAAAGCCATTTAGCATGTTGGTGATTCCATACGGAGGCGCGATCCAGGTGACCGGCGCGTAAGGTGGATTGTTCGGTGGCTGAGGTTGTGGCACGGCCGGTGTAGCGCCAGTCAGGGGCGCGCAAAGTCTGTAAACAATGGAGTCACCGTCTGCGTCCGAGGCGGACTGGTCAAACGAAATCGGCTCGTTCACACAGATATATAAAGGCGGCCATTGCTGAAATTTGGGACTGGTATTGCATTCCAGCAGCGCTTGCTCCGAAATGGTCACCCCGTAGGTCGCGCCGGTTGCCAATGGATTCACAATATTAAGGATGGTCTGGTTACGGCAACAGCGCTGGTACGACAACTGGTAGCCGCCGATAATGGGCGGCAGGGTAACCGTTGTCCGGTAAGTCGTGGTATGTACACAAACATCGGGTGGTACGACAAAGCACTCCCCGCTAAGTACCGGGCTCAGCGTATCGTTGTTGAGCAGCGGCACCAGGATGTTTTGCAGCAGCATATTTTGGGCATTAAAAACCCCGATGGACGCCGGATCGTCGAAGAATGCGAGCGGATTGCCATAAAAGCAATCCCGAAAAATGGTCAGGGTAATTTCGTACTGGTTGTTGCCCAGACAGGTATAATTCATTTCTCCGCCAACGATATGGGTAGCGGAGAGTTTGGTATGGCTTAACAACACCAGGACAAACAGTAGGGTAAGCGCTCTCATTCATTTCGAAATTATGAGCAACCAAGATAGGAAGGGTGTAGGGATTATCCAAACTTACTTACTATTCAGCACATCGCGAACCTGGTAGATCTTAGGCTCCCAGAAAGAATTTTCAAGCAAATTGTCCACCACAACGCCGCGGGTATTGGTACTGTGAATAATGTGTATCCCATCCCGATCATTGGAAACTATCATTGCTACATGAAAGACAGGCGTCGTGGAGCTGCGTCGAAAGAAAACAAGGTCGCCCGGATTTGCTTCTTTCAGTGGCACTACGCGCCCCTGGTTGGCCTGATCGCGCGAACTGTAGCTCAATGGCACCTCAAAATTGCGCATCACATAACCTGTGAATCCCGAACAATCGAAGCCGGTTTTTGGCGTTTTGCCCGCTGCTTTGTAGTCAATTCCTTTAAATTGTTGCGCATAAGAAACGACCTCTCGCCGAAGTTCGGCCTTATTATCTTTACTACTTTTGGTGGTACGGTTGCTGGCTTCTTCTGCACGTACAGCGCGCAAAGCATTGCAAGCCGGAATGGAAAGGGCCAACAAAAACAGGAAGGCGGATTGGATTAAACGAAAACTGTCCTTGTTCATAGGGATGTATTTGGAACGCTAACAAAACGCCTTTTCATTTTTGGATATTGCCGTTGGGCCCCTTCTGTGCCTGTCAAGATTAAGTTAAATAGTGGTGTTAGTGAGGACATCACTTTAGTATGGAATGTCGTCAACTTAGCGACGTGAACGACCCTGCAAGGGTCAAATTTGAATAGCCCCCGATGCAATCGGGGGAAAATGTGGGTGTGGTGAGGTAACAGGCAACCCCGAATGGGGTTGAATATTGACTAAGTTGAAATACACTCAGGGTGACGCCCTCACGACCCTTCTTAAACTTCCTCCTCTTCCTGCCCCGTTTCCAGCAACTCAGGCGGCAACTTCCTGGTCGTCCTTGCCCCCAATTCCCGGATTTTTTCAGCGCGCCCAACGAGGGTATCGCCGTGGCGGCGGGCATTCACGAGTTTGTTCATCGCGTCGTGCCAGGCGCCCTGAGCCGCTTCGATGCGCTGACCCACAGTTTTCAGGTCTTCGATGAACGCGCAGAACCGATCGTAGAGCAAACCGCCCTGCCGGGCAATCTCCAGCACGTTGCGGGTTTGTTTTTCCTGTTTCCAGATGTATGCAATGGTGCGCATGGTAGCCAGCAGCGTAGAAGTCGTTACGATAACAATGTTTTTATCCAAAGCTTCCGTAAACAGGCGACCATCGTGCCGCACTGCCGCATTAAAAGCCGGTTCGATGGGCACAAAAAGCAGCAGGTAGTCGGGGGTATTGATCTGGTAAAGGCTCTGGTAATTCTTCGAATTGAGGTCGTTGATGTGCTGGCGCATGCTGTCCACGTGTTCGCGCAGGTGCTTTTCCTGTTTTTCTGGTTGTTCTGCGTTAAAAAATCGCTCGTAGGCGGTGAGCGACACTTTTGAGTCTATGATCAGGTGTTTGCCTTCCGGCAGGTAAATGATGAAATCGGGGCGTTTGATTTGTCCGTCGTCGTCGCGGAAAGACGGCTGGGCGCGGTAGTGCATGTCCTTCACCAAGCCGGCTCTTTCAAGCAGCAATTCCAATTGGAATTCGCCCCAGTCGCCCTGGGTTTTCGACTCGCCTTTTAACGCATTGGCGAGGTTGCCTGCATCCTGACTCAGTTGCTGGTTGAGGTCGCGGAGCAATTCGATTTCTTTTTTCAGGGCGCTGCGATCTTTGGTTTCCTCCACGAATTTTTTTTCGATGCTGTCTTCAAATACTTTGATTTGTTCGCGCAAGGGGGAGAGCAATTCCTGCATTTGTTGCTGGTTTTGGGCGCCGAATTTTACGCTTTTTTCGTCTAACAGGCGGTTGGAGATGTTTTCAAATTCAATCCTGGAACGCAATTGCAGCGCTTCTATTTCTTCTTTCAGGGTTTGCAGTTTTTCTTCCGCGTAGCGCAGCGCCGAGTCGCGGGAAGCCAGGTCGCCCGTGAGCTGCCTCAACTGAACTTCCTTTTCCATCAGGTCGTCGCGGTGCAAATCGGCCTGCTCCTGGAGTTTGTCGTGTACTTCGCGCAGGACGTAATTTTTTTGCAATTCGTCTTTGGGCACAGCTTTGCCGAGGAGTGTAAATTTGGCGTAAAGCCAGGTGCAGAGCGCCCCGAGCAACAAGCCAATGATGAGAAAACCGAAGAGCAGGAATAAGTCGTTTTGCATAATACGTGCCAACGTTGCCAACTTGCCAACGTTTACTAAACTTTTAAAGTTTAGTAAACGTAAAAACGTAAAAATATAAAACATTTTTCAAACCCCCATACAACCATTTCCCACCAATAAAGCTTCTTTGAAGCAAACGCAGCCACTTCAAGCCGATGTCTTATACTGTGCGCATGACGGAGAACGAACTCATTGAGGCATGCCTGTCGGAAAACCGGCTGGCGCAAAAAATTCTGTACGACCGCTACAGCAGTGCGATGTATACACTGGCCTATCGGGTAACGAATAATTTTGAATTGGCGCAGGATGTGCTGCAGGAAGCTTTCATCAAGGTTTTCAAAAGTCTTGGGCAGTTTCGGCGGGAATCAACGCTGGGCGCCTGGATCAAAACGATCGTGGTGCGCACCGCACTGAGCAAAATCCGCCGCGAACCGGTTTCTGTAGAATTGGATCAAAACACCACCAGTAACCTCATTGACTGGGGCAATCACTTAGACGTAGAATATTTGGAAAAAGCCATCCAGTCGCTGCCGGCCGGCTACCGCGCTATTTTTGTACTGATTGAAGTGGAAGGGTATTCGCATAAAGAAGCGGCAGACAGTCTGGGAATTTCGGTGGGCACGTCAAAGTCGCAGTTGTTTTATGCAAAAAAAAGGTTGCGGGAGAAGATTACGGAGTTGTTGGATGTTTAAAATAAATACAATGGAATACAGAGAACAGAACAGGAACACCCTCGAGCGCGCGATCAGCGAACTGCCGGGCTATGCGCCTGAGCAGGGGCTCTGGACAGCCATTGAAGCGCAGTTGGAGTTAGAAGCGCAGGACACGCAACTGCGCATCGCTACGCACCAATTGCCCTTGTATTCCCCGCCGCCAATGGTCTGGGAAAACATCAGCAACGAACTGGAGCAAAAGCCGAAGCTGCGAAAACTTTGGCCAAGACCGGTTTTAGCAATTGCCGCCACCCTTTTCGGTGTTTTCCTGAGCGTAGGCGCCTGGCTATATTTTAGTGAAGAACCCGGCGTTCAAATAGTTTTGCACACCACCGAAATGCTGGATGTCACCGGCTTTGAAGGCGACTGGGATGAAGACGAACAAGACATCGCCATGGTGGTTTCGATGGTGGAAAAAATGCCGGGAAATGAAAACCTGACCTCGCTGAAAACCGAACTGGAAGAACTGAACGAAGCCAAAGCGGTGTTGACCAACACGATGAGTCAATACGGCAAAGACGCTGACCTGATCCGACGCCTGAGCAAAATAGAGCGCGAACGCTCAAAAATCGTCAAACAAATGGCCGCTGAAATATGAGATATTCAATTGCCTTTTTAATGTTTATGTTGACTTGCGCTACGGCCCCCGTGATCGCCCAAACGATCAAGGTGCAGGTCATTACCAAAAAAATCGAAAAAAACTTCCAGTATAAAGAAGGCTACGAAGTCAACATCGAAGGGGAAAAAGCGGAAGTAAACATCCAAACCTGGGAGAAAAAAGAAATCCAGGTGGTGATCGAACTGATTTCCAAACACCCTGACAAAGCGGTTGCTGAAAAAGACCTGGAGCTCATGAAACACTTAGCGCAACGGGTGAAAAACAAAATTTACCTCCGCAACTACCTGTCTTCAGTGGAAGGCAAAGGGAAAAGCGAACCGGAAGCATATCTTTCTGTAAAATACACCATTACCCTGCCCGGGGAATGCCCGGTTTACCTGAAAAACGTTTTTGGGGCCGCCAACATCAGCAGCCTGACCAACCGCCTGCGCGTGAACAGCGAATTCAGCCGCATTGGCTTGGAGAACCTGAAAGGCTCGGTGGAAATCAAAACCCGGTTTGGCGACCTGATCGGCCAGGATCTCGACGGTTGGTTCAACATTCAGTCGCGGCGCTCCGACGTCACTCTGCAAAACATCAGTGGCCGCTTCAATATTCAGGCGCAATACGGTACCATCCGGCTTTTCGCCAACGACGACCTCGCTGATTTGCGCATAGATGCGGAAAAATCCGAGGTCTGGTTCTACCACCCCAATCCGCAGTTTGTAGGTTATACCCTGACTGCACAAGGCAGCGAAGTCAAACTGCCTCCCCGCCTGAACGCCCATTGGTTAGCGTCGGACAACGGCGAGCGCAAAATCACGTTTAGTCCCAACCGCGAATACTATCCCAATGTGAGTATTCGGATTACTTTCGGCAATTTGCATGTGGAGAAACGAGTGGCGCCATAGGGCTAAAGTTGAGCCTTCATGGTATCCGTTAGGCTGAACAGTTGTTGGAATGAACTCAAATGTGCGGGCGTTGTATTCAGGCGGTAAATCAGGTCAGCTAAATAGGCAGTGTCAACAATTTGATCTGCCCTACTCTTTGTGTAAGGAATATTTGGATAGGAGGCTTTTAGCATGTGGTGTAAGTAGCAGGAATGATATTTGCCAATTGAAAGATGGTTTAGGGTTGACCGCCCAGCAGGGTTAGCAGGCATAGCTTCGGGATCTTGTATTTCTACATCATAATCATCCACATACATTCTTATATTTTTATTTGAGGAAGCCTTTGCTGATTGATAGCATTGAATATGTCCACAAAGCCACGTTTCAAAACATACTTTCTGAACTAATATCTGAACATGACAGTTTGCTGGCAGTTCAACAGCGGCGTCGCTTATCGCATCTTCAACCCTTCTTTTACGAGTGGCAACTGAATCATCTTCCGCATCAATAACAACTACAAAATAATCAAAAACTGGATTAGATGCTATTTCTTCAATTGCATTGCCAATAGCATTGTGAATCATATTTCCAGCCCCTCCTCCACTAAAGATGTAGTATTGATCAGGGGACATTTGAGTATAGTCATTAGAACGACTGATCTTACTATTCAACAAGTATTCAATCCAAATTGGATATACTTTTAACTCTGCTACCCCTTCTACAAGGAAATAAAGGTTCATGCTTTAGGAGGAAGTTGTTTCGAAATAGTTCATCAAAGCCAGATAAGGGACATGCTTAGTGCGCCCGAGAGGAAGCGCTTCCGGTCGGGTATTCTGAATCCGGCCGTTTGACCTCGATATCACCAGCCAGCTATTCATTTCAAACTCATTGATGATATCAGGGTGGTGGCTGGTCATAATAAATTGCTGTGAAATACTCCTATTGAGAATATCTTCCGCTAAAAAAGGCAGGCAATTATGTCCAAGGCTGTTTTCAAATTCATCAATAAGAAAAACGGTGTCTTCATTGGCAAGGTAAGCTTCAATCAAATAGTTCAATATTCTCAGCATCCCGGATGAAATGTTCCAATGCGGAACCAGCTTCTGGCTTTTTTTGGGCTTTAATTGATATTCTATATGTCCTTTATCTTGCCCGGGAGTTCTTATTTCATTGAATCTGATTTCGGCAACTTCCGGAAAAACATCCTTGAAGCGATCCGATATTTCCTGAATTACATCAAGTTTGTTCATTTTTGCTATAAGGAGACGTTCCATTGTGGTAAACCCACTTTTTTTCAAATCGTCAATCGTCAGAGTGTCATACTTGTTCCGGTCATAGCGAAAACGGAGTTCATAAAACTCCAGCTTGGTATCTGATTGTGGTAAAGTATGGTCGCGAAAAACCATTTTTTTGAACCCTCTTATTGCTCGCCCAATGAACTCATGGTTATCTTCGTAAAGAATAAAAAGCAATCCGCTTCCTGTTACACTTTTTGGGGCTCGTTGATTGAATTCCGATGCCGGGATATTCATAATAATACCTCCATCTTCAGTACGCTCAATTGATTCACCAGATGGTAATGCTAAAATCTTTTCAAATCGTAACGGATAGCGTTCGTCTCCCATATCCGGACTTCCAAAAGCGCCACTCCATTCGAAGTCCATATCTTCATTTGAAAAAACAATTTTCCATTCAACATCATTCATCGTCTTACCAAGGGCTATTCCTCTTAGGTGCCAGATAGCTCTGAGAATTTGGGTTTTTCCTGCCCCCGACAGCCCTACCAACAGATTCAATTGCTCAAACTCAATTGGCGCAATTTCCCACCCCAAAAAACTATTCTTGAAATATAGTGACTTGATATGCATCTCCGAAATGGGTATGTTCTTGATGAATATTGCAAAGGTAGTAAAAATGTTCCATGCCATAAGTTGCGAGGCTGTCAATTGGCTACTTATCGTTTAAAGTCGGTCAGGTATCGAATTTTTGAAAAATTCGCCGGCATTTTCCTTATTTTGCGCCGCACAAAAAGCGCATTCCATCATGCAACAAGATCTGAAATCTCTTTTCCAGAGCTATGGCTTAGACGAAAAAAGCGTTGATTTCCTAACCAAGGCATTGGAACGGAACAACCAGCCCGGCTTTGACTATTTAGAATACAAACAATCGCTGACTGCATTGTCCAAAATGAACATGGACGAAGCAACGGCGTTCAAATCTGCTTACGCCACCGCTGCTACCATGGGGCTGACGAAAGATAAACTGCTTAAAACGGCAGATTTCTACAAAGGCATCCTCAATACGGAGAAACAGGAATTTGACAAAGCCCTCCAAAAGCAGGTGCAGGACCGCGTACACTCCAAGCAGGAAGAAGTCAAAAAATTGCAGATTCAAATCGAAGAACATCGGGCCAAAATCAAAGAGCTGGAAGCTCAGATGGTTAAAAATCAGTCCATTATTGATCGGGCTGATGAAGATATCCGTTCAGCCACAGAAAAGATCGAAACCACCCGAGGGCATTTTGAAATGACGCTGAAAGGCATTCTCAGCGACATAGACAAAGACATGAATAACATCAATCAATACCTCTAACCATGAGCGACACGTTCACGAATCCTTCGGGAAAACCTTTCTGGAAAAGACCGGAAGGGGTTACAGGCGCCATCTTCCTGACAGCCTTGGTTGCCGGTGGCGGTTTTCTGCTGTACACCTTCATGCCTTTTTTGCTGGCGCTGGCACAGAACGTCCTCTACCTGAGCCTCATGCTCGTGGCCATCGGCGCAATTCTGTACATGGTGCTGGATCCCAAAATGCGCAATTTGGTTTGGTACGGCTACAAAAGCATTATGCGCTGGATCACCGGGGTGTTTGTAAACATTGACCCCATCGGTATCCTGAAAAGTTATGTGGAAGACCTTCAGGATAACTTAGTCAAAATGCGCAAACAAATCGGCTTATTGCGCGGCCAGATGCGGCAATTGCAGGGGCTGATGGAAACCAACAGCAAAGAAATCGACCAAAACCTGAAATTGGCCGCAGCCGCCAAAACCGGTGGAAAAGACCAACAGTTGGTGCTCGCTTCGCGCAAAGCTGCCCGACTACAGGAGAGCAATGAAAAATACCGCGTATTGGTGAACCGCATGGAAATCCTGTACCGGATTTTAGTGAAAATGCACGACAATTCTGAAATTCTGCTCCAGGATACGAAAGACCAGGTTGAATTAAAAGAAGAGGAACGCAAAGCCATCCGCGCCTCCCACTCGGCCATGAAATCGGCCATGAGCGTGATGTCGGGCGATCCGGATAAACGCGCCATGTTCGACATGGCCATGGAAGCCATTGCAGAAGATGTGGCCGGAAAAGTTGGCGAAATGGAGCGTTTCATGGAAATGTCGTCCGGTTTTATGAATTCGGTTGACCTCCAAAACGGGGTTTTTGAAGAACAGGGCCTGCAAATGCTGGAAGACTGGGAAAAGAAAAGCACCCTGATGCTGATGGATGGCGCGCACAGCACCACGAAGGCTCAACACCATGAAGCGCTGGAACTCAAGGAGCTCGATCAAAAAGCGACTCAGGAGGCGCCCAGGAATGCGGACGGGCAGTATGATAATTTGTTTAAGTAATAAATAAACTCAGACTTCTGACTAAGTGATTACAAACACCCCATTTAGTGGGTGTCTGTCCTTTAGAGTTCGAGAGCAAGGCATGCGAAAGCCCCAAAAACGGGAGTTTACCTAAGTAAATGACCGATTTTGGGGCTTTCGCATAACGCAGCTATCGGACTATAAAGACTGACACAAACTAAGGGGCTAATCTTTGGATAGTCCAGCCACCGGCCCCATCAAACAAATACTGCACCCGGTCGTGTAAGCGGCTGCTCCTACCCTGCCAGAATTCTATACAGGTAGGCTTCAAAAGGTAGCCACCCCATTGTTCGGGGCGGGGTAATTGTTCGGATTCCGCATACTGTTTTTCCAAAGCGGCAACATTGTCCTCCAAAATCGCCCGATCGCTGATGACGGCACTCTGAGGCGAAGCCCATGCTCCAATTTGGCTGTCTTTGGGCCGGCTTTGGAAGTATTGCGTTGAAACTTCCGGCAATACTTTTTCGACAACGCCCTCTATCCGAACCTGCCGTTGCAGCGTCAGCCACAAAAAAGCCAGCGCCGCATGGGCATTAGCGGCCAGTTCCCTGCCTTTGCGGCTGTCGTAATTGGTATAAAAAACAAAGCCTCCGGGCTCCAACCCTTTCAACAAGACAATCCTGGCCGAAGGCTTGCCATCGGGCGTAGCGGTAGCGAGGGTCATGGCGTTCGGCTCCGGTTCGCCGGCCTGCAAGGCGTCTTTGAACCATTCCTCGAACTGTTTCATCGGATCAGGATTAACCGTCGAAACATCGAGTACGCCTGCTGTATAATCTTGTCTGAGGTGATGAATTTCAAGCAGCATAGGTCATAAAAATTGTGTAATAAAGCTTGTTTGCAAGGTACATAAAAAAACCCCTTGAAGCCATTCAAGGGGTCGAGATAAAACAAAAACTATGAACAAACACTAACTCTTATAGTTCCTTCTGTAGGATTCTTTTTTTCAGCATTTGAATTCAATTACACAAAGGTAAACAGTTTGAGCATTTCAATGCTTATCAGCAAAACAAAGAGAAAATTTTTACATTTATTTAATAAAAATTAACAATTTGTGACCCGAAAGAAAAGAAAAAAAAGAAGGCAACTATATTGAAAATAAAAGATATTACAGCATAAAATCTTAACAAAAATTCATTATTGAAACATTTTTGCCGCAAATTGAGCAAGCATTTTGATTATTTTTCAGCTTTTATACTGTAAACCATCGGTAATTTGCCCTCCATGCCTTCAATCTGGTATCGGTTTTCCCCAATATTCACGACGCGGTTGAAGCAGGGATAAGGTGAATAATCGTACTCATCAAACCCAACAACCCTCAACCCGTTGATCATCAGCGCATTCATAACTTCGGACAGGCTGTGGTTAAAACTGACTGATTGTTCTTTAATCGGCGCTGTGCGATCCGCATACGTACCCGATTCTTCTTCCAAAATCGGTTCTACATTAAAATAAGAATAGGTAATCTTTTGAAAATCATCGTCCAACATCCAGACAACCGGATGAAATTCGATCAGGTGAAACACCCCGCCAGGTTTCAAAAAACGGGCAATGAGCTGCCCCCATGCAGTTAAATCGGCTAACCACCCGACTACGCCATAAGAGGTAAAAATGAGGTCGAATTGCTCATCAAGGTGTTGCGGCAGGTCGTAAACATTGCAGCAAACGAATCGGGCCTCCAGCTGCAATTCGTCATTAAGCTGGCGGGCCATTTCAATGGCTTTTTCTGAAAAGTCTACGCCGGTCACCTGAGCGCCCATCCTGGCCAAAGACAGGCTGTCCATTCCAAAATGACATTGCAAATGCAGTACTTTTTTACCTTTCACCGCCCCTATTTGCGCCAGTTCGATGGGCATCAAAGAGGTTTTTCCTGCTTTAAACGACGGAAGATCGTAGAACTCCGATTCGGTGTGTGATGCAACCCGGGCATTCCAAAGTTGCCGGTTGATGTTGATGTAAGACTCCATATTTTCCTTTTTAGTAATAGCTCCCGAACCCAATCAAGAACCCAATTTGTTCCGCAAAGCAACAAAAAGTAAGCAATACCGTATAAAATTTGCAAAACATTGCGGATGCAGGGTGCAAAATGTTGCATGGAAAAATAAAATAAAATACCTTGTGTATTCATGATATGAATTGCAGGAATACAAAACCACCAACCATGTTAAAAAAATCAATTGCTTTGAGTATTTTCTTTTTTGCTGCTATCTTTTCTCTACATGCACAATGGGAACAAGTAGGCATAGCCTCGTATTATGCAGACAAGTTGCATGGCAAGGCAACTTCCAGCGGCGAAATTTATGACAAAAAAGACCTGACTTGCGCACATGGCAGTTTGCCGGTAGGTTCGATTATTCGGGTCACCCGCGTTGACAATGGGGAGTGGGTCAATGTCCGGGTCAATGACTGTTGCGTCTCCTGCGCGAAAGGCGACAAGGGGCATGTTGTAGACTTGTCGAGGGCTGCTGCCGAACGAATCACGTTGATCAAAGACGGACAAACGAAAGTGAAAGTTGAATTAATGGTCCTCGGCGATGGTGGACCCTGCTGCGGCAAATCGGTAAAAGCCAAAACACCGCCCAGCTATTCCGGGAAAACGGACAACCTTACGCCAAAAGGGGTGACGGCAGCTCCAAAACAGCAAGCGCCGGTGGGTCAGGGCACCTATAATGCCAATGCACTCAAGCCTATTGAAAAAGGGTTTGGCGTACAGGTTGGCGCTTATGGTGACATGGACAATGCCGAACGCAGAATCGCAGAATTGGAAAAAAAAGGATTTAAAAACCTGCTCATCAACATTGACAACAGCAAACCCAAAGCGCCATACCGGGTATTTATGGGGCCTTTCGAGACCCGCAACAGCGCCCAGACTTACGCAAACAGTCTGGTGAAAAAATACAAAATCAAGGGCTTTATTCAGGAGCTTTAAGAGGGACAAGTTGCAAAATGCAAGGGGCAAAGGGCAATCGCTTTTTGCCCCTTGCATTTTGCATGAACCAGGGCTATATTTTTTTTGCTAAAAAAGCGTTTAACTTTTTACCACATAAGGCACAGATGGTCTGTTTTTTACCTCATAGGATATTCACAATAGGACACATAGATTGTCGCTCCTATGTGTCCTATCCCGCCGAGTCGGGACAAGTTGTGAAAACAACTACTGTGAACTATCCCGCTTTGTGCGGGACAAGTTGTGGTAAAAAAACATACAACAACCGCATTTCAATGATGAAAAAGACCGGATTCCTTTTATTGCTGACCATTGCAGCCTGGCCCGCCTTTGCACAACAAAGTTTTGGCTGGGGCATCAATTTATTCCCCAACATCAGCAACCGCCGCCTAATCGCCTATTCCAACATCACTACGGATATGATCCGGGACATTGAAAAGCGGGAGACGTCCAAACCTTCTTATGCTGCCCACCTGTTTGCATCCTGGCGGGGCGAAAAAGTGGGCTTCCAGGTCGGCGCTGGTTTTGCAAATGCCGGCTACCGGACGGTGGAAGAAGCCATTCCGACCGATGACCCGGACTTTGCCAATGCCCTCACCAGGCGGTTTGTTTTTCGAAACTACAACATAGAAATCCCGGCATCCCTCAAGTTTTACCAATCGCTTAGCGACAAGGATTATTTCAATTTTATGCTTGGAACCAACCTAAGCTACAACCTTGGCAACGACACCCTGACCGTACTCTACAACGACGGAACGAGCAGCACCCGCAGCGTGTCCGACGAATCGGATTTCCGGAAACTCAACTACGCTTTTACGACGGGGTTGGGTTGGGAACACCGATTCAGCCCAAAGTTTACGCTGATCCTTCAACCAACTTTTACCTTCTGGATAAAAGCCCTGTTCAAAGAAACGGAGTTCACGGAATTGAACCGGAACCTGTATAATTTTGGGGTGAGCGTGGGATTTCGGTTTGATCGGGAGTTGGAGTAGGGGCGGGCGTACCGCTGAACTCCGATTCGGCGATATATGCAAGATGTAAATGACTACTTTTTGCTGAGTGGTTTTGGAAACTCAATATTTTCGTAGATGTCTGCTATTGTAATGGAGCAGCCAAGCGATTTCAGTAGAACAATACTATTGGGATCAGTAACAATCGTTTCCCGCCAGAGTCCGGGTTCTTCCCGGAACCGCGTTTCCACTTCGCAGGTATCTTGCCGGATAAGCACATACTCCCGAAAAGATGGGCGGGTTTTGTAGAGGTCGAATTTGCCTTCCCGGTCGTATTTCTGCGTACTTTTGGATAGCACCTCAACTACGAGCAACGGATTGACCAATAGAAGTGTATCGTCGTCCCAAAATTCGGGCGCTTCGCTAACGGCAACAGCATCAGGATAAACTCCATAATTCACTTCAGGGAGGTAGATCTTCTGGTCGCCACTGAACACGCGATATTTTTTTGGAAGTGGCCGGATCGCGTTTTTTATGGCAGTTGCGGTATTGATCGTTATTTCGTTGTGAGGGCCTCGTGCATACGCCATCTTTACAATTTTACCGTCCTGATATTCGTATTTTTCATCCTTTCTGGCTTCCCAACGCACATACTCCAGCAGGGTCATGAAACGCTCTTTGGGTTTCAATCGCAAATGAGGCTGGGGTTGGGATGCGAGCATTTCTTCGGGCATGGATGTATAGTTTAAACAAAGATAAGTGGTTTTTGGGAAAATTGCAGGTGTATTCTATACGGTGTCTTACTTTTCAACTATGAGAGACTTGTAAAGCAAAACATTTCTTTGAAAATAAAAAAACCTCTAAAAATTTGCATTTTGAAAAACATAGGTATATATTTGTGTCATATTTCTCTCCCAATAGAATAATTCAATTCTCGGTATCCTTTGATACTACATTTTCTTCATTTTTACAATTTTGTGGCCCAATAGAAAGAGAGTGGATTTTTTAACCACTTCTATTTTCATTAAAGAACCCCAATATTCTCTAATGAATGCATGACGTCCATTTCCATCTTGGTGGCCCATGTAAAATGGTACACCTAAAGTTGTTCCTGTCACTAGAATGCCTATTTAAATAGGCATTTCTAGTGGCGGTTATTAATTAAAATTGTTTAAATTACTCAGGCCATGAAAAAAAATTGGGAGAAAAACAAAAAAATGATCTTCAGGGAATTCAAAAAATTAATGAAAGTATGTTTAACATACTTTATTTTGAGTTCAATACAATCTGTTGTTGATCTAAACATTTTAGAAATTTCGATAGGTATTAACACCTACTTGCCAGGCATATAAAGTTTTTTTTTCTATTGGGTTATATTTTGGAGGGTATTCTTTAGAATACCCTTCCTTTTAACCCTAAAGCCGCCTTGCGATTTCAAGCCGTAGGACAGCTGTGCATCATTCAACGTTAGAGCTTGTTCGGGAATTCCCGAACAAGCTCTAACGTTCTTTTCTAATTCAACTTTGAGTTCGGGTATTTTTAGAAGACTAAGATGATCGGAGAAATGCCTATAGTAAGTCTGAAGCATTGATAATTATCGCCTTGCATTCTTTGCGAAATGGAAGATTTACGATAGTATAAATCTTTGCTTTCCTTACGGTAGGTAAGAAAAATTAACCGCAAAGATATCAAGGGAGTCGCTAAGAGCTTGTTCGGGAATTTGCCAATTGGCTGTGGCCAGCAAATTTTGTTTTATTCTGCGTTGAATTTTTTCAACATAGCTGCCGGCGATGTCTGCAAAATTGACTACATCGAACTTCGTTTCGCCTTGTCTAAAACAAAATTTCCTCGCCCTCGCTCATTCGCAAAATCCCGAACAAGCTCTAAGTACGCAAAGCGGCGTAAATGAAAATCATAAGCTCCTCGTTTTTAGTCAGTAAATACCCGTTTACTCGCATTAATTTAACAACTCATAAACCCCCGCAATGCCCTGTCCACCACCAACACAAGCAGTAACCATGCCGTATTTCTGATTCCGGCGGCGCAATTCATTGAAGAGTTGGGTAGACAATTTCGCACCGGTGCAGCCGAGCGGGTGACCGAGGGCAATGGCACCGCCGTTCACATTCACGGTTTCCGGATTGAGGCCGGCTTCCTGGATGACTGCCAATGCCTGTGCAGCAAACGCTTCGTTCAGTTCCACCAACTGGATGTCGTTGAGCGACAAACCCGATTGTTGCAACGCTTTCGGGATGGCCGCGCACGGGCCAATGCCCATGTACAAAGGCTCTACGCCCGCCACTGCACAACCTGCCAACCGCGCAATGGGCGCGAGGCCGAGTTGTTTGACCATTTCTTCGCTTACCACCAGCACGAAAGCCGCGCCGTCGGAGGTTTGCGAAGAGTTGCCTGCGGTGATGATGCCGCCGTTGGCAAAAGCCGGGCGCAATTTGGACAATCCTTCGACCGTGGTATCGCGGCGGACGCCTTCATCCACTTTAATGACGTTTTCAACCCGCTCGCGTTTGTCGTTTTTAACAAACACTTCTTCCACGGTCACCGGCACAATTTCGCCACTGAATTTGCCTTCGTCTATGGCTTTCCCCGCTTTCACGTGCGATTGATACGAAAAGGTATCCGCAGCTTCGCGGCTGATGCCGTACTTTTTAGCAACCGCCTCTGCCGTCAGTCCCATCCCGATCAGGTAGTCGGGGGTGTCTTTGGCCACTTTGTAGCTTGGCGCCAATTTATAGCCCGTCATCGGGATCATGCTCATGCTCTCCGTGCCGCCGGCAATGTAAATATGCCCCATGCCGGCACGGATTTTCGCGACCGCGATGGAAATTGTTTCCAATCCCGAAGCGCAGTAGCGGTTGACCGTCATGCCCGGCACTTCTTTGCCCAGAGCGCGCAGCGAAATCTGCCGCCCGATCTGGAACCCCTGTTCGCCTTCCGGGTTGGCGCAACCGACAATAACGTCGTCCACCAGCTTCGGGTCGAGGCCCGGCGTGTTTTCAACCAAATATTTGACCACATCTACGGCTAAGTCATCCGAGCGGTAGTTGCGAAATCCGCCTCTTCCTGCTTTGCCGACGGCGGAACGGTAGGCTTTGATGATGTATGCTTCCATTTCTTTATTTAGTAGAAGGTAGATAGAAGAGGGTAGAAAGATACCACCACGACCTGCCTTCCTGTTCAATTTTATTAGTAGAAGGTAGATAGTAGAAGGTAGAAAGATAACCCTGCGATTGACCTTCTGGTTTATTTAAAAAGTGATGATTTCAATGAGTATGTCATTCTTTGAATTGAATGCATTTTTTCAACAATTGGGATGAACTGGTCTTCTTGTACAAATCCAAGGCGATTTGCTATGATAAATTGCGTTTCCATTTCATAAGAGCTACCAGTTGCAATTCCCAGAAAGTTATTAAATTCTCCATTGGTGTTTCGACCTGCACCCTCCGCAATATTTGATGGTACGGAAACGGCGCTTTTATTCAATTGGCTGATCAGATTGTACCTTTCTGAAACAGGAAATGTTCCGGTTATCTTGTACATTTCCACAGCAAGGTCAATTGAATCTTTCCATACTTGCAAATTCCTGAAGTTGTGCATGCCATCTTTATTTAAAGGTGAATTAATCTCACGATCCCACTAAGCTGAATAGAAGAATCCAACATCCCGAACAAGAAAATCCATCTTCATGTCCAACAAGGCCTTCCCTCTTCCTTCTACTCTCTACTTTCTACCCTCTACTAATTACGAAGAGGCCTATTATTCTGCAACATATACTGTATCCTTTCCAGCGTCTTCTGTTCGCCGCAAAGGCTGAGGAAGGCTTCCCGTTCCACGTCTAAGAGGTATTGTTCTGATACCTTTTGGACACCGGTGAGGTCGCCGCCACAGAGTACCCAGGCGACTTTATGTGCGATTTTGATGTCGTGTTCGCTGGCGTAATTGCCGCGTTTCAGTTCGTTGGCTGCGATGTAGAGGGCGCCTAATCCGCCGCGACCGAGCACGGTGATGTCGTCGCGCTTGCGGGGCTGCACGTAGTTGTCGGCCAATTCCAGCACTTTTTGCTTGGCTTCCGCAATGTTGCGGTCTTTGTTCACCACGATGCTGTCGCGGTGGCGTTGCAGGAATCCGAGGTTGAATGCTTCCTGTGCCGAAGTTCCGACGGAAGCCAATGCAATGGCTTTGAATTTTTCGATCAGGGTGGGCACCATGATGTCGCCTTCAAAAAACGAGTCGGAAGCCCGCAATGCTAACTCTTTCGTGCCGCCGCCGCCCGGGATGACGCCGATGCCCACTTCCACTAAGCCGATGTAGGATTCTGCCGCAACCACCGCTGCGTCGCAGTGCATCAGGGTTTCGCAGCCCCCGCCAAAAACGTAGCCCTGGGTGGCAGCCACAACCGGGATGCTGGAATAGCGGCAACGCATGGTCGTTTGCTGGAAAAAATTAACGGCAAAATTCAGTTCGTCAAATTCCTGCTGGTAGGCCAGCATGCCGATCATCATGAGGTTGGCGCCGACCGAAAAATTGGTGGCATTGTTACCAATGACCAAGCCTTTCCAGTCGCCTTCTTCCGCAATTTGAATGGCTTCGTTGATGCCGCGCAGCACTCCTTCACCTATAGTATTGTGTGCGCTGGTGAATTCGAGGCACAAAACCCCGTCGCCAATGTCGTGTACGACCGTTTCGCTCGTGGTGTGTACCGGCGACTGGTCGCGGTAATTGTCAAGGATGATAAAGCTGTCCGAACCCGGAATGGGCCGGTAGTTTTTGCTTTGAATGTCGTAGTATTTCCGAACGCCGCTTTCGCGTTTGTAAAACGAAGTATACCCGGCAGCCAGCATTTCTTTGACCCAGGCTGCAATGGTTTCGCCCTGCGCCTCTGCCATTTCGATCCCTTGTTGGATACCCACGGCGTCCCAATATTCAAACGGCCCCATTTCCCAGGCGTATCCGGCGCGCATCGCGTCGTCAATGCTGTATAAATGGTCGGTAATTTCCGGAATGCGGTTGGAGGAATAAGCAAACAGGCCCAGCAGCGATCGCCGGATCAGTTCGCCGCCTTTGTCTTCAGCAGCAAAAAATGCCTGTACCCGCTTGGGCAACTGGTCTATTTGTTTGGACATTTTCAGGCTGGGCAGGTCCGATTTCTGAGAGCCTTCATATTCCAGCGTTTCTAAGTTCAGAGCCAGCACAACCGGGCGGCCTTTTTCGTCCTTTTCAGCCGTTTTTTTGTAAAAACCCTGTCCGGACTTATTGCCCAAAAATTTATTATCTAAAAGAAATTGCAGGTATTTCGGCACTTCAAATGCGCCGGCCTGCTCGTCGTTGGGGCAATTTTCCTTGATGCCCTGAATGACTTTTGCAGCAGTATCATGTCCGACCAGATCGCCGAGCCGGAAAGTGCCGGTTTTCGGGCGACCGATGGCAGGTCCGGTCAACGCGTCCACGTCTTCTATACGCAGGCCCAATTGGGTCGTCAACTGGTAGATTTTAGCCATGGCATACACGCCGACCCGATTGCCGATGAACGCTGGGGTATCTTTACACAACACCGTTTGTTTGCCCAGATAAAGGTCGCCGTAGTGCATAAAAAAGTCCACAACTTCCGGATCGGTTTCGGTGGTAGGGATCACTTCAAACAAGCGGAGGTAACGCGGGGGATTGAAGAAGTGCGTACCGCAGAAGTTTTTCTGAAAATCGCCGCTTCTGCCTTCCAGCATGAGGTGAATGGGAATCCCAGACGTGTTGGAAGTAACCAACGAGCCCGGTTTGCGAAAGCGGTCTACTTTCTCCAGGATCTGCTTTTTGATATCGAGGCGCTCCACCACAACCTCGATGATCCAGTCGCAATCGGCGATTTTGGAAAAATCATCCTCAAAGTTGCCAATGCTGATGCGCGAGGCAAATTTTTTATCGTATAAAGCCGCTGGTTTCCCTTTGATGGCCGTATCGAGGGAGATCGCAGCGATCCGGTTGCGGGCAGCCGCGTTGTTCTTTTCTTCTTCTTTCAAATCGAAAGGTACGATGTCGAGCATCAATACTTCCAGGCCTATATTGGCGAAGTGGCAGGCGATTCCCGATCCCATGACACCGGAGCCCAGCACGGCAGCTTTTCTGATTCTTCTGCTCATTGAGATAGTTCGTTATAATTAGGCAATGCTACGTAGCGAAAATTCGCTAACATCGCAAAAATACGTATTCCGGGCAAATGCCCAAGTATACCTTCAACATCTTTGTGAAATTTATTATTTTAGCGCCGCTTTAGCGCTTGTTCGGGATTTTTTAAACAAGCTCTAAGTCTGATGCCTTTACAGGGAATAATTTTTTCAACCCTTCAGGCGTTATGCGCTTTGTTGATCTAAATACATTACTTAAAACCACTCCATCCATGCTGTTAAACGTATTGTTGCTTTTTCAGGACGCTACTACTGAGGGCCTCGAGCCAGCTGAATTCACTGCACAAAGCATTTTTGACATCATTCTTTCAAGCGGGACGTTGGGCATTTTAAACGTCTTAGTCACGCTTATACTTTCCATCATGGGTCTGTACATTTTTGTTGAACGCTACAGGGCCATCAAAAGAGCGGGACAGATTGATGATAACTTTATGAATAATATCCGTGTCAACGTACAGTCCGGGAATATTCAGGGCGCGCGCGCGCTGTGTAACACCACAGATTCTCCGATTGCACGCATGGTGGAAAAAGGGTTGCAACGCATTGGTAAACCCCTGCGCGACATTGACGCCGCCATCGAAAACGTGGGTAACCTTGAGGTCTTCAAATTAGAAAAAAACCTGTCTACTTTGGCCAGTATTTCCGGCGCCGCGCCGATGATTGGCTTTTTGGGAACGGTAACGGGGATGATCCAGGCCTTTTTCAAGATGGCTACGGAACAAAGCGTTACGCCCTCCGTTTTGGCAGGCGGTATCTATCAGGCGTTGATCACCACTGCTTTCGGTTTGTTCGTGGGCATTTTTGCATTAGCCGGGTATAACCTGCTGGTTGCCAATATGGAAAAAGTTGTTTTTAAAATGGAGCGCTCGACCATGGAGTTCATGGATTTGCTTCAGGAACCGGCGGGGTAAAGTGGTTATTGGTTATTGGTTATTGGTATAGTTGTTCGTTGATGGTTGTTCGTTAGAGTTCGGGAATCGAAATGTTATTGCTTTTTCATCGGATGAGCCACGTTTTTTTACAACGAACAAAAATAACCAATGAACAAAAATTACGAACGTTTCATCAACCCCAACGAACAACAATCAACTGACAACGAACAACGGTAAACAACGAACAACGGTGACCCCTTTCAACTTTATCCTTTAACCTTCATCCTCATGGGTTTAAAAAAAAGAACCAAGAGCTTATCAGAATTCAACATGTCGGCTTTGACTGACATTATATTTCTGTTGCTGATCTTCTTCATGCTCACGTCCAATATAGTTCAGGTGCAACCTTTCGAGCTGCCCAAAGCAGATTCTCAGACGGTAGCAGCTACAAAAGTTGTCGTTTCGCTGGAGGCCAATGGGCGTATGACACTGAACAACGTAGAAACGACCAAGTCTGCAATAGAAGGGTTGTTGAGCCAGGAAGTTCGCAAAATGAAGGTGCAGTATACGAATCCGGAGGAGCAGGTCATCACGATCGTGGCGGAGGTGGGTACGCCTTTTGATGAAGTGGTTCGCATCATGAAAATTGGCGCCAAGCTAAAAATTCGCGCCATCATCGCGACACAGCCTAACAATAGTTAAATTGGTGCAACCATAAATTGGGATTTAAAAAGCATTTGCAATGGGTCTTAAAAAGCGCAGCAAAGTATCTTCACAGTTCAATATGTCCTCATTAACGGACATCATTTTCCTGTTGCTCATATTTTTTATGTTGACTTCCACCGTTGTCGCACCCAATGCGCTCAACCTGAAGTTGCCGGGGTCGTCGCG
>JBJXFD010000653.1:0-14314 GCA_046153985.1 Saprospiraceae bacterium
CTGCGTTCATTTCGACTTCGCTCAATGACCGCAGCTATCGAACTCTAAAGAACAGACACGGGACTAAAAAGACAGACACTATTCAGCCCTGCTTTTATGCGAAAGAAACTTATAATCAAACACTTACAAAGCCGCGGTTACATTTGCTACAATACGCGCTTCGATATCCTCCGTACCTGCTTTTTGGAATGATTTTCCGGTAATTCGTTCATACAGCTCGATGTAGCGCGCTGATATTTCTTCCACAAAAGCATCCGGCATTACGGGCATCAACTGATTGTCCAGCCCCATGAATCCGTGGGCCATCAACCACTCCCGCACAAATTCTTTGGAAAGCTGCTGCTGGCGCTCGCCTTTTGCCTGCCGTTCTTCGTAACCCTCCGCATAAAAATAGCGGGAGCTGTCTGGCGTATGGATTTCATCTATAACATAAACCAACCCGTCTTTTTTCCCAAACTCATATTTTGTATCTACCAAAAGCAAGCCTCTTTCTTCGGCCATTGCCGAACCGCGCGCAAACAGGTGGCGCGTATAATCTTCAAGTATTGTATAATCTTCGACGCTCACCAACCCACGTTCAAGGATTTCGGCTTTAGAAATATCAGCATCGTGGCCTTCATCCGCTTTTGTAGTCGGGGTAATAAGGGGTTCGGGAAAGCGATCGTTTTCCTGCATGCCATCCGGCATCAATACGCCGCAAAGGTTTCGTTCGCCAGTTTGATAAACCCGCCAGGCATGCCCGGCTAAGTAGCCCCGGATAACCATTTCCACCCTGAAGGGCTTGCAGGCGTACCCGATGGCAACATTCGGATCGGGGGTATTGAGCAACCAATTGGGTGCAATGTCGCGGGTGGCTTCCAGAAAATGAGCGGCAACCTGATTGAGCACCTGCCCCTTAAACGGAATCGGGCGTGGCAGAATGTGGTCAAAAGCCGAAATGCGGTCGGTAGCAACCATCACCAGCTTATCGCCAACGGTGTATACGTCCCGTACTTTTCCGTGGTAAACGGCGCTTTGTCCCGGAAACTGAAAATTCGTTTGCAAAATAGCCTTGCTGTTGGTGAAATCCATACTGCCCAAATTAGGATAATTGATCAAAGAATGCCCGAATTTCTGTTGACTGCTCCAGTTTCATTCTGCCGCTGAGAATAAGACGCACTTCCCTGCGGCGCGGTGCGCTATCGTACCGTTGTTGTTCAATTTCGGTGAGCGGAATAACTTCCGGGGCCGTTTGGGGCTTGCCGTTCACATCGTCCAGCGCCACAAAAGTATAGTAAGCGTGGTTACAACGGTGCGGATTTCCACCCTTTACGTCGGCTGCAAAAACTTCAACGTACACCTCTACCGAACTGTTAAAAGAACGGGTTACGCTGGTTTCGATCGTAACGACTTCTCCCAATCGGATTGGGCGGGTAAAGGAAACGTGGTCCACCGATGCCGTCACGACGTAGGCTTCGCAGTGTCTTCCGGCGCAGATTGCGCTTGCGATGTCCATCCAACGCAACAAATTGCCCCCCATCAGGTTGTGCATAGCATTGGTGTCGTTGGGCATCACCATCTCCGTCATCACGGTTTTGGAGTCGGCAACTTTTTTTGGTTTGAATGTCTGGTTCATACTTTGTCTTTATGGTGCAAAAGGGCGCCCGCTTAACGGATCATGACCCCTTTTCGGTTGATGAATGGAATAGAAGTAAAATTCGACTCAGAAATGCTGCCTTCTACAAAAATGTATTTTTTATCGTACATGTATCCGTCGAACACAAAACTGATCCAATACTCATTGGTCAGGTGGAAAAGCTGAGCCTGAATGGGTTCAACAGGAACAAAACTCATCGGGGCAATTTCTTCAAAAAAATGGCGCAGCACGGTTGTCCGCACCTTTTCACCTTCTATTTCTCCGTACCCTTTAGAGTTGATCAATACACTGTGAATTGCAGCATCGCGAAGATTCAGGATATAAATATCCCAAAGTTCGTCATCAAGACCTTCCGGCCCGCGAGGCACAACAGCAACTGCCAGGTCCTCCACTTTTAAAATCGGGATGTCTTTCTTCATGGAAAGCATAATGTGCATAGTTCAAAAAGCCCGCGAAGGTACCCTTTTATTCCGAAAATTCAAATCCGAAAAGGTCGGAAAAATGCACTTTTAACTTAGCTTTTACTTCTTCCGGGTCAATAGGCCGGTTCAATTCCTGTTGCATAGAGGTCACGCTTTTATCCGCATCAGCAATGCCGCAGGGAATAATGTTTTGGAAATGGTTCAGGTCGGTGTTTATGTTGAATGCAAAACCGTGGAGGGTCACCCAGCGGCTCAGGTGAACGCCGATGGCACAGATTTTCCGGCGGGGTAACCATCCGGTTGCCGGAAGCCAAACGCCGGTATACCCTTGCTCCCGATCGGCCACAATTTCGTATTCCGCCAGGGTGCGAATGACCGCTTCTTCCAGGCTGCGGACGTAGCGGTGAACGTCTGTAAAAAAACAATCCAGGTCAAAAATCGGGTATCCCACAATTTGCCCGGGCCCGTGATAAGTGATGTCCCCTCCCCTGTTGATGCGAAAAAACTGGAATCCCTGGCTTTCCAGCGATTTTTCATCCAACAACAGGTTGGCGTCTGTGCCGCTTTTTCCAAGGGTGTAAACCGGTGGGTGTTCGCAGAACAACAGGTAATGTCGCTGGGATAATGGAGGCAAACCATCGCTCACGCGCTGCCGGTTCTCCAATTTAAGGGCGACCAACTCACGGTGCAGGTTGGTTTGGTAGTCCCAGGCCTGCTGGTAATCCATACGCCCTAAATCCTGAAAAACAACCTGTTGAATGCTTGTCGTATGCAAAATCTGTTTTTTTACGGAGTTCAAAAGTAAGCCCTTTCCTTACTTGGACAATCAAGAAATGGCGTATATTTGGTGAGTACAATGCGCTTTTTTTCTCCTTACTTAAATGTCATTGTCCTATGAAAAGTTTTTCCACACTCCTTGCTTGTTTCACCCTGACACAATTGCTCGCACAACCTGCACCAGATTTTACCGTAACGACTTCAACAGGGCAAACCATCCACCTGTACGACGACTTATTAGACCAGGGCAAAACGGTGGTGCTCAAGCTGTTCTTTACCACCTGCCCGCCTTGTAATGCGATGGCCCCTTTGATGGAACCATTTTATCAGGAATGGGGTGGTGGCGATGCCGATGTTGAATTCATCAGCCTGAGCATCCAGGCTTTCGACACCAATGTCAAAGTCAATATGTACAAACAACTTTACGGTCAGACCTTTCCGGGGGTAGGCAACCAAGGGGGCAGCCTTTCTGCTATCCTGCCCTACACGACCGGAACATATGGCCAGTTCTTGGGAACCCCTACTTTTGTGGTCATTGCACCCGACGGGACGGTGCAGTTTAATCCACGTGGGGCCAGCCATGCTGCTACGCTTGACTCGGTTGATGTTGCCATCCAGCAGACCGGTGCAGTGAAGCCGCCGGTTGATTACACGGCGACCGGTACAGTAACCTTCGGAGCCGCCCAGGCGGGGGTCGCGGGCGTCGTCATCGGCATCGAAGGCGTTTCGGATGCCTTAGATACAACAGATGCGAATGGCAACTTCAGTTTTACTACAAGTCTTACTCCGGGAACTTCCTACACCCTGAAAGCGGCTAAAGATACCAACTACGTCAACGGTGTCAGTACCTTAGATGTCATTAAAATCCGGCAACACCTGCTTGGTGTGACGCCTTTTACTTCGCCATACCAAATGCTGGCTGCTGAGGTAAGCGGAGAAAACCAGATTTCCAACTTAGACATTGTGCTGATGGCGCAACTCATCCTCAGCCTGACCGAACATCCGGCCAACGGTGCGCCATCCTGGATTTTTGTGGATCCGGATTTTGTGTTTACAAGCCTTGGCCAGACCTTATCCCAATATGCTTCCGGGGCGGCTAATCTGCGTTTTACGACAGCAACTGCCGGGTCGTTGATGCTTCGGGGAGTTAAAAAAGGCGATGTGAATGAGAGTGCGGATGGGGGGGAGTGAACTATTTTTTTGAGGTTAAAAAACCACAATACACGGAAAAGAAAGCCCATTCTTTTAATATCCAATTTGGCAAATGATGCGGAGAAATAAGTACGAAATTAGCTTATTTCTGTATTTTTGACGTATCCTTGACGTATTCTTTATCAAACCTGATTCACATTAATGTACCTGTTAGGCTACGACATAGGAAGTTCTACCATTAAAGCAGCGCTTGTTCGCATTGACACACAGGATACCGTGGCCATAACCCAGTATCCCGATCAGGAAATGGATATGCTGGCGCGGCACGGCGGATGGGCAGAGCAACAACCCGAAGTCTGGTGGCAGCACTTTTGCGTAGCAACCCAGCGGCTTTTGGACAAAGCCGATATTGCTCCTGATGAGATAAAAGGAATTGGTATTGCCTATCAGATGCATGGACTCGTTTTGATTGACAAAGATCAGCAAGTACTTCGCCCTGCCATTATTTGGTGCGACAGCCGGGCGGTTGCCATTGGCCAGCAAGCATTTCAGGAAATTGGCGAAGAGTATTGCCTGAGCCACCTGCTCAATTCGCCGGGTAATTTCACGGCATCAAAGCTGCGCTGGATCAAAGACAATGAGCCGGAAGTCTATGAAAAAATTGATAAAATTCTTTTACCCGGCGATTTCATTGCCATGAAGCTGACCGGTGAAGCCGTGACCACCATACCCGGCCTGACAGAAGGCATTTTCTGGGATTTTAAAAAAAAGGAACTCGCCCGGGAGGTGCTTCAATACTATCAACTCAACGAACACAACCTCGCCGACCGGGTACCGACTTTTTCCATTCAGGGCAGGGTGACCGATAGAGCGGCTGTCCGAACCGGCCTTTCTCCGGGAACTCCCGTCACTTACAGAGCAGGAGATCAACCCAATAATGCGCTAGCACTAAATGTTTTGCACCCCGGAGAAGTGGCTGCAACGAGCGGCACTTCGGGTGTAGTTTATGGAATTGTAGACCGCCCGGTATTTGATAAAAAATCAAGGGTGAATGCTTTTGCGCACGTCAATTACGAACAAGCGTTCAATCGCATCGGGGTTTTGCTTTGTCTCAATGGGGCAGGCATCCAATACAGCTGGATTAAGCACCAGGTAGCGCGTGGTTCACACAGCTACACAGACATGGAAAGAATGGTGTCAACCGTACCGATTGGGTCAGAAGGGGTTTGTATTCTGCCTTTCGGGAATGGCGCCGAGCGCATGCTGGACAACCGGGATCCGAATGCCCACATCATTAACCTGCAGTTTAACCGCCACACAAGGGGTCACCTGTACCGGGCGGCGCTCGAAGGCGTTGCGTTTTCCTTTGTATATGGCATCAATATTTTAAAAGAGATGGGACTCAACGTAGACGTCATCCGGGTTGGAAATGACAATATGTTTCAGTCGAAAACCTTTTCCACCATTTTGGCGACCATGCTTGGTAGTCAAATCGAAGTGGTGGAAACCACCGGCGCTGTAGGGGCAGCAAAAGCCGCAGGGGTAGCCATGGGCGCTTATCGCACCTTAGAAGAAGCTTTGTCCAACATCAAACCCACCATTGTTCATGAGCCGCAATACAACCTCGGCCAATATGCGCAGGCGTATTCCCTTTGGCTATCCAGTCTCGAAAAATCGCTCAGCCAACAGGTTTCTTCAGGCAAGGATTCCGAATCCGTAAAAAGGAAAACGATAGAATTGGAACAGGACCTGAAGGCAAAAAACAGGGAGTTGGCAGCCATTACCCTGCAAATGGTCACCAAAAATGACCTGCTGCTTGAGGTTCAGGAAGCGCTTCAAACAACTGCCAAAACAAACGACTCGGAGGCATTAAAAGCCTCTATTCGCAAGCTGAATACAAAAATTGAATCTCACCTGAACAATACAACCGATTGGGACGCCTTCGAGGCACATTTCAATCTGCTCCACAGTGATTTTTTTAAAAAACTGAAAGACCTCTATCCAGGACTCACTATACCGGAGTTGAAAATGTGCGCCTTCATAAAAATGGGCCTCAGCACAAAAGAAATAGCCCAGCGGTTGAATCTTTCCATGAGGGGGACGGAGACTGGCCGTTTCAGGTTGCGGAAAAAGCTGGAAATAGCAGATGGGATGAGCTTTCAGGTTTTTCTTGACACCTTATAATAGGACAGACATAAAATATCCGTTCGCTCCTACCCTATTACTTTTCATGCACAGATTCCCGGGCAAATTGGTTGGCATTGGCTTGTTGACGTACTGTTGACGTAGTTTTTCATCTTCATGGGCGAATAGTTGCAGTATTCATTTTTTTTGCCATTGCTCGTTATATCCTTTCCTTTGTTTCATATAATCGTATTTTCTCAAAATTTTATTTATCTGCAATTCGGCAACCTATCATTTTATACTGAATGCAGAATTTAAGACCGTTTAAGGTCTTGACAATTGGCAGGGAAATCATTCAGCATCGCAGATTAATACCCGAACTTAAGGTGTGCAGCACCTGTGAGCAGGAATTTTTATTGGTGTAGCGATGCCTCCAGTATTTTTAAGCGACAATACTAAAACTAACTAAAATATGAAACTAAGCGCTAACCGCTTACTCATGCTATCTCTTCTGTTGTCTGGTACACTCTTTTGTACAACCGCCTACAGAGCAGGCACTCCGCAAAGCGACTTGCTTTATCGCGATGCCAATCAACCTGTTGAGTCAAGGGTTAACGACCTCCTCAAGCGCATGACACTTGAGGAGAAGCTGGCGCAAATACAATGCATTTGGCAGAAAAAATCCCAATTCATAGATAAAAAAGGAAATTTGCTGCCGGATAGCGCAGCGGTTTATCTCAAGCACGGCATTGGACAAATTGGGCGGCCCAGCGAAGGTTTTGACCGCTCGAACAACACCGGAAGAACTGCAGAAGAAAATGCCCGCTTCACCAATCAAATCCAACGTTTTCTCGTAGAAAAAACCCGCCTTGGAGTCCCTGCATTTTTTCATGAAGAATGCCTGCATGGGCATGCGGCCAAAGATGGCACCAGCTTCCCGCAGCCGATTGGTTTTGCCAGCAGTTGGAACCGCCAGTTGGTAGAAGCACTTTTTACCATGACCGCCCGCGAGGCACGGGCAAGAGGTACGCATCTCGCATTGACCCCGGTTGTAGATGTTGTGCGCGACCCGCGTTGGGGGCGCACCGAAGAAACCTACGGAGAAGACCCATACCTCTGTGGCGAAATTGGATTGGCCGCTATTTTCGGGTTTCAGGGAAGAGGTAAAACAATCGACAGTGAACATGTGATGGCAACCCTGAAACACATGACCGGCCACGGCCAACCAGAAGGCGGCAATAACATTGCGCCGGCGACCATCTCCGAACGGATGGTGCGGGAAATGTTTTTGCCTCCATTTAAAAAATGCGTCCAACAGGGAAATGTGCGCAGCGTCATGCCTTCCTATAACGAGATAGACGGAGTTCCAAGCCATGCCAATAAATGGCTTTTGCAAACCGTTCTGCGCGGCGAATGGGGTTTTAAAGGCAGTATTGTCTCCGATTATTATGCCATCCGGGAATTATGCGACCGGCACCATATTGCGGCAGATCACAAGGCTGCCGCAGTGCTGTCTTTAACTACCGGTGTGGACATCGAGTTGCCGGAGCAGGAGACGTATTACCTTTTGAAATCGGTTTTTGAAAATAAAGAGCTTCCGATAAGTGTCCTTGACACTGCTGTTGCGCGCAACCTGCGTCAAAAATTTGAATTGGGTTTGTTTGAAAATCCGTATGTGGATGAAGCAAAAGCAAAAATAGAAGTCGGATCCGCCAAAAACGCAGCACTCGCACTCCAGGCTGCAGAAGAGTCCATGATTTTATTGCAAAACCGCAATAGCCTTGCTCCAATTAGTGCCGAAAAATATAAAACCATTGCGGTGATAGGGCCGAATGCAGATAAAGTCCTGCTTGGCGGTTACAGCGACCATCCTAAGTATTTTGTCACCGTGCTTCAGGGAATTCGGGACAAAGTTGGCGCCAAAACTAAAATTCTGTACGCCGAAGGCTGCGGCATCACCCAACCCGGCAGTTGGTACCTGGACCCGGTACTCCCAACCGACCCAGTTGAAGACCGCCGCAAAATTGAAGAAGCTGTTGCGATTGCAAAACAGGCTGACCTCGTCATTTTAGCCATTGGCGGCAATGAGTTAACGAGCCGGGAAGCCTGGGCAGAATCGCACCTTGGCGACCGCACCAGTCTGGAATTAATTGGATTGCAAAATGAACTCATCAATCAAATCAGCGCGACCGGAAAACCCATTGTCGGGTTGTTGTTCAACGGCCGGCCGCTCGCTATACAAAATCTGGCTGCAAAAGCAGATGCAGTTTTCGAATGCTGGTACCTCGGGCAGGAATGTGGCCGGGCTGTTGCAAATGTACTTTTCGGCGAAGTGAATCCTAGTGGCAAGCTCACCATCAGTTTTCCACGTTCTGCAGGCCATATTCCATCCTTTTACAATTACAAACCCACTGCCCGCAGGGGTTATTTGTGGGACGATGTTTCCCCTTTGTACGCCTTTGGATACGGGTTGAGTTACACCACCTTCAGGACAAGCCTTCCAAAATTAGAAAAATCAACCATAGCTATCGGTGAAAATGCAGTAGTCACCGTGGAGGTAACCAACACGGGTAAAGTGGCCGGACAAGAAGTCGTACAGCTCTATATCCGGGACAAGGTAAGCAGTGTGACCCGGCCAATGAAAGAACTGAAAGGGTTTGAAAAAACATCCCTTCTTCCCGGAGAAACCAAAACGATAAAATTCACCCTCACCCCGGAAGAGCTATCTCTATGGGACATCAATATGAAATGGGTGGTGGAGCCCGGAGAATTTGAAATCATGACCGGCAATTCTTCTCGGGATGGCGATTTGAAAAAGGTTGTTTTGATGGTGAAGTAAGCTGGTTACCCCGATAGCCTTGGATGAGTATTGTTTAAGCTTCATATAATTCAGTGGCGCCTGAATCCCGAGATGGGATCGGGCGCCAAGTTTAGTTTCTAATCGAGGTAGGTATCGTGACCTACTCCACTGGTTAATCATTCATTAAAAACGTCAATTATGAAAAGTTCAGTCAACTGTTATCACAAAAAAGCCCCTCCGTGAAGGCGCATTGCCAAAGCAAGGAGCGAACCAATTACTTTAAACTTGATCATTAATTTATGAAACAGAAATTTCTATTCAAGGACAGGGACTTGATGGCGCAATTCGGGCCAATTTGTCTCACACTGTTCTTTCTGCTTTCCTGCACCGCTGGCATAGTTGCCCAATCCATGACCATTAAAGGCACGGTTACGGATGAAAAAGGGGGGACTCTAATCGGGGTGAGCATTTTAGTAGAAGGAACTTCGACCGGAACCACTACGGATCTGGACGGTACTTATGAATTGAAAGCGGATAAAGGCGCTTCGCTTCAATTTTCGTACACCGGGTTTACCATGCAGACCATCGTTGTAGGCGATAACGCCAAGATTGATGTATCGCTGCAACCCGATGTCGCGATATTGGACGAAGTTGTGGTAACCGGTTATTCAACGCAAAGGAAGCGGGACATCACGGGCGCCGTTTCTTCAGTAGACGCGGAAGAATTGAACGCGGTAGTTGCCACCAGCTTTATACAGAAATTGGAAGGCCGGGCTGCTGGTGTTACGGTTGCTACATCCGGTGAACCCGGTGAAGGCGCTGTGGTCAGAATTCGAGGGATCAGTTCTTTCCAGAACAACGACCCATTGTACGTAATTGATGGCGTACCTGTAGAAGACTCTTACAGCACCGGATTTAACCCGAATGACATCGAGAGCATCCAGGTATTGAAAGATGCTTCGGCTGCTTCGATTTATGGCGCCCGAGCCAACAATGGTGTGGTCATCGTGACCACAAAAAAGGGTAAAGCCGGAAAAACCAACGTTACTTACTCTGCTTATGTAGGGGTTCAGTCGCCAATCAACACAATTGATTATTTGATTACGGATCCTTTAGACTATTCCAACTACGTTTGGACGAAGCACGAAAATGCTGGAAAAGTAGTAGACGTGGCAAATCCTTACGGACTTGGTCGGGGCGTTTTGCCAACCTATTCTTTTCCGGCGGGCAATACGGCAAATGAGGCCGCTTATGCCTTTCCAAGCAACATTATTGTCAAAGCCAATAAAGAAGGCACCGACTGGTTTGACCAGGTTTTCGATCAATCTGTTGTAACGGAGCACAATATTGGCGTATCCGGTGGCAGTGCTAACGGTAAGTACTACCTCTCCGGCAGCTATATAGACAACAAGGGCACCATGCTTAATAACTACTTTAAGCGCTATACGCTGCGTGCCAACACTGAGTTTAATGCAGGCCGGTTTACTTTTGGAGAGAATGTTTCCATCTCCCGCATCAATTCAGTTGGTCAGGATGGTCTCAACGGCGGCAACCAGGATGAGCAGGGCATCATGACCTGGGTCACCCTTATGAACCCGTTGACACCGGTTTATGATGTAGGCGGGAATTACGCTGGTGACAAAGCTCCAGGGATGAGCAACGGCAGCAACCCGCTTGCACAGTTGGACCGCCACCAAAACAACGAAGGTACTTTTTACCGGATACTTGGCAACGTGTATGCAGATCTCAAAATTTTTGAAGGATTGACAGCTCGTACCAGCTTAGGTGTTGATTTTTACCAAAATTTCACAGGCGGGTTCGCTTATCCAACCTTTGAAAACAGGGAATTCAACGCTTCCAATGGCTGGAACGAAAACTGGGGAACCGGGACGACTACGACCTGGACAAATACCTTGGCTTACAATACGACCTTTGGAGACAATCATGCCCTCCAGGTCCTGGTTGGGTATGAGGCTATTCATGGCAAATACCGCAACATCGGTGGTAGTCTGGCGAATTATTTCACCGACAACATCAACGCCTGGTACCTAAGCACCGGACTTGCCAACCCAGGCTCAAGGGTCGTTTTCAGCAATGGCAGCGAGTCTGCGCTGGCTTCAGCATTTGCAAAAATTGACTATACCTTTGCCGACAAATACCTGATTAGTGCAACCATCAGAAGGGACGGTTCTTCTAATTTTGGCAATGAAAAATACGGTGTCTTTCCGGCATTTAGTTTTGGCTGGCGGGCAAGCGAGGAAGGATTCCTGCAGGATGTGGATTGGTTAAGCGACCTGAAATTGCGTTTTGGCTATGGAATTACCGGCAACCAACGCGTACCGGGAGGCAATGCTTTTGACCGTTTTGGCGGCGGCCCTTCTTCTACTTTCTATGACATCAATGGCGCAAACACTGCCATCGTGACGGGGTACGCACTTACAAACCGGGGCAATCCAAATACGAAGTGGGAAGAGAACATTTCTACCAACGCTGGCGTTGACGTATCTTTGTTTGATGGCAAAATCAACCTCGTGGTAGACGTCTACAACCGTACGATTGACGGGCTTTTGTTCCCGGCTGCCAATCCCGGCACAGCAGGCACAGCAGCTCCTGCCTTCGTCAACATTGGCAAGATGACCAACACGGGTATTGATCTTGGCCTCGATTACAAAAATCGGATCAGCCGTGATCTGACTATTGACCTTGGCCTTACATTTTCTCAGTACCAGAATGAAATTGTTTCTATTGACGGCAGCTCAACTTCATTCTTTCCAGCCGGTTTCGACTCCCGGATTGGGATCGTTGGCATCAACCAGCTCGGCGCCTCTATCTCTTCGTTTTATGGCTTCACCGCCGACGGACTCTTCCGTTCAGACGCAGAAGTGGAGTCGCATGCTGAACAGGATGGCGCCAGTGTTGGGCGGATTCGGTTTAAAGACATTGACGGGTTTGACGATGACGGAAAGCTGACAGGCATCCCCGACGGTATCATTGATGATGCAGACAAGGGTGTAATCGGAGATCCGCATCCGGATTTTGTGGCAGGCCTGACCCTTGGATTCACTTTCAAGAATTTCGATTTTTCGGCATTCCTTTTCAGTTCTGTTGGAAACGAAGTTTTCAATTACAACAAGGTATTTGACGTTTTTGGGTTGTTCAATTCCAACGTAAGGAAGGACTTGTTGACCGAATCGTTCAGTGCAACCAATCCGGGGGGCACTTATCCGCTGCTTGATGTTGACGACACGTTCAGCCAGGTACCCAGCTCTTTTTATGTGGAAGATGCCTCGTATGTGCGCCTTAAAACGCTGCAAGTAGGCTATACTTTCCCTAAATTTGGCAAAACTTTCAGCAGCTTGCGAGTTTATGTCCAGGGTCAAAACCTGTTCACTTTAACTGGTTATTCAGGTCTTGACCCGGCGCCGTCAAATTTTGGCGTTCAGGGTGGGATAAACGGCGACCAGTGGAATGGCTATGACTTCGGCAACTATCCGGCAAATAAAATCTTCATGTTTGGGGTAAATGCAGCTTTTTAAGCCGGTTAAATTGGCTCTTTAACTTTAAAATGTACAAAAATGAAAAAGATAAAATTCACAATACTCGGAATAGCCCTTCTTATTGGGCTGTTTGTGGCTTGTTCCGATGAATTCCTGGAGGTGGCGCCACAAGCATCGCTTGATGAAGGCACACTGGGCAATCAGCAAGGCGTGGAAGCAACGCTGATATCCGCCTACTCAATGCTTGATGGCTGGAACGACGATTGGGCAAGCATTGGCACTCCCTGGGGCGCCGCCGGCAGCAACTGGGTTTGGGGAAGCGTGCCTTCAGATGAGGCCTACAAAGGCTCCGAACCTGGCGACCAACTCGAAATTCAACTTGTTGAGTTATTTCAGTGGGCGCCTGGAAACGGCTACCTGAATTTCAAATTCCTGGCTTTGTACGAAGGCATCGCCCGTTCTAATGCGGCGATCAAGCTGATGAAAAAGTCAGAAGGCATTACGGACCAGGAAAGAATCGAAGCAGAAGCCCGCTTTTTGAGAGGACACTATCACTTTGATGCGTGGAAAATCTGGAAGAACGTTCCTTATTACACGGAGGCTGATGAAGATTTCAGAAAGCCCAACACGACGGACATCGTTCCGAATATTGCCGAAGATTTCCAGTATGCAATAGCCAACTTGCCAGAAACTCAAAGCGCTATTGGCCGTGCCACAAAAGGCGCTGCTCAGGCTTATCTCGGTAAATTGCTACTCTACACCGGCGACTTTGGAAAGGCAAAAGAGCAGTTTGACAATGTGGTTAACAGCGGAAGGTATGCCTTGTTGCCTTGTTTTCACGATGTCTTTACGGAAGCAAACGAAAACGGGTCTGAAATGATCTTTTCGATCCAGGCCTCCGTCAACGACGGTACTTCAGAAGGTCAAAACGGTAACTTCGCTGATCGTTTAAGGTACCCGAACGGCGGCGGCACGTTCTCTTGCTGCGGATTCCACCAGCCTTCACAGAACTTGGTGAATTCTCATAAAGTAGACGCCAACGGTCTTCCTTTGATTACCACCTTCAACAATGCCGATGCAACGGCATCCGATCCTTTGGATCCCCGTGTAGACTGGACGATTGGCAGGGACGATGTTCCTTTCCTTGTCTATGGCAACCACGCACCTTCCTGGATTCGTGCAAGGGCATTTGCCGGACCGTACAGCTCCAAAAAATTCATCCACCTGCCCGGACAGAACGCGGCCAACAGTTGGAGTAACCAGCAACTCAGCACCATTAATACGGCTGTTATCCGCTATGCTGACGTTTTGCTCATGCTTGCCGAATGCGAAGTGGAAGTTGGAAGCTTAGAAAGAGCGCGTGAATTGGTAAACATGGTTCGCGAAAGAGCGGGCGGTTGCGCTCAGGGACCTGATGGCGGCGCTACGTCCGATATTAACGATCCGGGAATTACCTGGGCTGATTACAATGTGGGAACGTACGATACGCCCTGGACAAATAAAGATGCAGCCCGCGAAGCTGTGCGCTTTGAGCGTAAGCTCGAGCTTGCGCTTGAGGGACATCGCTTTTTTGACTTGCGGCGCTGGGGCGTAGCAAAGGACGTCATCAATCAATACCTTGCTGTTGAAGAAACCAAGCGTACGTATCTGGATGTTTCAGGCGGTTTTGAAGACAAGCACTGGTTGTACCCACTTCCTTCTGTTCAAATTGAATTGAGCAAAGTAAACGGTACGCCGCAGTTAAAGCAAAATACCGGCTATTAAAATTTAGTGTGCATAAACATGAGTCATCCCGAATTTTCAGGCAAATTATGTCATGTTTGACTTTTTGGGACGTCATACTGGTGCAGCGCACCCAAAAAATTTGTAGATATTGATTATAACAGGTGGATTCAGGTGCAGCGCA
>JBJXFD010000654.1:0-6491 GCA_046153985.1 Saprospiraceae bacterium
TGACCGGCACCGAAGCGGCATTGCGGATGAGCCAGAACAGTTCGTTTCGGAACGCTTCCTCGTAAATCGCGTCTATCAGAATGCCTTCCTTCTCCGGCGTTTTCAGGTAGCAAATCACGCTTTTCGGTTCGTTTTTCAGGAAGCGCAGCATGTCTTCCGGGTTGGTGAGGAAAAGCACCGGCAGGAAATAAGTTTCCGGCATGCCGTCCGTGTAGCGGGTTTCCACATTCACCAGATACGCAATTTCGTCTTCCACCGTAATGGCCGGTGCGCGGCGGGTACTCAGGGCTACGATTTTTTTCGATTTGCCACCAAACCAGCGGCAGGAGCGCATGTAATTGGGCAGCACCCGCTTTTCAAAGCTGCGCCGGGCAGCATAGGTCTGGAAAAAATCTTTCCAGGCCACCTCAACCTCCAGCGAAGGAATGGCGCGCTCTTTCGGCACGTCGTCTTTTTCTTCGCCCTGCTCGATCAGGAACCAATAGTAGCCATAAGGCCCGATGGTGAATTTATAATCGTCTTCGCTGATTTCAAAAAAGCGGTTTTGGCTGAAAATTTCGACCGGTTGCACCCCTTTAAAGCGCCTCATGTCCAACGATACGGCCTGCGAAAATTTGGACAGGTTGCACACCACGAGAATGCTTTCCCCTTCGTGGGAACGCACAAAACTGAGGACTTTGCTGTTGTCCGACTCCAGAAATTCGATGCCACCCCAGCCGAATGCTTTCAGGCGTTTGCGCATCGAGATGATGTTTTTCATCCACCACAGCAACGAAGCCGTATTGTTGTTTTGGTTGTCCACGTTCACCGTTTCGTAGCGGTACATGGGGTCGCGGATCACCGGCAGGAACAATTTTTGTGGGTTGGCCTCCGAAAAACCGGCATTTTGGTTCGCATTCCATTGCATGGGGGTGCGCACGCTGTTGCGGTCGCCGAGGTAGATGTTGTCGCCCATGCCGATTTCGTCGCCGTAATAAATAACGGGCGTGCCAGGCAGAGAAAACAGCAGGCTGTTGAGCAGTTCAATTTTGCGGCGGTCGTTGCCCAGCAAAGGCGCTAAGCGGCGGCGGATGCCCTCGTTTATTTTAGCGCTTTGGTCTTGCGCAAATACTTTATACAGGTAGTCGCGTTCCTCTTCCGTCACCATCGAGAGGGTGAGGTCGTCGTGGTTGCGCAGAAAAAGCGCCCATTGGCTACTGTCGGGAATGGAAGGCGTTTGCAGCATGATGTCGGTCACCGGGTAGCGGTCTTCGGCTTGCAGCGCCACGTACAGGCGAGGCATCAGCGGGAAGTGGTAATTCATGTGGCACTCGTCCGCTTTGCCATAATATTGGGCAGCATCTTCCGGCCAGAGGTTGGTTTCCGCCATCAGGATTTTACCGGGGTGGCGGCGATCTGCATAGCGCCGCAGTTCGCGCAGGTAATCGTGGACTTCCGGCAGGTTTTCGCAATCCGTGCCTTCGCGCTGGAAAATGAATGCGATGGACGTGAGGCGCAAGCCATCTACGCCCATATCGAACCAATAGTCTATGACCTTGCGGATTTCCTCGCGCACCAATTCATTGCGGTAGTTCAAATCCGCCTGGTGGCTGTAGAACCGGTGCCAGTAGTAGGCTTGGGCGGCATTGTCCCATTCCCAGTTCGAGGTTTCGTAATCGTTGAACAGGATGCCGGCTTCGCTGTATTTGTCCTGACTGTCGCTCCACACGTAAAAATCGCGTTCCGGCGACCCTTCCGGCGCTTTGCGGGCGCGCTGGAACCACTCGTGCGTGACGGAAGTGTGGTTCATCATCAAATCTATGACCACGCGGAGGCCCCGCTTGTGGGCCTCGTCGAGCAGGCGTTGGAAACTTTCTAAAGTGCCGTATTCGGGGTGAATATCGCAATAATCGGAGATGTCGTAGCCATCGTCTTTCAGCGGCGAAGGGTAGAACGGCATGAGCGACAGGCAATTTACGCCCAGGTCCTCCAAATAATCCAATTTCTGAATCAGACCTTCGATGTCGCCGATGCCATTGCCGCTGCTATCGTAGAAAGAGCGAATGTGGAGCGCGTAGAAGATGCCGTCTTTGTACCAGTGAGTTTGGTTTTGCGTTTTGTCAGCCATGAATGTACAGTTTGTTTTCGTGGCAAAAAAGTACAGCTTTTCGCAAAAACGAAAGAATCTTTTTTTTCACAACAGATTTTCAGGCATGAATTTGCCGGATTTAAGGTTTGTCAAAACCTGCTTTCAATTGCAGTTGAGGTTGAAATCTCTATTGGTATTTTCGTATTTTTGCGCAGCAAACATAGAAAACAAGTACATGAAGCAAAGTAAAGTGATAAGCAGTAAGGCAGTACTTGAACGGGCATGTTTCCTGTTGTTTTTCCTTTTTTGCAACTCGTTATCCGCTCAAAACGCGCCCGACTTTTCAGATTCAGGGGCGCCCTTCATTCGCAACTATCCGCCCACTGAATACGGAGGCCACAACCAGAATTGGGGCATTGTTCAAGATCATCGGGGGGTGATTTATTTTGGCAATAGCTACGGTGTGATGGAATACGATGGCGTCTCCTGGAACCTCACCACAATCCCCAATGCCAGAATTGCCCGCTCCTTGGCCATCAACGCAGATCATCGCATTTTTGTAGGAGGATATGGCGAAATCGGATACATGGCGCCCGATGCGACACACCAATTGCAGTTTATTTCTCTGTTGCCGCAACTCGAAGAACGGTACCGCGACTTCACGGATGTGTGGCAAACGCTGAGCACGCCGGAGGGCATTTATTTCGTCACACACAAATACCTTATTCGCTGGAACGGAGAAAGCATGCGCGTATGGCAGCCCCCCACCGCTTTCAATTCCGCTTTTTGGGTCAACGGCCAGTTTTATATCCACCAACAAGAGACAGGCTTGATGTTGCTTACCGGCGACGCGCTGCAACTCGCGCCAATGGGAGAAAAATTGGCCAATGAGCGCTTCAAAGCCATGCTGCCTTTTGACCAACAGGGCCAAAAACGCATCCTGATCACCACGCAAAACAATGGGTTGTTTTTGTACGATGGCGCTTCCCTTGTGCGCTTTGCTACGGAAGTTGACGAACTGCTTCGCCAGGCGCATATCTTTTGCGCCATCCGCCTGTCTAATGGCCAATATGCGTTGGGGACGATGCAGCGCGGGATTGTAATTATAGATGCCGCAGGGAAACTCCGAAAGCACCTTGAGGAAGCCGGAGGGCTGCAGGATGATGCCGTCTTGTCCTTATACGAAGACCGGCAGCACGCACTCTGGGCCGGGATGCAGGTTGGCATTGCGCGGGTAGAAACGGGGAGTCCGCTGCGTTATTTTGATGAACGGCAAGGCATACGGGGAAGCATCTGGGATATGTTACGCCACGAGGGGCGGCTTTATTTTGCCAGCATTATGGGGCTTTTTTATTTAGATGAAAACACGGGCGTCTTCAGGCAGGTAAAGGGCGTGTCTTCTCAGTGCTGGACGCTTCTCCCTTTCGGTAAATCTTTATTAGCGGGAACTTTTGACGGTTTTTTTGAAATCAAAAACGGACAGGTTCGGCGGATCTCTGATGGTTTTACTTTTTCGCTGCATCGCTCGCAACAGGACTCCCTGAGAGTGTTTGCCGGACTGCGTAACGGGATAAAATCACTTTACGCCGAGGGCGGCCAATGGCGCGACGAGGGCCAAATAGAAGGAATAGACCAGGAGGTTCGGCATATTTATGAAACTCCGGTCGGGAAGCTCTGGCTCGTTGATTATTTCAGCGGTCTGACCCGGCTAGATTTTTCAAAAGGCTATGCCCGCCAACCTGAAATTGTGCGGTACGATAGCCAGCACGGCCTCCCGCCTGCCGATCGGGTCGTCGCTTTTCCTACCGACCGTGGGCTGCGCTTTGCCACTTTAAAAGGCGTTGTGGCTTTTGATGAAGCTTCGAAGCGTTTTTACCGGGATTCTACCTTGATACAAAATCTTCCCAACCCAACGATTCCTTTGTTTGCAGCCGCCCGCGACCCAAGCGGAAGCCTGTGGCTTGTATCCGACGACAGCAAGCAATCGGGTGTGGCCCGACGCCAGGCCGAAGGCGCCTATACCTGGGAGCAGACTCCTTTTTTGCGCATCGCCAAAATGCCGGGTTTCAGTGTTTACCCCGACCCTTTATTAGCGCAGGTGACCTGGATCGGAGGTACCGACAGGGTGGTGCGCTACGATGGCGGCGTACCTTCCAACCATGCTGTGGATTTCCCTACCTTGCTGCGCGAAGTGGTCGCCAACGGAGACTCCATCCTCTATGCTGGCGCAGCTGTTAAGGCCGATTACGAACTGCAATTAGCTTATTCCTTTAATTCGCTCCGCTTCCGGTATGCCGCTCCCAGCTTCGATGATGAATCGAAAAACGAATATCAGTACCTGCTGGAAGATTACGACAAAGGCTGGTCGAACTGGAGCACCGAAACCTACAAAGATTACACCAACCTGCCGCCGGGCAAGTACCGTTTTTTAGTGCGTGCGCGCAACATATACGGACATATTGGGGAAACCGCGGTTTGCAACCTGTATATCTTGCCGCCGTTCTACCGCACCTGGTGGGCTTATTTGTTGTACCTGCTGTTGATGGCGGGAGCAGGATTCAAGTTGTGGCAATTAGTCCTGCGACGCATGCGGCAGAAGCAGCTCCAGGAATTGAAGCAATTAGAATTCAATAAGCTCAAAGAGTTAGACGAGTTGAAATCCCGCTTTTTTGCGAACATTACGCATGAATTCCGCACGCCGCTGACCCTCCTGATCGGGCCGGCAGAAAATGCAATGAAACGTTTGCCCGAAATGGGCGCCGCCGAACTCCACGGGGTTCTGCTCAACGTGCGGCGTAATGGCTATCGTTTACTGAACCTTGTGAACCAACTGCTTGACCTGTCGCGCCTCGAAGCAGGCAAACTGCGGCTTGCTCCTGTCAATGGCGACTTCGTGGCTTTTCTGCGCTATCAGGTAGAATCCTGCCATTCTTATGCCGAAACCCGCCGGATAAAGATGTCTTTCGAGAGCAATATTCCCGAATTAGAAATGGCGTTCGATCCCGAAAAAATTCAAACCATTGTCGTCAATCTCCTTTCCAATGCCCTCAAATTTACGCCCGAAGGTGGGCGCATTGAATTAAAAATGACCACAAATGGCTTGCCGCTGAGCGAATCTACCAAAGTCGTCTTTCAAATCAGCGATACCGGCAGTGGTATTCCACGGGAGGAATTAAACCGGGTATTCGATCGTTTTTACCAGGTGGACAACTCAACAACCCGCCCCGGAGAAGGCGCCGGCATCGGCCTGGCAATGGTGCAGGAATTGGTCAAACTCATGCAAGGATCTGTAAACGTTACAAGTACAAGCGGGGTAGGTACAAGTTTCCAAATCTCCTTGCCCTACACACCACCACAAAAGCAATTACAAGCGCTTGATGCTACATTAAGTACCGAAGAGAAGCCCCTGATGGCCGCCCGGTTATCAGCCTCCTTGCCATACGATGGGCAGTTTGCCGATGACGCCGATGCTACTTCATCCGCCACACATCCTTCGTCCCTGCCCCAACTGCTAATCATCGAAGACAACCCCGATGTCGTTGCTTACCTGAGAACCTGCCTTGAGGGTTCCTACCAATTGGAGGTCGCATACAATGGGAAACAAGGCATTGAAAAAGCGCTCAACAACATTCCTGACCTCATCATCAGCGATGTAATGATGCCTGAAAAGGACGGCTACGAAGTGTGCGACACGTTAAAAAACGACGAACGCACCAGCCACATTCCCATCGTCCTGCTCACCGCAAAAGCCGATAGCGCCTCTAAAATTGCAGGGCTTCGGCGCGGCGCAGATGCCTATCTGCCCAAACCCTTTAACCTGGAAGAATTGCTCGTTCGCTTAGAAATGCTGCTGGAAAGGCAAAAACGGATGGCGGCCTATTTTGGAAAAAAAGCCGGCATGGGAACGGACACAGAAACACCGGAACCCAAAGAAGTCTATGATATTGAGGACGCTTTTATAAGCAAGGTTCGGCAGGTCATCGAAGAAAACATAGCCGACTACGACTTTGCCATGCCCCAGCTTTGTCAAATATTGAGCATGAGCAGATCCCAATTGTTGCGAAAAATGAAAGCTTTAGTGGATACTTCACCTTCTGATTTTATCCGCCTGCACCGCTTGCAAAAAGCAAAAACAATGCTCGAGACCGAAGATTTAACCGTATCCGAAGTCGCCTACCTGGTTGGCTACAAAGACGTTTCGCATTTTTCAAGATCATTTCGGGAGATGTTTGGGGTTCCACCCAGCAAAAACACTAAGTAGTGTCTGTCTTTATAGTCCGATAGCTGCGTCATGCGAACATGAGTCATCCCGAATTTTCAGGCAAATTATGTCATGTTTGACTTTTTGGGACGTCATACTGGTGCAGCGCACCCAAAAAATTTGTAGATATTGATTATAACAGGTGGATTCAGGTGCAGCGCA
>JBJXFD010000658.1:0-10278 GCA_046153985.1 Saprospiraceae bacterium
CGAAATCCTCTTTAATGTCCAGAATTTCCTGGGTCACTACGTCGCGGTACTCCCGATTGATTTTGACCACTCCCGACTGAATGTTGTCTAATGGGAAACCTAAAAAGTAGATCGTGATGATGGGCAAAGGGCGCTTTTCAGACAGCCCATCATTATTGATGACAGCATCTTCTTTGCGGTAATTGTCGCCTAAATAGCGCCGGAAGCGCATCACATCAAAGGCTTGTTTGGCTTTCTGCAACTCTATTAGGACTTTGTTGATCTCTCCGCTTTTCTTTTTGACTACTGCCTTAAAGTCAAAACGCAAAATACGGATGTCCCCACTCGTTTCTGTAGAGGTTTCCTGCGGTTTTACTTCCACGCTTTGCACTTCCTCACCCAAGATGATTGACAACAACTCCCGCGCAATCTCCACGTCTTCCAGCAGATACTTAAACACTACGTCGTAGATGGGGTTGGCAATGATCATACCTTACTTTTTGTTTGATTTATATTGCAAGATAAACTATTTTGGGGAATTTCGCCCCTTTTTCGCTCTTTTTATTTTTGATCCGTGATGTTACCGGGAACTTAGGAACATGGCGTAAATAAGTTACCTGGAATCGGCGAGGCTATTTTTTAACCAAGCGAGGCGCGAGAAGGGAGCTTAGCCTAAGCTAAGTGACCGCCGAAGCAACGATGCATGGTAAAAAAAGAGACCGCCCAAACAGGGAAGTTATTTACGACACGTTCCTTGTCGTGTTTGGGTTCGGAAGAGGAAAACTTAGAGTTTGTTTGGGGAACGCCGCTCAGGAGAGCGGCAGACAAGACGCGACGGATTGCAAATCCGCGCGAGCAATGACGTGTTTTATGAAATTTTGAGTAATGAACAATCTGTGCGAGCGGGGTCGATTTTGCGTCAGAGACGCAATTGATAGTGGGTTTCCGTTTGAAAACGAAAACCAGTGGTATTTTGGGTTATGGCTCAGATTTAGAGAAAACTACTGCCCAGTGGCGGGAAAATCCAATTGCTTTATCTCCCCCCATGGCAGTATTTATATTTTTTTCCACTTCCACAAGGACATAGTTCGTTTCTCCCTGGCTTTTTCTCCACCTTTATTGGCAAGTCAAAAATTTCATCTAATTTGATGTAAGGTTTAAGTTCTTCATCCAGTTGCTTGTAAGCATTATCAATATAGCTTTTAAAATTAGCTATACCAAAGCTTTGCTTCATTCCTCTGAGTATGTTAAGTGGATGAATCCATTCTGGCATTCCAATCTGATTGAATAACCCAATTGACTTCAAGAGAAATAAACAGCTTTTTTCCAACCCTATCTTATTCTCCAAGAGAAAGGCACCGATGTTGGTCAAAGAATTAGCGATGCCTGATTTGTGGCCTATTTCTTCCAGTATTGCCAAGCTTCTCTCATAAAGTCTAAGCGCTTCTTTTTTTTCTCCCAAATCACTTTTCACGCCACCGATGTTGTTCAATGAAGTAGCGATGCCTGATTTGTGGCCTATTTCTTCCTGTATCTTCAAACTTCGCTCATAAAATTTAAGCGCTTCTTTTTTTTCTCCTAATTTACTTTTCACGTGGCCGATGTTGTGCAAAGAATTAGCAATGCCTGATTTGTGGCCTATTTCTTCCTGTATCTTCAAACTTCTCTCAAAAAATTTAAGCGCTTCTTTTTTTTCTCCCAATTTACTTTTCACGAGACCGATGTTGTTCAAAGAAATAGAGATGCCTGATTTGTCGCCTATTTCTTCCTTTATATCCAAGCTTCTCTCAAAAAGTTTAAGCGCTTCTTCATTTTCTCCCAAATCGCTTTTCACGAGGCCGATGTTGTTCAAAGAAGTAGAGATGCCTGATTTGTCGCCTATTTCTTCCTGTATATCCAAGCTTCTCTCATAATGGTTAAGCGCTTCTTTTTTTTCTCCCAAATCACTTTTCGCGCCACCGATGTTGTTCAAAGATGTAGCGATATCTCCCAAACTGCCCACATTTTCTCTAATGGACAATGCTTTGTTCAGATAATCCAGACAAAGTTGTTTTTCACCCCAAAAACTGTAAACTAATCCCATATCATTTAAGGCTCTTGCTTGCAATGCAGATAAACCATCCTTTTCAGATTCTTGAATGCCAACTTCGAAGAGGTTTTTCGCTTCCTGAAGTTGACTTTTCCTGTAATACATCTCTCCGGATTTGATGATTCCTTCTATCCGTACATCATCATTTGCATTTTTTATTGCATTTTCAAACAACAAGGTAGCTTGTACCCAATCTCCTTTTATTTCGGCAATATCCCCTTCGAGTATGTCAAAAAAAGGCTGTGATTCACCCAGTTTGCGGGTCAGGGTAATCATGTTTTGTAGCCTATCGAGGTATCCTCCGAGAATGAATTGGCTGCCGGAATTAGTTATTGTTTTGGCAATTTCGGACCATTGATTTGCCTGAGAAAAGTGGTAAAATAATTTTTCCTCTAAATCAATATCGAGATTTTCAGTACGTTTTGGGCTAAAATAATTGGCAGCCCTGGTGTGTACTTCCTGTTTATTCTCCAAAGCTTTATAGGAAAATTCTCTAATCAAGGGATGAAGCTCAAAATAATCATCCTCGACTGTCAACAAATTCCTTTTAATAAGTTTTTTCCAGGCAGTCTGATAATACTCAGAAGGCATTACATATTGTGCGGCAGCTTTTTCCACCCTTCCCCGAAATACGGAAATCAGTTTTAGAAACTCTTTTTCTTCCTGAGACGCATCTGTACGGGTAAAAATGGTGTTCAACAGCCGCTCACTTATCTTCTCTTTCCCACTCTCCTCAGACATAGCCTGGGCAACGGCTGCTTGCAAAATCGTGTCTGCTGATTCGCCTTCACTCAGCAGATACACTGCCAAATCAATTGCCAATGGGTAACCTTTAAGTTCGTGACAAACTCTAACCAGGGTCTCATTCGAAATATCTTTACTTTCAGCATAAACATGCTCAATCAGTTTTCGAGCATGTTCTATACTCTTATCGCCCAGACCTTTTAAATGAATTCGACTGGGCTGAAGATCTGGAGAGACAATATCGTCTCTTCCTATCACGATGAGATGCCCTTTAGTAAGATAATCATTGAAAAAGGCAAGCAGAGATTTGAAATTAGCATCGTTTTCAACCTCCTGGTAATTATCAAGGAAAACCACCAATTCGAATTCCTGCACCTTGTCTTTGAAAGCGCTGAACTTTTCCCGTTCGGTTTTTTCTTTTCCTTTCAGCAATTCGTCAAACCCGGCACCAAGGATAACATCATCGGGCTGAGAAGTAGGAAGGCAATCAAACCAAACAATCCTGTCCTTATGTGGAAGGGTCTCAATGAACTTGGCGACAAATTGTGTTTTCCCAATGCCTCCTGCTCCTTCAATTAAGATGAATGGATTGCTCTCGTAAGCCTTGTTTATGTCTTCCAATTCTTGCTCTCTGCCTACAAAATAAGTTTTTGGGCGAGGGAAGTCACGGCGTTGGATGTGGAGTTTGTTTTCGGGAAGAGCAATAACAACTTTTTCCTTTGGAGTTAAAAAATTAATCAGGGTTTCAAGTCTATCATCCTTTTGGCCTCTATCGCGTTCAACAATAGCTGCTATCTCGTTAATTTTTTCAATTTCGATGCTGCTTAATATTGAAAACCATTGATTGATAGCAGCACCTTGAAGTTGAACAGTGCTAACATTAATGCCAGAGGTGATACAGATGCGCTTTATGTCAAGGTCGTCTGGATACAACTCAACCAGTCTGTATTGTATGTCTGTTAAGGTTTTATTCCAAACCATATTAATTGTATTTTCTTAGGGTGAATTAAATAAACCCTAGTTTTGAAAACTCCTCCACCAGCAGATTTCCCCTGATTCCTTCATTACGGTAATATTCATTTAAAGTTCCGGGTTCAACCAGCCAACCGCCGCTATGGTGAAGTGCTACTACTTCCCAATCGGAATTAAAAACGGGCGAACCGGAAGAGCCAGGTAAGGTGTCAGTAAGATATTGCACTCTGCTTTCATCTGCAAACGTGATATAATTATGATAAAGAGCTATTTGCTTGTGTTCACCGCCCGGGTGCTGAATGATGTTCACAAAATCATCCAATTTCAAAGGGCATTTCTGCAAGGGAAGGGCGCCATATTTGCTATTTGCATCGCCGTTAATTTTTACGATGGTCCAATCGTTTTCGAAAGAGGTAGAAAAGCCGGCAGAAGGGTTCAAATCAAAATCTTCATGTTTAGTGCGCTTGCCATCCTGGGTCTTTTGATAATTGAATCGCACAACGGTTTTTCTGGCTTTGGCTTCAGACTCAATAACATGATTGTTAGTGACAAAGAAGTTATTGGCAATAAGGAACCCCGACCCATATCCATCGGGCGTTTCAACACGAGCAACGGAATTGGCTTTTATTAGTCCTAATTCAAGAAAATGGATAGGCATCAAGGTACTTTCCATGCCCATGATTTTTTCCAATTGGGAAGCCGATTTTGTGCCTTTCCAATCTATCTTGTTCCCACTGTAACTGCTAATGCCCTTTGCTGAAGCAGAATCTGCATTAACTCTATAGGCTTGTATTATCTTGTTGTCAGAATGCTCTTTCAATACGATATCCAAGAGAGTACCTATCTTACCTTTATTCTCAGCATCTTTTAGAATATTTGTCCAGTTGTTGATAGCGGAATATCCGAAACTAATAAACTCAGGCTTAAGCCCTGCTGCAATGGTTAAGCGAAAAGCATCTTCCCTAATGTAGTAAAGGGAAGCAAGGGTATAAGAAAGCTCAACATATTTCCACATGACTTGAAGTGTTTTATGGTTTGTGGCTTAAATAGCTTGCATTTGTGTGCGCCCCTTTTACGATAGTAATAACTATCCAAGCCAGAAGGGGCTAGCATTACTCCATCTTATGTAATAAATGATGAGACAATTATTTTTCTCATTATTATTTGGTTTTAGGTTTTGCTTACTCTAATCGGTTTTCAACTTTCCTTTTTTTTAATGTCCATATGTTTAAAGTTCGCACTGTCGCCAAAGGGTTGCAGCTAACTGTGAGCATGGGCTACGTGGCCGCGCTTAGTCGACTATGTGAGACCATGTAGAGTTCTGCATATTTTTTAAATATTTATGGATTTACCTGGTTTATCATTGCCCATTTGTATTTTTTTTCTAGGCCAATATTTGCTAAACATGGAACAACTCCTGCAACAGCTAATCCTAGTCCTATTGGAGTCGCTAATGTGAACAAGGCAAGGGGAACTCCTAAAAAAGCCAAAAAATTTCCGCCAGTATCAATAACTGGTTTCATGTCTATATATTTTCTGGCTCTTCTTATTTCTTTTCTTATGTTTTCAAGATCGTTGTATTCGCCAGAAATTAACTTGTTTATCCATTCGTCGAGTTTGGTTCGATAAGCAATAAATTCTGGTGTCTGCGCCAAAATTAAAGTTTCTCTAAGTGATGAGGTTCGCAATGAAATATATCCGAATTCCTTTTCAACAAGTCTTAAAATTAAAGTTTGAGCATCTCCAATATTGTCATACTTTTCAATGTCTTGATTGATATTATCAAACTGGGCTTGAATTTTAATAACAGCATCTTGTTCTTCTGCAATTGTCTGCAATTCCAAAAACTCTAATATCGCCATAAGCTTGTTTGAGACACGATTAGCTTGAACATTAACATTCTCCAATTTTTTATGTTTTTCATCTTCCATAAATGTAGGGTCATTAGAAATTTCTTGTGCTAATTTCTTGAACGCTAAACTTGGAAGTTCTCCGCCAAATTCAATTTCTAGTTTGTTATATTCTTCATTTATTTTTATTATTTCATCAATTGTCTCAATGAATTGTTGCTTCGACATTTCAATGCCTCTTCCTTTCAATATTCCTAAAAACATCTCTGTTGGGTAGTTATTCATAGGAACAACAGTATTTATTTCTCTTGCATCAAAAAAAATGTTGTTATCTTCCAACAGTTTTCCTTCAACAGAAGAATGTAATTTCTGTCTAATTATTGGGTATGGCGAGAGTAACAATTGTTCCAAAAGAGATTTCGCTAAATGATAGTCAATTGGCTTTTTTTTATATTTTTCATATACATGGTCGTTTTTATCTGGATCTGCTGTTAACAGCCCTTCTTGAAACGCAAGGGACAAGAGAGTATCAGTATAGGCATTGCTTAAAATTACTTTGTCTTTCATTTTATTTCACTGTTATTGTTGTGCAGAACTATGGTTTCACGCAACTCCTCCTATAGGCTTTATTGCGTCAAAATTCGCTTTGTCATCAGTGGATGAGCAACCCCCAATTGAGTAAAGCCAACCGTTTTTGTTGGCTTTACGCAACTGCCGAGCCAAAAAAAGAGAGGAAAGAAAAGGCATAAGGTTCATATGGTGGTTGTTTAGCTATGTAAATGTAACCCAAACTTTCAAATCTCCAAGTCATCCAACGGGTTTTTTAACTTGTCCCAATTTTTGGGGTAACCCCAATTTCATCGGGACAAGCTATGGGTATAAATCTCTGTCGTTTTGGCGCTTTCGTGCAGGCAGGTCTGGAATATGGCGCTTCATGGAATCAAGAGCTTGTTAGGGAATTCATCAATTGGCTACGAGTGGCAAATTTTATTTTATACTGCGTTGGATTTTTTCAAGATAGCTGCCGGCTATCTCTGCAAAATCCGCCTTGTCTAAAATAAAATTTACTCACTCTCGCTCAATCATGAAATCCCCAACAAGCTCTAAAAAATGACTAACTTTCGGCCAATTGCAACACGCATGCACCAGGCCGGAGAAAATACACGTCACCGTTCGGAACACAAGCAACCGACTAATTCCCGTCAGTTGCTTGCGACAGCTTTGCTATTGATTTTGCTGGTACACCCACAAGCCTGGAACAGTTGGGCCTTAATGCTCCGAGCGAAAATCAAATTCGAGGTGCGCGAAAAGATAGCCGAAAAGTCGCACAAGGATCAGGCTGCCCTTACGGTGTTAAAAATCCCGATGAGTTGGATAGCACAAGGCCATCCGGAATTGACCTGGACGGAAGATGATGAATTTCGCTACTACGGAGAGATGTACGACATTTTGAGCCAGGAACAGCACGGCGACGCGATCTGGTATACTTGTTTCCACGACAAAGCGGAAACAGAATTGATGGACGGTGTTTTTGAAAAAATGCAAGCCCGGCAGGATCCTTTGGCTTCCGGCGCGGTGCGTTTTGTATTTGCAGCTTTATTTGAAAAGTGGCAATTGAATGAGGAGGTGCTGAACGATTTTAACTTCCCTTTGGCTAAGCAGCAGGCGCTGAACGACGACGATCAACGGATGTCGGGCAGAGCTTGCGACGGGCCTGTCCCGCCTCCTCCCCAAAACGGGGTTTCTTTTCTTTAACGTGAGATCGGGCATTAACTGGCTGAAAACGAATGCTTTTGAATGGATGTGCAGCCTCTTTGCGCCCTTAGCGGAACCTTAGCGTCCTTTGCGGGAGACCGTTTCCCGCAAAGAGCGCTAAGGTTCCGCTAAGTACGCTAAGGGAGTTTTCCATCATTCAAAATCCATGTTCTCTTCCCGATCTCACGTCTTCTTTAAAAAGTTTGGCAAAATCTGTATCGCCTTCCTGTTTTAGCACATTAACAGAAGGTGATTCGGTTATTTTATCATGGCGAAGAAGGCTGTTTGTGCGTTCGTGCAAACAACTTTCGCTATTATAATTGCTTTAAAATGAAAAGGATATTTCTTTTGTGTTTGTTCTTCGGGAGCCTGTCGCTTGCCGCACAAACCATTGTGATCAAGGACGAAGTGACGTTGCAGGCCATCGAAGGCGCCCATTTGTACAGCGGGGATATGAAAATAAGTGCCTATTCGGATGCCAATGGCCGGGCATCTTTAAATGGCGCATCGGCTGCTGTCCATGTCATGGTGAGTGCGGTGGGCTATGAAACAAGACAGCTTGCTTTGTCGGAAATTACTTGCGGGAACAGCATTGTTTTGTTGACTCAAACGCGAATCACGTTGGATGAAGTGGTCATTTCGGCCAACCGCTGGGAGCAAAATTCCCGCGAAGTTCCGGTGCGCATTACCGCAATCACCGCAAAAGAAATCGCCCTTCAAAACCCGCAGACTGCTGCCGACCTAATCGGCCTTTCCGGCGAAGCCAGCATTCAAAAAAGCCAGTTAGGCGGTGGAAGCCCCATCATCCGCGGGTTTGCCGCCAATAGGGTCGTGCTGGTGGTGGATGGGGTGCGGATGAACAACGCGATTTACCGCAGTGGGAATTTGCAAAACATCATTTCTTTGGATCCACAAGCGGTTGAGAATGCGGAAATTGTATTTGGGCCAGGCTCGGTCGTTTACGGCAGCGACGCCATTGGCGGGGTCATGGATTTTCATACCCTGCGGGCTAAATTTGCCACAGCAGAATCGCCTTCTTTGTTCAAAGGCAGCGCTTCGATGCGTTACGGTACGGCAAGCGACGAAAAAACGGCGCATGTGGACTTCAACATCGGGCTCAAAAATTGGGCGTTTGTCACCAGCGCTTCTTTCAGCGATTTTGGTGATTTGCGCATGGGATCCAACGGTCCGGAGGAATTTTTTCGACCGGAATACGCAGCCCGGCTGAATGGGAAGGATACGATTGTCCGGAATGAAGACCCGCTGGTGCAGGTTCCTTCGGGTTACCAACAGATCAACCTGATGCAAAAAATTCGCTGGAAACCTTCGGAGCGTTGGGAACTGAACTACGGCCTGCACTATTCGGCAACGACGGATGTGCCGCGCTACGACCGGCTCATCGAATACGCAGGCGCTGACTTACGGGCTTCGGAATGGTATTACGGCCCACAGGTCTGGTTGATGAACAGTCTCAATATTCAACACCGGGCTTCGTCTGGTTTTTACGACAATGCCCGGCTGATCCTGGCGCACCAGCGCTACGAAGAAAGCCGCCACGACCGCCGTTTCGGCAGGAACCAGCTTCGGCATCGGAACGAAGCGGTCCATGTAATTTCTGCAAACCTGGAGTTGGAAAAGGCCATTGGCGACAAGCATACGCTGTACTACGGCGCTGAGTTGCTGCTGAACAAAGTTGGCTCTGTGGCGGAAGAAGAAAACATTGTGTCAGGCGACATCGGGCCGCTGAGTACGCGCTATCCGGATGGTTCCACCTGGAATGCTGCGGCCGCTTACGGGAGTTGGAAATCTAAGCTGAGCGAAAAACTAAACCTGCTGGCCGGGGTGCGGTACAACTACGTGACTTTTGAATCGGTGTTCGATACGACCTTTTTCCCGTTTCCGATCATTGAAACCAAACGCTCGATGGGCGCGCTGAATGGCAGTCTGGGCTTCACCTATCTCCCGAATGTCAACTGGCAGTTCAGCGGGAATGGCGCTACCGGCTTCCGGGCGCCCAATATTGACGATGTTGGAAAGATTTTCGATTCGGCACCGGGAACGGTTATTGTTGCCAATGCGGACATTGACCCGGAATACGCTTATAGCGCGGAAGCGAGCATAACCCGCCGGTTTGGCCAATGGCTGAGCATTGAGTTGACCGGCTATTACACGCTGCTCGATGATGCCTTGGTGCGCCGTACATACCAGCTCAATGGCCTGGACAGCATTGTTTACGACGGCGAACTGAGTCAAATTTTTGCCATCCAGAATTCGGCGCAAGCCTGGGTTTGGGGCATCCAGGCGGGTTTGGATGCACAATTGGGCGGCGGCTTTTCGCTGTCTTCGCGGTTTAGCTACCAGCAAGGCGAGGAGCAGGATGACGACAATACCGATTATGTGCCGTTGCGGCATGCTGCGCCCTGGTTTGGCGTCACGCGCCTGCGGTATCAACGCCCCCGGTTTCAGGCAGAATTTTATGCCGAATACAGCGGCGCTTTGAGCTTTGAGGAATTGGCGCCATCTGAACAAATCAAGCCGTATTTGTATGCGAAGGACGAACAGGGAAATCCCTATTCGCCCGCCTGGTACACGCTGAATCTGAAACTGAGTTATCAGTTGATGGATTGGCTGCAGCTCAGCGGCGGCCTTGAAAACATCAGTGATCAGCGGTATCGAACTTATTCTTCAGGTATTACGGCGCCGGGGAGGAATGTAATTGTATCAGTAAGGGCACGATGGTAGAATATGTAATTATGTGAATCAGGGGCTAAAGCCCCTTTGCTGTCTAAAACCTTGTTGAAGGCAAGAATACAGGAGGAAAGCAGTACCGCAATCCGTGTTTTCCGCGTCGTTAGCGTCGTCCGCGTTCCTAAAAAGCCTCAATTGGAA
>JBJXFD010000006.1:0-14036 GCA_046153985.1 Saprospiraceae bacterium
CGCCGCGCATGGCAATGACCTCGCCAGCTTTTGGAGCAGAAAAAACCGATGCATATAGGCGGTCGTAGCGCGTATGTTGCCAATAAGCTGCGGCGGCCGTTGTGAGGACGAGCAGCACCACTGCGGCGACGACATAATTGAGTCTTTTTTTGGGCATAGCGGCCAGCTTTGGGTTTTTGTATTGTCCAATTTGCTGCTGCAACAACGCCAAATCCGCACCAAGGGTTTCATCGGGGTTGGCCATGTAGCTTTCTAACGCGGCGCGGCAGAGGGCGCAGTCGAGCAGGTGGTTTTCCACCCGAAACCGGGTTGCCTCGTCTAAGCGGTCTTTCGCGTAGTTTTGAATCTCTTCCAGACTCAGGCAGGCGGTATGTGCTGTGAGTTCTTTCATTTTGCTGCAATCAGGTTCAGGAGTTGATTATTGAGTTGGCGCTTGCCGTTTTGCAGGTAAGATTTCACTTCGTTCAGCGGGAAACCCGTTTGCCCGCTCACCTGCTGGTAGCTCATTTTTTTAAAAAAGAACAAATTCAAACAGACGCGCTGGGCTTCGTCCAATTGCGAAAGCGCCGCGATAATTTCTGCTTCCCCAATGGGCATTTCCGTTGCCGGGTAAATTTCAGGCTCCTCCTCCAACATGGGCACTTCTGTCTCCATTAGCGGTACATAGCGCCCTTGTTTTCGGAGATGATTGAGGCATTCGCGCTGTACGACCACCGGCAGCCAGTTGCGAAAATTCCGGATTTCTGTGCCGGGCAGGATTTCCAGTAATTTAGAAAAAATGCGCATCACCATCTCGCGGCTGTCTTCGCGTTCGCCCAGGTATTGTTTGCAAATCAGGTAAACCTGCATGGTATAACGCCCGAATAACTCGGTGAAATACTGCTGGTCGCCTGTTTCCGCGTATGCCTCCACCAGCCGTTCGTCGGTCCAGTCTTTCAACGCCTGCTGCCTGATTCCGCGAATGAACATGGAATGAGATTTGTGATTTGTTGGGCAAGATAGGGAAAATGTTCGGTTTTATCGCAGCAAAACCACATCCCCTTTGCGCTCTATCCGTTGCTGTTCTCCGCAGACTAGCACGGTTGCCTCTAAGCTCCAGACATACACGCCCATGCTTGCGGGTCGTCCAAGAAATTGACCATCCCATCCATTGCTGATGTCGGAAGCGGAAAACACAAAATTCCCCCAACGGTCAAAAATCATCAATTTAAACTTCATCACAGTTACATGCGTACCGGGCAAAATTTCAAACTGGTCATTGATGCCATCCTGATTTGGGGAAAAGGCGTTGGGTACATAAAAAATCTCAGTCCCCGAAGCTTCGGGAGCCAGCACCTGAATATCCTGCACCTGCGTTTCACAGTCATTGCTCACCTGAACCTGATAATGACCTGCTGTATCAATTGTGATTTCAGATGTTGTTTCCCCTGTTGACCACTGGTAGGTCAGGTCGCCAAAATCTCCGGAAATAAGCATGGGTTGGAGGCGCAGCTCATGCGGGTTGCAAGGCAAAACCTGCGACAAATCGCCTGCCAGCAAAAGCGAAGAAAGTTCAGAAACCACGACTTCCATGTTGGTTAGACAATCGTGAACATCACGCACAGAAACAGTGTACGCTCCCGATTCAAGCGCCGTAAAAGCAGACGCCATCGCATAATTCTGACCATCCAAAGCGTAGAGATAAGGCGGTTGTCCACCCTGGGTAGTCACAATGGTAATGGTTCCGGTCTGCGTTTGCGGACAACTGGGGTCAATGGCCGCTTCGATTTCTGGAAGTGAAAGTGCGGCAACAATAACGGTAATAGTGGAATCACAACCATGGATATCAGGAAAGTTCAAAGTGACGGTTTCTCCTGCAAGAATGGATACCCCTTCATAAACCACAGTTGTCCCTGTACAGGCAGCGAGGTTTACTACTGTATCAGATAGCTCCAATGCAGCGACTGTCACTATTACCAATGAATCACAACCTGCCGAATTGGTAAAAACAAAATCAGTGGTGGTTCCTGCTTCCAACGGTGTATTGTTGTAGATCGCTTCCTCGCCCGGGCAGGTTTGTAAAGTCAGGGAAGTAGCAGGCTCCAACAGTGTGGTTACGCTGACCGTTACCACAGAATCGCAACCCACCGAATTGGTAAAAACAAAATCGGTGGTGGTTCCCCCCTGCAGCGGCGTATTGTTGTAGATCGCTTCCTCGCCCGGGCAGGTTTGCAGGGTAAGCGCGCTTGCAGAAACGAAAAGTTCGGTCACTGTAACTTTAACCAGAGAATCGCAATTCATTGCATTCGTTAGTATAAAATCAGTGGTAGAACCCGCCTGTAACGCCATGCCCTGGTAGGTCGCGCTTTCTCCCGGACACACTCCGATAGTCAGGTCGGTAACGGAAGATGCGGCGCTCTGTATTTGCACCAATTCCAGCGAATCGCACCCGTTGGGCATGGCGTGTTGCAAAGTAAAGGTCGTATCAGACTCAATAGTCACGCCTCCATAGATGAATGAAATGCCTTCACAAATGGTCAATTCCGTTACTGAAGATGCAGGCTGACAAGCAGGTCCGATAAGCAATCGTACCCTCCACGGCGAACACCCCGAATGGTTGATGGAAAGGGGTTGGGTGATTGCCTGGAAATCCGGCGACAATTGGGCGCTGTTTATGGAAATCACATAACCGCCTGCTGCTTTTTCAGAAAAGCCGAAAGCCCCGGCTACCCCGCTTGTTGTCGTGCCGATGGTTCCGTCAGGATGCAGCAGCACCACGCCGATTCCAGCAGCCAGGGTATCCGCCGGGTCAATGATCTGATTGCCATTGACATCAAAATAAACCTCCCCGTCAATCGGGCTGACGCCTTCATACAAATCCAGCACAAGTGGGATTGAAATTCTGGAACAAAATGGCTGGTATTGTTGTGTTACCTGCAACTGATAACTTCCACTTTCGTGGGCAATAAAAGAAGGCGTGGTAGCTCCGGCAACAGGTGCGCCATTCAAAAACCACTGGTAAGCGCCTACACCGGAAATAGGGGGCACGCAAATTGTATCCGGACTACAGCGGCTATAACATCCCCCCGGAAAGTGCCGCAAACTGGGTGCAGGAATGATCCTTCTCGTACCGCTTCTGGCGGAACAACCAAATTCATTAAAAGCTTCCACGTAATAACTGCCGGATAAACTTGTCACGATGGAATCAGCCGTCTGGCCGATATTCCACAAATACAATAATTCGCTATTGGGGTTGGTAACCCGGAAGGTTGTGGGAGTCCCCTCACAAATATTCCCTGGTGGGGAAGTAATTAAAGGTACAATGGGCTTGGCATGAACGGTTATGACAAAAGTAGCCAGGGCAGTGCATCCGCTTGCAGTATCGAGTACACTTGCACTGATATGGTGTACGCCTGCCGGTAGCAAAGTTCCACGCAGGCTGGAGTATTCTGTTTGGGTCGTTTCCGCCCCGTTCGACCATAAAATTGGATTGCCTGGCGCTGTCAGTACCTCTAAGTACACATTTTCTCCTTCACAAATTTCCAGTTCATGGTAAGTATATCCCTGAGCGACCTGGTCGGCGTCGTAGGCAATGGCACGTATGCTGGCAGTTGGCAATTCCAGCAGGCGCACAATAAATGGGGGCGGCAAATACTGGCACCCCTGAGGGTCGGTGACCGCCACAAAATACAGCCCGGGTTTTGATGTGCCAATCGAGGATGTAACAGCACTTTGCGACCAATTCCAGGCAATTCCGCCTATCGGTGCGCTCAGCAGGGTTGTATCGCCCTCGCAAAATGGAATGTCTAAGGAAGATTGGATCACACCACTCAGAGAAGTTGCTCCATTACCGACGGTAATTGTTTCTGCCATGCTGCCTGTGCAGCCATAGCGGCTGGTGGCCGTCAATTCAATCTGGTAAGTTCCAGGCGTAGGATAAGCGTGATAAATGCTATTGCCAATAAGTTCGACGCCACCCGGCAAAGCGTCAAAATTCCAGCTCCAGATAGCCGGCTCTTCTGTAGCAGTTGCCGTAAACAAATAGGCTGTGTTTTCACAAAAAGCAGGCGGCAGGTTCATTTCCATTTCCGGCGGTCCAAAAATGGTCACGGTTTCCGTATACGCAGAAGTGCACCCGGTGCTGCTGGTAATAGTCAGCGTAACGGTGTAGGCGCCGGGAGCGCTAAAAATATGGGTCGGGTTGCTTTGATCAGAGAAGTTTGCTGTGCCGCTGGCCGGATCGCCAAAATCCCATTGCCATGCTGCAATGGAGATAGTCGGAATAAAAGTAGCACGATCCACAAATTGTACGGATTCACCTGCGCAAGCCTTGGTATAAGCAAAATTGGCCCGTGCCCATACCGTGTCTATGAATAAAACGCCACAGGTCGTCGTTGTGCCGCCCTGGTTGACATCAGCCACCATGGCTATTTCATAAAACCCAGCATTACTAAACATATGCGAGGCAGTCATGCCCATTGCTGTGTTATTGGACGCCCCACTCCCCGGGTCGCCAAAAGACCAGCGAACAGAGCCTGGCACGATGTTATTGCCTTCCGCAGCATAGCTCCTGTCGTTGCAAACACCCGATGGATTGACCTGAAAATCCAGGTCGCCGGAAAGGCAGATAACGGCCTCCCCGGGTAGACCCGGAAATGATCCGCCGCTTTGCAAACAATTGGCAGCAACGGATAGTAGATTTGATTGCGAACGACAACCATTGATGTCGGAAACTTCTACCTGATAAATCCCAGCCTGGGATGCCGTTACCATTGGCGTCATTTGCCCGGTAAGATTATTGTTATGCCGCCAGTCATACGCGTATCCCGTAACCGTGTTCAGGGCAAAAAGATCAGGCGCGCCAAGGTCAATGCACCGCAGGGAAGAAGCAGAGATGCGGACTTCGGGTGCCGGCAGTTCTACTATATGAAAAACACGGGTACCGACACAGCCCAGTTCACTTGTCGCTTCCAGCGTATAATAACCCGCTGCCAATTCAGGTGTTGCTGCTGTGGAAGCAATGCTGCCGTTCTCTGTTTTCCATACGTAGTCCGTAAAGGGAAGGGTAGTTTGCACGAGGGTAGTTTCATTTTCGCAAAGGTTTGCCGGAGCAATGACTTCTGGGGGAGACGTCGTCTGCACTTCCACAGGAAAAGCAGCGCTCAGGTTACAATATTCAAACACTACGGTAGCCGAGCCACTTCGGCTCCACTGTACCTCGATGGTGCCACTGTTTTGATTGCTGATGACCACACCAGCGCTCTGGGGTGTTATGCTCCAGCGGAAGTTGCCGGAGGTGAGCCCTGTTGCCGTATAGGTCGTTCTCGCTCCTACACAGGTGCTTGCAGGCCCGTTAAGCACAGGGGCGGCGGTCAATGGAACTGCTGTAAGCGTAGTTGCCTCTGATACACATCCACCCCCGGCAATGCCGGTTTGCGTCAAGCTTACCTCATAGGGCGGGAAAGCCCCCCAAAGCACATCGGTGGAGGAACCCGAAGATTCTGTGACCACACCACCATTATTGATGTACCAATGCAGGGGAGCGCCTTGTTCGAAGCCTTCTGCCTGATAGAAATAAGTTTCGCCAATACAGATTTGCGCAGCACCGATGATACTGTCGGGCGCAGGCGGGGCATTCACAACAGCTATCCTTACACTCGTTTCATTCACACAATAATCATTGAGGTTAACCGGTGTGGCCTTCAGCAAATAATCGCCGGAAACCTCCCAGGGTATGGCAACTGAAGTAGCCGGAGTCGCGCTGCTCCAAACCAGCGTTCCTGCTGAATTAAATGCGGACCACTCACAAGTTGCCAGCCCGGTTTCACTCACAGCTTCATGCAACGTAGTGCCGCCTGCACAGGCTTCAAGGTCGCCTTCAATCTGGAATGCCGGTTGCGAAAAAACGTCCAGTGTATCGGTTCCGCCACATCCCAGGTAGCAATTGTTGTAGCTGACTATTACCCGGCGTTGTATCGGTGTTTGCAGCGCAGGCCATATCACAGTAGTTTCCTTATACCCCTGACTCAGCAGTGAACCGCCTGTTACTGTCCATTGAATAGTGGTTCCGGTAAAATCAGGGACTTTATAGATGGCTCTTTCGCCTATGCAAACCTTTTCAGAACCTTCAATACCAATACCGTCTGTAATAATAGGGATCTCAGCCAGGGTCTTCGTTTCGCAGATCGTCTCTACCCCTGCACAGCCCTCTACGGCCAACTCTACCGTTCCTGTGCCACCTGCCGTCCAGTGCACGGTAACGTAATTATCTGTGGTGCTACCGCCGGCTGTGATTACCCCCTGGGCATTTACTGTCCATAAAAAAGTCCCACAGTCAGCAGCAGTTTGATAAGTAGCCGAGTCGCCAACGCAAACGGTGCTTTGACAGTCAATTTCCGGGGTAAAGGCATCTTCTACAATGATCGTCATTTTTGCTGTATCCTGACAATTACATTCGTTATAAGCATGAAGGACGACTTCATAAGTACCAGGTGTATCATAAGTAACAATCGGATTAAAGGCGCGGGAAATCCCATTTCCCAAACTCCAGGCGTAAGTGCTCGCATTGGTTGTTTGATTGAAAAAAAACACCTGCTGCCCTTTACACACTTTTAATTCGCTATTCTGGGGAGGCGGATCAGTAGTAAATGCAGCGACTGGTTTTTCAAATATCTCAGCACCGGAGGAGGATGCATAAAGATTAGATGACAAACAAGGGCTCTGCGGATACAGGGCTCTTACCCGCCCATTGACTGCATGATCCCATTGAACAGTGATGGTGTTGTCAGGATTAACGACATAGTTTGACGAGCCTTCCACAACCCATACTATATCTGGTGCAATAACCGCCGGCCAAATAGAATACCTGACCACGAGGCCTTCACAGGCACTGATGGATCCCAGACCTGATTCAATACCTATCTGAAGTGGGCAATAAGTGCCGGAGAGGATAGTCTCCCCTACGCTGGTATATCCCGCTAATACCGATAACGTTTCAATGTGTACCGGAATGTTATTGACGTAAATCTGAAGCGTGAGGGTGCCAGCTGCATTGCCGAGCCAACTGGCTATATTCCAGCAAATTTCAACAGATGGTGTCAGGGTGCTCACTTCGTAATCCCACCCACCCGGAAAAAAAATATCTGACCCTGTTGCATGCCAGAAATAGGTCACCTGGCCTGGCGGCAACGCCTCTATTCCGCTTACTGTATAGTTCACACATTCATTGGAACACGTTACTAAGGGGCCCTGGATATCAATTCCCGGAATTTGGGCTTGCGCATGGTGGGTGAGAAAAAAACAGAGGAGCAGGGCAAGTACACCCCGTTTGGTGTAGATAGTTGGCTGATTCATTTGTAGGTAGTTCTATTTGAGTTATATATAAATGGAATGGTATCTTTTATGCAAGATAGGAAATTGATTTGACATGTCCGTACGGTCAGGGTTAAACATCTTCAATCGGGGTTGAAAATTTTTTGTCCGGGTTGAAAATTTTCAACCCCTACCGCATCACCTCGCTCCCCACTGCGCACCTCAAACACTGCCGCTTATCGCAATACTCGTGCTTCAATTGCAACAATGCCTGGGTTTGGCCGGCCGAAACCGGTTCCATCCCCAGGCGTTGCCAGTTTTCGATGATGCTGTTCGATTCCGGGGGCACAGATTCGAGCAGGTTGAGGGCGCGGTCGCAAAGGCTGGGTTCGGCTTTTTGTTTGCCGTAGACAAACAGGAAAGGTGCGATGGTGTTGATCACGAGCAGGTGGATTGCCGTTTGGCCCAGCGTTTTAGCGCGTTTGGCGGAAGCCTTTCCAAAAACGTAGTGGGTTTGCCAGTAGTTGGACAGGCGCACTTCGAACATGTTTTCGATTTCTTCGACGTTTTGGGCCACCAAAATTTTGCTAAACAGGTGCGCCGACTGGTGTATGAGCGTGGCAAATTGGGCAATGCGCAAGCTGGGGAAATTGGCGGGGCGCATGCGCAGAAATTTCCACGTGCTGCCGGGAATGGGGTGCAGGCCGTATTTGTGTTGCAAAAATGCGTATTCTTTTTGCAGGCGCCGGGGGTAATCGTCTTCAAAAACGCTTTCCAAAAGGCCGGCTTGGCCAAACAGCAGCGCTTCGAGCTGGAGCAGGTTGTTTTTGTGTTTGGAGAGGAGGTTCAGGGGCAGCGAACGAGCCAGCGCTTCGAAGGGTTCGGCGTTGACTTTCACTCCAAAATTCCGGGCTAAAACCTGATAAAACGTTTCTTCCCAATGTTGGCCGTTGCGCTCCAGGATTTCCGTAATGAAAGCGGTTTTGGCCTCCAGCCGTTCCACCATCAGGCGATCGAGCCAAATCTGGCGGGTAATGTCGGGCACGCGGTGAAAATGGTGCTGACAGGGGATCCAGTGTTCGTTGTGGAGCAACTCGCGGTAGGTTTTGATCGTGGCCGCCGGGATGCGCTTTTTAAGTTCGACGCAGGGAATGCGTTCGCCGCTGCTTCTCAACACCGGCAGGTCTTCCTCCCACACCACGTGCAGCACCACATTGTCGTAGGCGCGGTCTTCGCCATGGCGGTGGGTTTCCCATTCGGAAGCAACCAAGTGCATTTCCACATTGCCCGCCCAAAGCGTGTCGCCAATGCGGATGCGCGCGTCAAAAAAATCAGGCCCGGCATGGGTATTGTGGACGCCTGGCGCCAGGATTTCAACCACCTCGCCTTCGGTGGTTAACAGGTTTTGAAACTCGAACCGGCGGGTGCGCCAGACGTAGTGGAGGAGGTCTTCTTGCATAGGTACGTGCTGGATAATGGTTATTAGTTACTGGTTATTGGTTGCACGTGACCCAGCGTTGTTTTTCAAAGTTTATCAGAATTATCTACAAATATAGGGCTATTAAATCAAAAAAGAAACTGATCCCTTTGGGCATCCCTAAATTGGTTGCTGGCTATTTGTTATTGGAAAAGAAAACCTGTTCGCTAACAGCAATCTCCATCCTACTACTCTCTTACCAATAACAAATAACCGCTAACCAATAACCAATACCCCCCCCTACAGCATCCCAATACTCTTCTTCACAAAATCCGTCAGCTCGGCGCCTTTCAGCATGTTTTGGTTCAACAGCGCGATGTCGTACAGGTAGCGCGCCATGTCCTTTTTCTTCTCGGCGTCGGTTTCTGCCAGGAGTTTGGTGGCAATCACGGGGTGGTTGGTGTTGACCACCACGTTGTAAGAATCCGGGAAAGCCCCGAAATTCATGCCCTGGAATTGCTGCATTTCCTTCATGCGGCGCATAAACTCGGGTTTGGTGATGACAACCGGGTAGGCATCCGGCGAAAGGGCCTGTGTGGTTACGGAAGCGCCGGCTTCGGAAGCCAATGATTCAAACACTTCTTTCACCGTTTTTTCTTCGCTTTCGCTCAAAACCGACTCGCGCTTTTCGTCTTTTTGCACCAGGTTGTCCACGGTGTCGGAATCCACGCGCACAAAAAGCACGTTACCGAGTTTGTATTCCAATTGCTGGATGAAGTGGTTGTCAATGATGGTGTCCATCACCAGCACGTCGTATTCCTTTTCGCGGCAAGCGCGGATGAAGCTGTCGTGCGCATCGGGGTTGTTGGTGTACAGCAGCACTACTTTGTCGTGCTTATCGGTTTGAAGCGGTGCTACTTTTTCGCGATATTCTTCAATGGTGAAGTGTTTGCCTTCCGTGTTTTTGAACAGCACAAACTTCTGCGCTTTTTCATAAAACTTTTCGTCGGAAATCATGCCGTATTTCACAAAAACGCCCAGGTCGGTCCACTTGCTTTCGTACCCTTCGCGGTCTTTGTTGAACAGTTCCTGCAATTTTTCTGCCACCTTTCGGGTGATATAACCGGTGATTTTTTTCACGTTCTGGTCGCTTTGCAGCGAACTGCGCGACACGTTGAGCGGAATGTCCGGCGAGTCAATGATGCCGTGCAGCAACATCAGGAATTCAGGTACGATTTCTTTCACATCGTCGGTGACGTAGACCTGGTTGGAGTAGAGTTGAATTTTATTGCGCTGCGCCTCGATGGCGTTGTTCAGCTTGGGAAAATAGAGAATACCCGTCAGGTTGAAAGGGTGGTCAATGTTCAGGTGAATCCAGAACATCGGCGGCTGGCTGTAAGGGTGCAATTCGTTGTAGAAGTTGCGGTAATCCTCGTCTGTCAGTTCTGCGGGCTGCTTTTTCCAGATGGGCGAAGGGTTGTTGACGATGTTGTCCACCTCCACTTCTACCTGTTTCTTTTCTTCGCCTTCAGGGGTTTCGCCTGCTTCGTCCACGTATTCTTTGCGCGTCCCGAATTTGATGGGCACCGGCAGGAACTTGCAGTATTTTTCCAGCAATCCTTCGATGCGGCTGTCTTCTAAGTATTCAACGGCGTCATCGCTGATGTGCAGCACGATGTCGGTCCCACGCTCTGCCTTTTTATGTGCGCCAATGCTGTATTCCGGGTTGCCTTCGCAGGTCCAGAGCACACCTTTGGCGCCTTTTTGCCAGGACTTGGTGATGACGTCCACTTGTTTGGCCACCATAAAGGCCGAGTAGAATCCCAAGCCAAAATGTCCGATCAGGTTGGCGTCGTTTTTATATTTTTCCAAAAACTCCTGTGCGCTGGAGAAGGCCACCTGGTTCAGGTATTTGTTGACTTCTTCCTCCGTCATGCCCACGCCTTTGTCGCGAATGGTGAGCGTTTTGGCTTCTTTATCTAAAATAATTTCAATGGTGGTGTCGCCGATTTCGCCTTTCACTTCGCCGCGCAAAGCCAGTGTTTTCAGCTTATTGGTGGCATCAACGGCGTTGGAGATCAACTCGCGCAGGAAGATTTCCTGGTCGGAGTACAAAAACTGCTTGATGATGGGGAAAATGTTTTCGGTTTGTACCGATATCGTACCTTTTTGCATAGTTAAGCTTATTTTTTTGGTTGAAGTCAAAGTTGGTAAGTTAGGGTGGTCAAAGGTTGTGCCAAGGATGGGCGGACTGACATTTTGGCAAGGTGGAAAAAATTATAAAAAAAAGTATGTTTTACGGAAACATTCTGTGAATACCTCCGTAAACCGGTTTGTTGTACTTGCTAAACGAAGGTATTGGCACGGTATAAAAAGAGAACAGAAACAAATTTGCAGCAGCATATAAAGATTTTGGGGATTTTATCCCCAAAGAGTGAGTCGGATCGGTTCGAATTTTTTGGGGGGTAGAACCGGTTACAGACTCATTCGAATTCACGAAGGAGCTGGAGGGGTCAACTTTCCGGCTCTTTTATTTTTTGTCAGACAGGGCGACCGCGAGGGTCGCCCCTACCATCTACCTTCTACTATCTTCCTTCTACCTTCTTGTCCACCACAATCCGCTTATCCCGATTTGCCAACTCCCACGAGGTATGAAAAACCAAGCGGGCAATTTTTTCCATTTTCCCGAACATCAATTTATCCGCAACGTCGCCGGTGCCGTGGTAATCTTCATGCGTACCGCTGAAGTAAAAAATGGCAGGGATGCCTTTTTCTGCAAAGTTGTAGTGATCGGAGCGGTAGTAGTAGCGGTTGGGGTCTTCTTCGGCGTTGTAGGTGTAGTCCAATTCTAATTTGCTGTAAGTCGTATTGGCCGCTTCATTGATGGCGTGCAGCTCCGAACTCAACCGGTCGGCGCCGATTACATAGATGTAATCCGGGTTATCCTTGTGTTTTTCATCCACCCGGCCAATCATGTCCACATTCACATTCGCAATTGTATTCGCCAGCGGGAAGACCGGATTTTCAGCATAATACTGCGAGCCAAGCAACCCTTTTTCTTCGCCGGAAACCAGCATGAACAGCACGCTGCGGCGCGGCCCGGTTCCCTGTTTTTTCGCGTCCACAAAAGCTTCAGCAACTTCCAGCACCGCAGAAGTGCCGGACGCATTATCGTCGGCGCCAAAGTAGATGTCGTCGCCGCGTTTACCAAGGTGGTCGTAGTGTGCCGTGACGACCAGCACCTCGCCTTTCAATTTCGGGTCGGTTCCTTCCACAAATCCAAGTACATTTTCACCGGTAAGCTGCTTCACGCGCTTTTTCTGGGATATTTGAAAATCGCAGGGAATAACCACCGGAGGTTGGGATTTGCCTTTTTTGTTCATTTTTTTCCGCGCTTTCGCAATGCTCTTTAGTTGGTCGCCCACCATTTTTCGGGCAGTTTCTGACGAGACAAAGTAGCTGTTGGCGTGCCATTTTTCGGGCTCTTCGCCCCATCCGAGGAGCATGCGGGTGCTAAGCACGGATTTGCGAACTTCCATCACGTTGGCTTTGAAATCCGGGTCAATGATGAAAACGGCGGTTGCTCCGCGCTTTTTAGCAGCACGCACTTTCAGTCGCCAGTTGGTTGACCAGACGGAAGGGCCGCGCTGACCTGTAACGGCAGAGATGCTGTCTTTGAGAAAGGGTTCGCCCGAATAGATGAGAATCGCTTTGCCCGCCACGTCCGCGTTTGCGTAATCGCTGTATTTTTCGTCGTCAATGCCATAGCCGAGAAAAAGGATTTCTTTGGCGGCATTCATTTCCACATCGGTATTGGCAGAAGGCCAGGCGTAAAAATCCTGAAAATGCTTAAGATCCGTGCCGTTGAGTTTCAGGTTGATCTTTTCCCAGTTTTCGGCAAGGAAAGATATTTTTTGAGTATAGGTTCCCTCCACAATTTTGGGCAAGCCATAGGACTCGAAGACGCCCGCTAAGTAGGCAGCCGCTTTTCGCTGGCCTTCCGTTCCGGTTTCCCGGCCTTCAAACTCAGTAGAAGCAAGTGTTCTGGCGTGTTGTTCCAGTTCGCTGGCTGTAATGGTTTTCGCCAGATTTTCCTCGGCTGCGCCCTGGTATTGGGCAAAAGCGATGGTGTGGCTTAGCGCAAACGATAAAAAAACAAGAGTTAACCGTTTCATGATGCTGATCATTTAGTCTCATGTCTGTTCTTTAGCGTTCTAGAGCAAGGCATGTTTTACTTCAAAGCCGGCGCCCTCCCGCCGGGCGGAGCCCGACAAATAAAACACGCGAGGCGGAGCCATCGCGCGAGCGAACTGTAAAGACAGACATTAATTAGAACGCTGTTCCGCGCAAAAGTAATGCAACGGTTCAATACAGGGCATAAAAAAAAAGTGGGCCAGAGCACTTGACTCCGACCCCCTTCACATGAAACAAATTTACGCGTTAAAATTTCTTATCTAATCCAGCAACACCATTTTGCGCGTAGCCCTGAATTGATCGGCCTTCAGCGTATAGTAGAGCACTCCGCGAGGCAATCCGGCAGCGTCCAGAACTACGTGGTTGTAGCCGCTTTCGTAATCGCCTTGAATCGTCCTCAGCACCTTACCGCTGATGTCGTGAATAACCAGGGTTACATCGGTAGCTTCAGGTAAATCGAATCCGATTACCGTTCGCTCACCGAATGGGTTGGGTTTATTTTGGTACAGTTCATAACCGGCTGTTAACGCCCGGCTATCATTGAAGCGAATCATTACCTCGAGTGGCTCAAAATTGAGATTGTAAGCTTCTGCGTTTGTTCGTGTTGAACCGATGTGGAGCCACTCGCTTAACCTGCCATCGGCCTTAGCGCGTAAAGTTATAGAAAATAACTTTACTTTTCCAACTTCATTTGGCCTACCGGAATTCCAGTGCCAACTTGTTGTCAAAGCGCCTTCGCTTATTGCATTTAACCCCACATTTTCCGCTTTGGCCAGTCCCTCATCAAAGCTGACCCACTCTAATTTATCCGCATCAAAATTCAGTGTAAACTGGTATCCGAATATCATTGCCAATTGCGCAGTAGTCAGCGTTACATCAACAGTTTCGCCTTTTTTCAGCAGGCGGTCATCTGTTTCGATGAGGAACGAGCGGCCATTCGTACGCTCCTGAACATCCAGCAGGTTGCCAATGGTTTCCGCTGTATTGTTCACATCACCAATCTTGATACCGATGAAGTCGAGATCCTCCTGGCAACCGCTCAGGTCTTCGAGTTGGATGACCTCCGGCCATGCCTCGAACCACGGATTAGTTGGTACCGGGAACTCGTAATCGCTGTCCACAAAACGCCAGCTGC
>JBJXFD010000018.1:0-12689 GCA_046153985.1 Saprospiraceae bacterium
TTGCCCGAATTATCTGCCTTGTATTTGTGGAATACTGGCGTCAGCGAGCAAGATTTTCCGGATTTAAAAAAACAACTGCCGCAGGTGCATCTGGAATCCGGATTTAAAGGCGATACGGTCGTCGCCCAGCTCAATTCGGCGATCATCGAAGGTGAAGAACAGGTGTTTACGGCATTTACCAAAGTTAAACTAAAAAATTTCATCAAAGGCGCAGTGGTCCGCTACACCTTGGACGGCGCCATCCCCGACAGCCTTGGTTCCCTGATCAGCACCGGCGACAGCATCACGATTGACAAAACCTGCCTGCTCAGCACCAAAACCTTCCTGCCCGGCTGGATCAGCAGCGAAGTGGCGACCTGCAATTTTTACAAAGTCGGGTTCACCCCCGATTCAATCACGCTTGTCCATGCGCCCAATCCGCAGTACAAAGGCGAAGGCCTCCGAACACTGATCAACCATAAAATCGGCGACACAGATTTCCGAAACAAAAAATGGCTGGGCTTTAAAGATACGCCCCTGGAAGCTTTTCTGTTTTTCAAACAACCCACTACCCTATCGTCGGTTTCCGTCAGCACGGTTGTTGACATCGGGAGTTACATCCTGCCGGCTGCCCAGGTGGAATTCTGGGGCGGGAGCAGCAAAAACAACTTAGTCTTGCTCAAAAAACTAAACCCTGCACAGCCATCCGGCTTAGGCGCTCCGGCTTATTTGGTTGGATTTAACGCCGATTTTGAACCGCGAAAAGTCAGTGTGGTACAAATTGTGGTGAAACCTGTTTCTAAACTTCCCGCCTGGCACCCCGGGAAAGGCACGCCCGGGTGGGTGTTTGTGGATGAGGTGTTTCTGAATTGAACCGTTTCCGCTCGCGCGATGGCGGTAACTGAGCGAAGTCGAAGTTCCGCCTCGCGTGTACTATGTGCCGGGCTCTGACCGGCTTGCGCGAATTCGGGCGGAGCCCGAAGAATAGCACACGCGAGGCGGAGCCATCGCGCGAGCGTACGCCAGCGGGACTAATCATAAAACCCCTTCCGCGTTTCCACCAACAACCGTTCAATCAGCGCCTTATCCGGCCGTTCGGGCAGGGGCGATTGTTGGTAGCATGCTTCGATCCGTGCCAACTTCGCTTCGGCTTGGGCGATCAATTCGTCGTATTCCCAATCTCCGCGGCGGATGGCTAACAATTCCTCGCGGTTGGGCCGCCGAATGAGGAGTTTGCCGTCTTTCAGGATTTCTTCGGCCATGTCCAGCAGGCGCATGGTGTGCATCATGTTTTTGGCGTCGTAATTTTTGCCGTGGGCGATGGTGTTTTGGTAGCGCTCGTCGTTGCGGGCGGCCAGCCAGTCGTGGTATTCGCGGTAAGCGCGGCAATGCATGGCGTAGGCTTCTTTGTTGAACGACATCAGGGCAGCGGGTTCCGAGCCTTTCGGTATGCTGCTTAGGGCCACGTCGTTGGCGGTTTCCTTTTTCATAATCCCCGAGTAGCCCAAATCGCCCTTTGGGTCGTAGTACAGTCCATAGAGGTCGCGCATGTTGGCGATGACGACGAGGCCACAGTTTTCTTGCTCCCAGTTGCGGCGTTCAAGCCAGGTGGTCAGGGGCATAGCGCCTTGTTTTTCGGCCACATAACAAAAATCCAACGGCGTTTTCCGCACGGGCGGCATGGGTTGGTTGATTTTTTTATTCAGGCCACGCGCTTTTTTGATCTGCGCAAACGCGAACCCGGCGAAGGTATCTTTGCACAATTTGGATAGGAAATTTTCGCGGCGAAACGCTTCAAACAGCGGGTGGCAATACCGCACGCAATCATCCGGCGTGGTCAGCATTTCCAGGATATTAGGGTTGTTTTTATACAACAATTCCCCGAAACGCCGCAGTTCGTAATACACCTCGTCGTTGTGTTCGCTGCTGACCTGCTCCACGTAATCCAATCCGTAAAATTGTTCCTGCGGCAACACGAACACGCCCTTCAGGTCGGTGTCGGAAGTGGGTAAATCGGTTCCATACGCCCGGCTACCGCTGATGCATTCGAAGAGGAGAAGGTTTTGGGATTTGAGATCGGCGATGGTCATGTGGTTGGTGGTTTTATTTCATAAAACTCCGGTCAGAGACCGAAAAATAAGACACGCGAGGCGGAGCCGAGCGGGACGTTACAAAAACATACAAATAAACACCAAAAGCAGGAAACTTGCATCTTTAGGAAAAGAGCCTGTCATGCAAACCCTGCTACTTGTCGTTATTTTGCTCTATGCCTGCGAAGTTGCCGCGCAACGCGACTCTCTGCCGAGTGAAATATTTATCACCTATGAGGAAATGCCTCAATTCCCAGGCGGCGAAGTAGAACGGATAAAATTTATTGCTTCGCATCTCCACCGCTGCGGAATTTGTGAGGAAGTAACCGGAAAAATCATTCTTAAGTTTGATATAGACGCCACCGGTTATCCAAAGGATCTTAAAATCATTCGCTCGCTGCACCCACACTTCCTGCCTGTGATTAAAGACATCTGGGCGGCAATGCCCTCCTGGATTCCTGGTAAATGGAAGGGATTGCCGGTCAATTCCTCAATTATATTTCCTATAAAGATAGATTTAGAATAACACTGCTCGCGCGTAGGCTCCGCCCGCGTGTACTATTCTTCGGGCTCCGCCCGATTTGCACCAACAAAGAAACATTCAGCCGTAACACCTTTTTAAAAAGGAATCACCTCCGGCCTGCAAGAGTTTCCCGAAAAAACACATCCAACACGCCCGACTCCACAGTTTTTTTATCCAGCGTTTCCGACACTACCCGACAACGCTCCATTTCCAAAGCAATAAACGCCTGAATCACTGGAATTAACGGGATCTCCTGCCCTTCCACTGCCTGTTCCTTTTCCTTCAATAGTTGTCGAATCGCTGCCATCAGTTCGGGGTTTTGTTCAATTTGCGAAAGCAAAGGCTCAAATTCCATCGGCGGGATGGTTTGGCGGTCGGCAGCCCACATCGCAGCCAATAGCGGTCGCAGGATGTAGAAGTATTTTTTGATCTTGATATGCCCGTCGGCGATGCCGGTTTTGATGCTGTTGTGACAGATGCCAAGGTAGTGGTGTACCGTGGCACGCGGGGCAAAATATTGTGGCGCCAGATTCCACAGTTGGTTCCGGAACTCACCTTCCTGCTCATAAACAATGGGCGATTGTAGCCATTCAAAGGGGGTGGCGTTCGATTTACGCAAGTGGCGCAGGGTTTTGCGCAATTCCCAGCCGTTAAAATCTAAGATTTCTCCCTGGTCTTCAAACAACTCCGTCAACGTATCTTTGGGTTCGTCAACGGACAGGTAGCGTTCCGCAGGAAAAGCATAAATAAAGCGGACATCGTAGTCGCTGTCGGGAGAAGCAAAGCCCCAGCCCCGGCTGCCGGTTTCGCAGGCGTAGAGGATGCGGATCGCGTGTTTTTCGGCGATGCGGCGGAGGTGGCGGCGAATGAGGTCTTGCATGGGTTGTTGTTTAGTTATCTGCTCGCGCGCGGGCGGAACTTCGACTTCGCTCAGTTACCGCCATCGCGCGAGCGTAATTTCGCGACGCTGCTCCTCCTTCAGTCCATAGGGGCTTAGCGCAATCAAAAACAATTGACAGGCAAAGCATTACGACCTACAAAATACACTTCGGGCGCTTTAGTCCAGTCTTTGATTTTCCAGAATGCCCCACCTACCACAGCCAACCAGTACCTACTTTCACAAACAGAATGAAAAATGGGTCAAAAACCGCCTCGGCACAACAAATTTGGAAACTTGTTTGCGAGGCGGCACAAAGTATTAAACAATAAAACTTAACATGTCATGAAGAAATTGCTACTCAGCCTTTTACTGGCAGCAGTATGTACAGTCGTTTTCGCGCAGCGCGGAACGGTGACCGGGATGGTGACCGACCAGCAGACGAAGGAACCGCTCATCGGCGCCAACATTTTCGTAGACGGCGCCACTTCCGGTGCAGCCACCGATAATTCGGGCAAATATACGCTCGATTTGCAGGCAGGCAACCAAAAATTGATTGTTTCCTACGTCGGTTACAAAACCGTGGAACAAACCGTAAATGTGCCTGCCGGCGGCAACGCCACCTTCGATGTCGAGCTGGAAAGCTCCGGGTTGCTGGGTGAAGAAGTCATCGTTTCGGTTTCGCGCAAAGCGGAAAAACTCACCAACGCACCCGCCACAATCACGGTCATCGGCGCGCAGGCGCTGAGTGAGCAGCCGTCTTTCAATGCCGCAGAATTGCTGGGGCGCCAAAAAGGCGTGGATTATGTGCGCTCGGGCGTGCTTGGAATCGGGGTGAACGCCCGCGGTTTCAACAGCGCTTTTAACCCTAAAAACCTGCAAATCAACGACGGCAGGTTGTCTTCCCTCATCGCAACCGGCCTGCCGCTTGGCGCGCTGAGCACCACGGTGAAAGAAGACATCGAACGCGTGGAAGTGGTACTCGGCCCTTCTTCGGCCCTGTACGGTCCGAATGCCCACAACGGTTTGCTCAATACCATCACGAAAGATCCCCGCACCTCGCAGGGCACAACCATTGCCTTGGGCGTGGGCAACCAAAGCGTAATTAGCGGGCGGCTTCGCCATGCGACAAAACTTAATGAAAAATTTGCTTTCAAAATCAGTGCCGAGTATACGCAGGGCGAAGAGTTTGCCTTTACCGACACCGTTTATTTCGGGGCATTAGCGTCGCCGGAAATAGAACTGGATCCAAAATTCAACTCGCTGCGGGGCGAAGCAGCGCTGTATTATGCCGTGAACAGCAAATCCGACCTCATCCTCTCCGGCGGGTACAGCAAAAGCAACAACATTGGCAATACCAACGCCGGCCGGAATCAGATCAAGGACTGGACGGTTGGCTGGGGACAGTTGCGCTTTGTGTCTCCGCGGTTGTTCGCGCAGGTTTACTACACCAAATCGGGTACGAAAGATACTTACGCGATGAACCAGCGTACACAAAACTACCTGAGTTTCAAGAATGCCGGGTTTTCGGAAGAAGAATCTCTTCGCCGTTCTTTTAAGGAACAGTGGAATTCAACCTTTGGCATAGCGCTGAACCGCGGCGCCGTTTTTGAAGACAATTCCAGCAGGATCAATGGCGAAGTGCAGTACAACAATAAAGTTGGGAAGCTTTTCGATTTCATCGTAGGCGTTCAGTATCAGGGGGATAAAGCAGGAAGTAATGGCTCCTATCTGCTGGATAACGGCGGCACGATTGAAATAGGCCAGGTAGGCGGTTATTTGCAGCTCGAGCGCAAGTTTGGCAACAACTTCAAGGTTGTGCTGGCTGGCCGTGCGGATGACCATGACCTGTATGGCTTCAACTTCATTCCCAAAGCGGCCCTCGTTTATTTCAACGACAAAGGATCGGCACGCCTGACTTACGGAAAAGGTATTGCAGCGCCGACCATCCTGAACCTGGAAGCCAATATTTTTGGGGGCTTGCTCTTGGGCAACGGCGCCGGCTTTACGCTGTCTGATGGAACCAAAATCAACGCACTGGAGGTTGAAACGATCGAGACTTTTGAGGTCGGTTACAAAGGCACTTTTGGTAAAAAACTGTTCTTTGATGCCAACGCATACTACAATACTTCACAAAACTTCCTGAGTCCGGCGATCAACATTGCCACGGCTGGCCGCACGGTTACGCATCGTGGCGACCAGGCCATGAGCGAAGTGGTGGCAGGTACGCCTCCAACCGGCGCTGCATTTGTACTGACGTATTTGAACTTCGGCGAAGTAGCGACTTATGGCGCCGACGTATCTTTGAATTACAGCATCGCTGACGGCTTGTTGGGAACGGTCAATTATTCCTGGTTTGATTTTGATCTGAATGTGGACGACCCGGCCAACGACGGCAACGGCAATGGCAAAGTGGACGAAAACGACCTGCCGATCAATACGCCAACGCATAAATTGGGCCTGGGGCTGAGCTATTCCAAAAATAAATTTTTCGGATCGCTGTTTGGCCGTTGGGTAGACAAATACGACTTTTTCTCCGGCATCAACGTAGCTGCCAAAACCAACCCGGACCTGATCTATGGCGGGTCTCCGGTGGTGGAAAATGCGCGCGTAGGCCGCTCGTTTAACTACGGTCCGTTGGGTGGATTTTTCAACCTCGATCTTGCATTGGGTTATAAAATTAACGACTACCTGACGATTGCAGGCCAGGTGGTGAACGTGCTGGACCAGGAAGTGCGCGAATTTGTAGCTTCTCCGGCAATTGCGCCGCTGTATTCATTGGAAGTAAAAATTAATTTGCCTGCTTTAGGCGGCAAGAAGTAGGAAATGGGCAAGGGGCAAAGGGGCAAAGGGGCAAGTTTGCAAGAAGGCAAGTTTGCAAATTTGCCTCTTGCAAACTTGCAAATTTATATCTCTGTTTCGGGGGCGGCGCTTCTGAGGAGTTGCGCTGCCCACCGTTTTTTTTTTGCCTATTTGATACTTCGCGCTGCCAGGATTCGTGAAGGAACTTTGAGGATACAATAGGCAGCGGTCAGTATGACAAAAACGGCTTCGCACCTGGTGGTGCGAGGCATAAAAAACGAGTATATGCGGAATGCCGCAATCTTATCCGTGGGCGCCTACGCGCCGGAGCGGGTTATTCCCAACCAATTTTTCAATGAATTGCTCGGCGAGGACGTAGATACCTGGTTGCGCGAAAACGTGCAGATTTACGAGCGCCGCTGGTGCAGGGAGGACGAATCTACTGCCGATTTAGCCGAGCAGGCTTCCCGGGTAGCACTGGAGCGCGCGGGCGTATCGGCATTGCAGCTGGATTTGATCGTGCTGGCCACCGACACACCCGAATTTATTTCGCCCTCCACAGCAGCCGTTTTGCAACACCGGCTTGGCGCAACGCGGGCGGGCACTTTCGACATCAATACGGCCTGTGCGGGATTCGTAACGGCGCTCGACATTGGCAGCAAATACATCCGGGCCGACGAACAATACGAGTATGTGCTGGTCGTTGGAGCTTATGCGATGAGTAAGTATTTGAATCTCAAAGACAAAAAAACGGTGACGCTTTTCGCGGACGGCGCGGGTGCAGTGGTGTTGAAAGCGGAAAAAGACGGCAGTCGCGGCTTTTTGAGCAGCCAGTTGCACTCGGACGGCCAATATTATGGCTGGATGGGCATCTACGGCGGTGGCGCTCATCAACCGGTTACGCCGGAAATGTTGGCAAAAGGCGATCATTTGCTCAAATTTGTGCATAAATTCCCCAAGGAACTCAATCCCGAACGCTGGTCAGGCATGGCCGAAACCCTTTGCCGGCGCGCCAATGTGACGCCGCAGGAGGTTGAACAATATTTCATCACCCAAATCAACATCAACAGCATTTGGGAGACGATGGACCGGCTGGAAACGCCCCGCGAACGGGCGCATACGATCATGCACCATTATGGGTATACCGGCTCGGCCTGTATTCCGATGGCGTTCAACGATGCCTGGGAAAAAGGCAAAGTAAACCCCGGCGATTTGGTGTTGTTTATTGGAAGCGGCGGCGGGTTGGCATTTGCGGCGGCGCTGTTCAGGATGTGAAATGATGGTATTTTCTATTTACCACATAGGGCACAATAGTTGTTTTCACATAGGGCACATAGAAGTTGGCATTCTCAGGAAAGGACTATGTGTAGTATGTGAAAACCCCTATGTGAACTATGTGGTAAAGAATCACATAAGATGCAAATACAACAACAAGACTGGGCCGCCCGGTGGGCACTGTATGCGCCCGATCGCCCGGCGCTAAAAGAATTTGAAACCGGGCGTACCTACACGTACCTCGAATTGAACCGGCTGGGCAACCGCTTGGCGCACCACCTTACCGGGGTGCTTGGTTTGCGCAGCGGCGACCGGATAGCCGTGTTGGCAGAAAATTGCTTAGAATATTTAGCGCTTTTTGTCGCCGCTCAAAAAACGGGCCTCATTCTCGTGCCGCTGAACTACCGTTTGGCCGCTTCTGAAATTGATTACCTGATCGGCAATTCCACGCCGTCACTGCTGATCACGGAGGAAAAATTTCAGCACCTGCTTCCTGATGCGCCGACTTCGGGCATCATGCCAAACCATTGGAGTTTAATGGCTTTGAGCCAATTTTGCGCGCCGGAGATCGAACGGCCGGAAGACCAGAATTTCCCGATAACGGTGGTGGAAGAAGACCATCCCATTTTTATCCTCTACACCTCCGGCACCACGGGTTTCCCTAAAGGTGCGCTTTACACCCATAAGATGTTGTTTTGGAACAGCATCAACACCGCTATGTCGCTCATTATCAACTCCGAAAGCCGGACGATCAATTGCATGCCCCCTTTCCACACCGGCGGCTGGAATGTGCTCACCCTACCCTTCCTGCACCACGGCGGCTACACCTGCATGATGAAAAAATTCGACCCCGCTGCGGTGCTTACTGCGCTTGAATCGGAGCGCTGCACGTTGTTTATGGGTGTGCCCACGATGCTGAAAATGATTGCAGAACTTCCTGATTTTCAGACGGCTGATTTTTCAAACCTCTATTACCTGATTGTCGGCGGCGAGCCCATGCCGATTCCGTTGATCGAGCAGTGGCACGCCAAAAATGTTCCCATCCGGCAGGGCTACGGCATGACGGAAGTGGGCCCCAACCTGACTTCCCTGCATCAGCGCGACGCCATCCGCAAAAAAGGCTCCATCGGGCGACCCAATTTTTATGTGGAAATCAAAATTGTAGACGAAAAAGGCGAGCCCGTTGCCCCCAATCAGCCAGGCGAATTGTTGCTCCGTGGCCCCATGGTGACGCCGGGGTATTGGCAAAATGAGGCGGCTACACGCGCAGCCTTCGGCGGTGTGCTGAGCGGAGTCGAAGCCGGTGTGCTGAGCGGAGTCGAAGCTGGTGTGCTGAGCGGAGTCGAAGCATGGTTCTACACGGGTGACTTAGTGCGCCAGGACGAGGACGCGTATATCTACGTGGTGGATCGCATCAAAAACATGTTCATCTCAGGCGGCGAAAACGTCTATCCTGCAGAAGTAGAGCGGGTATTGGTCACCCACCCTGGTGTGGCAGAAGCAGCAGTAATTGGCATTCCCGATGCAAAATGGGGCGAAAGTGGCAAGGCTTTTGTCGTTTGCAAAAAGGAATCAACGGTTTCCGAAGGGGAATTGATAACGCATTGCGAAAAGCATTTGGCGAAGTTTAAAATTCCGAAATCCATTGTTTTTATAGAAGCATTGCCTAAAAATGACACTGGAAAAATTAATCGAATGGCTTTGAAAATTCCAACGTAGATCGCGTTTTACTTGGAGTAACTCCATTTCCTGCCAGAGATTATTTCCCGCTAAGGGCGCTAAGGTCTCGCTAAGGGCGCAAAGGCGGGCATCACGCTTTGCGGACTTCGCGTGTCCTCCGCGGACTTTGCGGGAAACTATTTCCCACAAAAAGATTATTTCCCGCTAAGGGCGCTAAGGTCTCGCTAAGGGCGCTAAGGCGGGCATCACGCTTTGCGGACTTCGCGTGTCCTCCGCGGACTTTGCGGGAAACTATTTCCCACAAAAAGATTATTTCCCGCTAAGGGCGCTAAGGTCTCGCTAAGGACGCTAAGGTGGGCATCACGCTTTGCGGACTTCGCGAGAAAATTAGACGTAATAGATCATTTTTAGAATCCATTCACTTTCCTGTGAATTCCATCTTTTAAGTGTGCGCTTCCAAAATTAATTAAGAAACCGAGCCTTTTATTGGCTACTTTAAGATAAGTAATCAACTGTTTATGATGAACTTCTGAAAGCGCTTCCACTGATTTAATCTCAAGGATAATTTCGTCTTCCACCAATACATCTATTCGGTAGCCTAACCCCATTTTTATACCATCGTGGGTCGGATAAATTCCATATTGCTGTTCGTAGGGAATGCCTGCCTTTGATAATTCATAACAAAGAACCTCCTCGTAAAAACTTTCGAGTATACCAGGACCATAAAGACTATGTATTTCAAAACAGATATCGAGAATAGGCTTAGATAGGGCATTCAACTCTTCCGATGTCTTTTTCATAGCTCATGTTTTTTATGATTAGGTATTTTATTGCAAGTTGCCAGTAATCAATAAGGCTTTTTTCCTGCAAAGAGTTTATTTCCCGCCAAGGGCACTAAGCTGGCATCACGCTTTGCGGACTTCGTGTGTCCTCCGCGGACTCCCTTTGGCACGGGACAAGTTTTGCGGGAGACTATTTTCCACCAAGGACAATAAGCCAGCATCATATCTTATCCCAAATGCACTGCACCGCCAACCGCATCCCGCGTCGCGCCGGTCACAGAGGCCATACAATTTGGTTTTCCCATCATACGCAAGGCGCCGAGCAACGCCATGAGGATGGCTTCTTTAAAGCTGATGATGGGCGCATCGGGCACGACCACTTCTACGTTTTGGGGTGCGCAGGATTTTCGGATGCAATCCATCAAAAAATCATTCATTGCACCGCCGCCGGTGGCTAAGAGTTTGTAATTGGAACGCCGCACGCCTTCCCGTTCGAGGGTTTGGGCAATGTGCGCAGCAATTTGTTCGGCAAGCTGCACGCAGGCCGTATACAATTTATCTTCCAACGGGCAATCGGCTGCTAAAAAAAGCGGGATGAGTTCGCGGCGCACCCAATCGTTCCCCAAAGACTTGGGATAAGGCAGGCTGAAAAAAGGCAAGGCATCGGCTTTAGCTTTTAATAGGGCGTTCAAACTGCCACGTGCCGCCATCATGCCTTTGTCGTCATAAGCCAAACCGATGGGTTGCACTAAGGCATTCAGCACCTGGTTGGCGCCGCCGAGATCGTAGGCCACGTAGCGCCCGCCATCGGCTTTAAGCGTGAGGTTGGCAATCCCGCCAAGGTTGAGGCAAAAATCGTAGTCGCTGAACAAGACCCGGTCTGCCAACGGCGCCAATGGCGCGCCCTGACCGCCCAGCGCAACATCCTGCGCCCGGAAATTGTCAATGACCACCAGGCCCGTACGCGCTGCAATAGCCGCCCCATCGCCGATTTGAGTGGTGAAACGCTTGTCGGGATAATGAAAAATGGTGTGGCCGTGAGAGGCAATAAAATCTGGCGTCAACTGGTATTTTTCGAGAAAAACATTCACTAAGTCGCCGACATATTCGCCGAAAGCGGCGTGGGCTTCCGCCAGTTGAAGGGCACTGCCGGCAGGAAGCTCAGCCAATGTTTTTTTCCAGGGTTCAGAAAATGGAAGCGTGGCGGAGGCAACTAAGCGCCAATCGTTCAGGGCGCCGCTTTCCGCGAACTCAAATTCGCAGAACGCCAGATCCAGCCCGTCTAAGGAGCTGCCCGACATGAGGCCGAGGGCTTTAAAGTTGGTGGTTGTTTTCATGTGCGTGTTGATTAACCAAATCCAGTCGCAAAGATGGCGATTACCATGATCAGCAAAGCAACAACTACGCAGCCGATAATGAGGGCCGCCACTGCCATGCCTTTGCCTTTGTATCTCCCGGGATTTCTCCGGAATCTGCCGAGGCTGATCGCCCCCAGGATGGCGCCGACTATAAAAAGCGGAAAAAACAGCAGACCTAAAAGAGAGCAAGTTAAAGCCCATGCAGCCATCTTCTCCGTTTGGGGTTCTTCATATCGAACCTCATCTTGCAGGTAATCAGCTTGCCCATTGTCCTGAAAAACGATTTTCCCATCCGAATTTTCAATGCGGGCAACATCTCCCTTTGAAATATCAATTTCCGGGGAATTTGGCCGACCGCATCGCCGGTAAACGACCCTGTTAGCACTGATTTCAAGTATGTCGGCTTCTATTACCTCACCTGTGTGCAACTTGATTTTTGAACAAGGCGCCAATAAGTGATTTCCCATAGGAACTTCCCCAAACGCAGGGTTCTCCTGTATCGCTTTCCTGAGTTTCTTTTTCAAAATCTTCAGGACAATCCGATCTTTCCAACTCAGTTTTTTTCCCAAAAGCGCTTCCAATTCAGCATTTGAGCTTTCCGAAAATTGGCGCATGGAGAGGTTTGGGGGTTGCCTGTTTTTTGAAACAGCAGGATGAACAGCTCCTGCGGAGACGGCGAATAGCAAAACCACCACCGATAAGACAGCTCCTAGCGAAAGCCTTGTTTTTTTCATGGCGAAGGGATTAAGGAACGTGTCGTAAATGAGTCTAACTCCGTAAACCGAAATTACTTCCTCAGCTTCTCAATGTGTTCAGCCAGTGCTTTGATTTTTGCTTCGTCGAGCAGCGTCTTGAAACCAACCATTACTGTGCCGGTCCGGCCTTCCGAAATTACTTTAACGCGTTCATCCAGGGTAAGCGCGGATTTGGTCAGGTCAATGGCTCCGTTGCCCTGCATATCGCCGTAAAGGCCGTGGCAGGTAACGCAGTAAGTTTTGTACAGTTTTTCCCCGTCGGGCGCATCCGCAGAAGCAGTCACTGCATTATTGGCACTTTTATCTTCCGAGGTGCCGCCACAGGCGACAATAAAAGCTGCAATGGCTAAGAAAATGGCTGTTTTTTTCATAATGTGTGATGTTAGGAAATTGTTATTGGTTATTGGTTATTGGTTATTCGTTAATGCTTACGGGGAGAATGGAACCAATAACCAGTAACAAATAACCAATAACCACAACAGAGTCCCGAAGATAAACAAGGAATTAGAATTCTGTCATTCAAATATTCCCTTACCTGTTCTATGGTCTAAAATCTTAGCGCTTGGAA
>JBJXFD010000029.1:0-6205 GCA_046153985.1 Saprospiraceae bacterium
ATACGCAGAGGTGATCAGTTCTATATTTTCACTACGTTTTTGAAGAAGAATTGATGAGAGATGATTGATAAATGATAATTGACAATGTAAAGCAGACACATTTGATGTGTACGTATCTCTCACATTAACAATCATCAATCATGTAATCGTCAATCATCAATAAAAAATAAAAATGAACGATTAACCATCATTTTATAGAACTGATCAAGCCTGGGGGCGACCCTCGCGGTCGCCCTGCACACAGATGACGATTGACAGCTTGCCCCCATCAATAGCGGGGGTAGACGGGCTCGTCTGCCCATGAACCTGCCAGTTGTGAGCATTCAGATAGGGTGGTATCTCGCCAGTTGCTATCAGTAGAGGTTATTTTGCAAAAACGACCTGAGCATTCCCAAAGTATTATAAACAAAAAAGTGAATGTTTTTTAAAACAATCTGTGTAATTAATTTAACTTTGCCGCAAACTCAAGAGATGTTCCTGCAGCATCTCAAAAACACCTGACCATGTCACAAGTTCGCGGCAATGCGCTGATGTTCATCTTCATCACCATTTTGATAGATGTCATTGGCATTGGCATCATCATACCAGTGCTCCCTAAGCTGATTACCGAGTTGACTGGCGGCGGTATGAGTGAAGCAGCGCGCTATGGTGGCTGGCTCATGTTTGCATACGCCATTATGCAGTTCATTTTCGCCCCGATTATTGGGGGTCTCAGTGACCGCTATGGGCGCAGGCCGGTTTTGTTGCTTTCCTTATTTGGGTTAGGCATTGATTATTTGTTCCTGGCTTTTGCACCTACGATCGGATGGTTGTTCGTTGGACGTTTGCTGGCGGGTATTTCGGGCGCCAGTTTTACAACGGCCAGCGCTTACATCGCAGACGTAAGCCCACTGGAAAAACGGGCACAAAATTTCGGACTGATCGGTGCTGCATTTGGATTGGGGTTCATCATCGGACCTGTATTGGGCGGACTGTTGGGCCAATTCGGTTCGCGGGCGCCATTTTTTGCTTCCGCTGCGTTGGCTTTACTGAACTGGTTGTATGGCTATTTCATCCTGCCGGAATCGTTGTCTCAGGAAAACCGCAGGGCCTTCGATTGGAAACGCGCCAACCCGGTGGGCAGCTTATTACAAATGCGCCGCTATCCCGTCATTATCGGGCTTATCGGGAGTTTGCTTTGTCTATACATCGCCGGACATTCTTCCCAAAGCACCTGGTCTTATTACACCATGGAAAAATTCGGGTGGAACGAAAAATGGGTAGGTTATTCCTTAGGTTTTGTGGGCTTGACCATCGGCTTAGTGCAGGGACTTTTGACGCGCGTGATCATTCCGAAACTTGGCGCCGTGCGTTCTGTTTTTATCGGACTTAGTCTTTCTGCTTTCGGTTTTGTTTGTTTTGCATTAGCCACACATGGCTGGATGATGTTTGCGCTCATGATCCCTTTTGCGCTGGGCGGCATCGCCGGGCCATCCCTTCAGGGCATCATTTCCGGACAGGTTCCGGCCAACGAGCAAGGGGAATTACAAGGCGCCCTCACCGGTCTGATCAGCGCCACTTCGATTGTTGGGCCGCTGCTAATGACCAATCTTTTTTCCTGGTTCACCACTGAAGACGCGCCGATTTATTTTCCCGGCGCTCCCTTCATGATGGGCGCAATACTGACGGTTTTGGGTATGGCTTTGGCCATCCGCCCCTTGAGAAAATTTGGCGCTATGGGTAAGTAATGCACTCCTTGACGATTTTTCCACCACTTTCAACAAAAGTTCAACGCGGATTCCCCTGCGACAACCTATATTTGTAGGCTGAACATGATTTCGTTGTTTAATTCGTTATTTGTTCTCTTTCATCACTTGCGTAATCTGGTTATCATCATGGATTTTCAACAATCCGGCATTGTTCTGGACAAAATCAATTCCCTCTACAAAAACATTCAAGCCGGCGGCGGACAAATTGCCCCGATTGAACGTGATCTGATGCTGAGTTATATCCGGCAGTTGTACGATACGGTATTAAACCCGACAACCGGGTATGCAACGCCCGCGCCCGTTGTTCCGCCAGCGCCAAAACCTGAGGAGCCACCGGTTGTCGTCGCCCCCCAGCGCAAGCCGGCGCCACCCAAAATCATCGAAATTCCCGACACCCTCAAAGACCTGGCTTCAACGCCGGCGCCAACGCCAGTGAACCAGGCTCCACCGCCTCCGCCGCCACCAAAAGTGGAAGAACACGCTCCACAGCCGGAACCGCCTAAACAACCGGAGCCTCAAAGGCAACCGGAGCCGGTTCCACAAGCATCCCATCATTCCGAAACCTATAAAGGCAAAGTCAGCGCTAAAGTAGAGGCGTTGTTTTCCATGGAGCAAGCCCGCGAACTTTCTGAAAAATTGGGCGAGCGCCCCGTTACCGATCTAACTAAAGCGATGGCCATCAACGACCGGCTTTTGTATCAAAATGACCTGTTCGGAAAAGATGCGGACGCGATGAACGAAACACTGAAAGTGCTCAATAAATACGAATCTTTTGATCAGGCCCGCAGCCTACTGCTGAGTGTGGCTGAGCAATACCATTGGGCAGACGAGGGGATCGTTGATGTGGCCAAAGGTTTCATTAAGCTCATTAGAAGACGATACCACTAAAATGTATGGAAAATTATTTCAATATCTTCAATCCATGCCCTTGCAGGCTAACTAACCTGCCAATACCAATACCCTTTTTCAAAAAATATGAATTTTAGCGTTTTATGAAAAAAATAGGTGTTTTTACTTCCGGCGGCGACGCCCCAGGCATGAATGCCTGCATCAGAGCAGTGGTTCGCACGGCATTGTACTACAACCTGGAAGTAGTCGGTATCCGGCGTGGCTACCAGGGATTGGTTGATGATGAACTGGTGCCAATGCACTCGCATTCGGTCAGCAACATCATGCAATTGGGCGGTACCATTTTGCGAACCGCCAGAAGCCAGGATTTCATGACCGTGGAAGGTCGGAAAAAAGCTTACGAAAATTTAAAAAAATCAGGCATAGAAGGTGTCGTGGCTATTGGCGGCGACGGCACATTCCGGGGTGCTTCCGTTTTTATGGAAGAATATCCCGATGTGCGTTTTGTTGGCTGTCCGGGCACGATTGACAACGACCTATACGGCACTGATTTCACCATTGGTTACGATACGGCCATCAACACGGCCATGTCGGCAATTGACAACATCAAGGATACCGCCAATGCGCACGACCGCCTCTTTTTTGTAGAGGTGATGGGGCGCGACGCTGGCTTTATAGCCCTGCGGGCTGGGATTTCTACCGGTGCTGAAGCAATCCTTATCCCGGAAAGTAAAACGAATATTGATTCGCTGATTGAAAGACTGAAAAAGGGCTACGAAAACAAAAAAACTTCCTGCATCGTAGTGGTAGCTGAAGGCGACGAAGCCGGCGGCGCTTTTAAAGTGGCGGAAGAAGTGAAACGTCGCGGATTCAGCAACTACGAAATCAAAGTATCCATTCTGGGACATATACAACGCGGCGGGCGCCCGACTGCCATGGAAAGGTTCCGTGCCAGTCAAATGGGCATGGCCGCAGTGGAAGCTTTGATGGACGGAAAAAAAGGCGTCATGATTGGCATCGTTCACAAAGACATTACGTATACTCCGTTTGACCAGGCCACTAAACACAACCTGGAACTCAACCCAAAACTGTTGAAAATGGTTGAGATATTATCCTGACATCAAAAAATGCTATGCCTCCATTAAAAGAAAACCGCCTCTACCGCAGTTTTTTGCTGCCAATCCAACTTGTTTTGCTGATGTGGGCCATTCACATGGTTCAATGGCTGACGGGGTTCAACCTGGGATTGTTGGGCGCGGTGTATCCCCGCGAAACCGATGGCTTGCTGGGCATTATCACCTCGCCGCTGCTGCATGCTGATTTTGGTCACATCATATCCAATACGCCACCGCTGTTTGTGATGAGCGTCATCCTCCTGTTTTTTTACAGAAGCGTCGCAGTTCCGGCATTCCTGATGATCTATATTTTAACCGGCATGGCTGTATGGGCATTAGCCCGGTCAGGTCCGCATGTCGGCGCAAGCGGGGTTATTTACGGGTTGGTCGCCTTTGTTTTCTGGACGGGCATCTTCCGCCGAAACCTCAAGTCCATCGTCCTGGCTTTGCTGGTACTTTTTTACTATGGTTCCCTGTTCCTGGGCATCGTACCTGCTTCGGGGAAAGAAACGGTATCCTGGGAAAGCCACCTGCTGGGTGGATTGGTTGGGATTTTTGTGGCCTTTCTCTACAAAGACCGAACCGAAAAAGATGAAGTAAAAGAAAGGCCCTCCTGGGAGCTGGAAACGCCTGAGGAAGAACGCTCTTTCCTGGATCCAAGAACCTTTGAACAAACCAAATCAGCGCGGGAAAATGACCGCAATGGTGGGAATACTCCGGGCCGTTGGTATCAGTCCAATACATGACATTTTTCAGGAAAATGGGTTCGTTTGAAAATTAACACTAAATTTGCTTGCCGCAGCATTGACGGCTCGAATCTGAATTATGGGAACAATCATATCCTTACTCAATCACAAGGGCGGCGTTGGCAAAACCACCAGCACCATGAATATTGGCGCAGGATTGGTAGAATTAGGCAAGCGCGTGCTCCTGATTGACCTCGATCCACAGGCCAATCTTACCCTTGCCTTAGGCATCCCCCGGCAGCCTTCCAGCATGTATGAAGCAATGCGGGGCGAATCAGACCTCGTTCCGTTTCACTTGAAAGAACGGCTTCATGTGGTCATTTCGGTGCTCGATCTTTCGGGCGTGGAAATGGAACTCCTCAACGAAGCGGGTCGGGAATTCCTGCTGAAAGAACTGATCAACCCTGTTCGCGATAACTACGATTACATCATCATTGACTGCCCACCCTCTTTGGGGTTGTTGACGCTCAATGCGCTGACGGCAAGCGATTCTGTGATGATTCCGGTGCAAACCGAATTTCTGGCGATGCAGGGGTTGGCTAAAATCAAGCAGGTGATCCAGAAAGTGAAGCTGCGACTGAACCGGCAATTAGAAATCGGCGGCGTGATCGCTACCATGTACGACAGTCGCAAAGTACTGAACCGGGACGTGGTGGACACGCTCAAAAAATACTTTGGCGACATCCTTTTTGACACCCTGATCCGCGATAATGTCGCTTTGGCGGAAGCGCCAGCGCAGCGGCAGGATATTTTCGAGTACAGCCGCCAAAGCAGCGGCGCGGAAGATTACTTAGCGCTGAGCAAAGAAATCATTGACCGAACAGAAAACAAACGTCCACTGAATAAAGGCGCCATGACGGAAACTGAAGAACTGGAAGTTTGAAGTTGACAATAAATATTTCTTTACCACATAGTTCACATAGGGGTTTTCACATAGTCCCCATAGAGGTTTGAGGTTTCAAGACAGGACTATGTGATCTATGTGAAAATAACTATTGTGAACTATGTGGTAAAAAAAAATGATTAATATAATTTTCAGAATATGGCCAAAAAGCGGTTCACCGATGGTTTGGAAAGCCTGATGGGCGAGTCTTCCGGCAGCAAAGCGCAGGTGAAGGAACTGCTTTTATTTCCTGAACTGGTCAGTGATCCGCCGCCGCCCAAATACGAAAAGCGCGCTTCGCAAAAAGGCTTCGCCGCTGAATTACAGTCCTTTTTGACAGAGGCCTTCGAAGAATCATTCGAAGCCCAAATGTCGTTGCTCGAACGCGACATGGATTCGTCATCACACCAACAGCAGGCTACCTCTTCCTCCAAGCCCGTCCGCCGTCCGCCAACTGGGCTGGACGCCCTGATCCGCAGCACCATCGAACCGGAAACGATGAATGTGCAGGAATACCCCACCCGCCGTATTGTGCTGACTTTTGATGAAGCAAAAATCGAAAAACTGCAACAAATTGCCCAGGTGAAAAAGACCGTGCTGAAAGACATGATTTCGGAAATCGTTTCCAATTTCATCCGCACCTACGAAAAAAAGAAAGGGAAGTCCACCTGACCCACTAATGCCCGTTTCCCGGCATCCCCCATTTCCCCCCCTCATAAAATATCTTTAAAATCGTGCCTTTTTTGTTTTTATAAAACAAAAATCACTTTCTTTATGCCGGAATGCATATAAAATTTTGAAGCAGGACTATTAAACCACTTTGCTTATGAGCTTTGCGTTAACATTACTAATTGCCGGTTGGAT
>JBJXFD010000032.1:0-7316 GCA_046153985.1 Saprospiraceae bacterium
ACCGGATTTCCAATTTTTCCCAGCCCTGGCCATCCATCTCCACAGGGGTGTTGGACTCAAAATAGAGTACATTATCCGCCCGAACCACCAAACTGCCTTCGTTGCCGGGGTTTTTAAAACGCCATACCGAAACGGTGAACAATTCGCCGGCCTTAGCGCCCAGCCATTCGTAGCCGAAACCGAACTGAATGCCTTCGCCTTTGGGCACTTTGCATGCAAAACTGCCAGAGCGCGCGCGATCGGGACTTTGACTGGCGCTGTTTGAAAACAGGCCGCCTTGCCCTTTGAATTGTTTACCCTGCACGGTTTCTGCGTCGCAATAAACCCGGTTTGGAGAGACCTGGCGGCTTTTGACCGCCTGCGCGATGATGTAAATCAACCCGGCTGCAAACAACAACAGCCCGGCTATTGCCAGCAGGCGTTTTTCCTGCCGGCGGCGTTTGAAGCGGTATTTATCGGAAAGAATCATGCCAGATCGGGTTGCTCAACGACGGAAAGTGCGCTCCCGGGAGAAAGTGCCTGGAGTTCCGTTTTTACTTTTTCCAATTGTTCCAGCGAATCAAATTTGCAGAGAAAAGACAATTCTAACCCTTTTCCGGGTGCATGCATCCGTTTTAGGTCCACATAAGGCAGGGTATCCGTCAGGATTTTTGAAACCGTTTGCACACTGTCCAACTCGGTGCGGATGTGGATAAAATAAGCGCCTTCACGCCTTGTTGCGCCTTTGCCGGCAATTTTCAGGCTGAGGAACAACAGCGCGAGGATGATGCTGAACGTGACAACCGCCAGCACGGGTTGATTAGCGCCACCTGCCAGTCCAACCCCGATGGCGATGAAAAGGTAGGTGAGTTCCTCCGGATCTTTGATGGCGGCCCGAAACCGCACGATGGACAGGGCTCCGACCAGGCCCAGCGACAGCGCAATGGACGATTTTACAATCATGATGATGAGCAGGGTACCGAGGGCTAACGGCAGAAAATTCGCTGCAAATTTGCGGCGGTTGGAAAGCGTCTGGCCAAAGCGCACATAAAACAGGCGCAAGATGGAAGCCAGCGCCGCCGTGATGAGGATATTGAGTAAAAATTCGCCAAAGGGAACATTGTTGGCGAATTCCTGAATGTATTTTTCCTGAAGTTCCTGTAATAGATCCATTTCCTGTTTGCTTTTAGGCGCAGGTAAAGGTATTTGTTATCTTCACTAAAAATCGCAACTTATGGATAAATTTTGGAACGACCTTACGACGCACCTTTATACATATTACGATACTTTTATTACTTTGCTGCCCCGATTGGCCATGGCAATCCTGACACTGTTGGTTTTCTATTTCATCGCCGTCAACCTGCGGAAAATTGCAAAATACAGGTTGCGCAAGCGAACAGATGACCCATTGATGGCAGATTTCATTGCGAGATTAGCCGGGTACATACCCATTATTATTGGGATACTGATCGCTTTTCAGGCAGTGGGACTCGGAGGAGCAGCTACCAGCCTCCTGGCGGGGGCAGGCGTATCAGCTTTCATCATTGGCTTTGCTTTTAAAGACATCGGCGAAAACTTTTTGGCCGGAATTGTCATGACGTTTCATCGCCCTTACCGGATGGGGGATACGGTGCAGGTGGCCGGGGTGGAAGGCAAAATTATCGGAATGAACCTGCGCGACACCCAAATCAAAACGTTGGACGGCAAGGATGTTTTCGTTCCCAATGGCCTGATTTTGCGCCAGCCCATTTACAATTTTACCATTGATGGTTTTTTGCGGCAGTAATTCAAAATAGGATTGAGCTACGACGCTGATTTACAAAAGGCTATGTCTTTTATTTTGGAGACCCTTCATTCGGTTTCCGGCGTTCTGGGAGATGAGCGGCCACCCAATGTGGTCATCGGGCAAGTTACCGGGAGTATCGTAGAGTTGCAGGTTTATTTTTGGATTAATACGTTTGACGCGTCTGTTTCAGGGCAGCAAACGCAGAGCGATGCCATCGAAAAGGTGCTAGAGCGGTTAAAGCAGGAGGGCTACGAGATACGCTGATTGGGTTGATTCAAAAAAAAGGCGCTTCGCCAAAGGGAAGCACCTTGTATAAAGTATAAACAAACAAAAAACATTAGCAATTTTGCGAATCAAAAGCCTAACAGAGTGCTTTTAAAAGTGTTCATCAAATTTTGAAAAAAAACTCTTGTGATGACGAATCGGAGGCTGGTAGAAATATTTTTGGCGCAAGTCGTCGTTTATTTGCTGATTTGGGTATTGAACAGCTACCTGGCACTGGTGCTCAGCAGCATTTTTGCAGGGATCTGCCTGCTGATTTTGTTGGTGGCGTTGGTCGTGGAGTTGATCGAACGGAGTAAAGTGCCGCGCTGGTACTACTATTTAATGGTCATCTCAACCCTCGCCCCTCTTTTGGCCATGGGGCTGTATTTCGCTTTTGGAGGCGATTTGTCTTCGGTGAGTGAGTTTGGATAATTTTTTCAACTCGGTGTGATATCCATGATGTTTTAAACTCGTGAGCAGGATGACCAATAGAACCTTAGCTTTTATTTTCTTCGCATGGTTGGCCATCTCTTTGCTGATATGGATGTGTGATGTCTTGCTTGGTGTGTTGATAACCGCTTTACTCTTAAATTTATGCTTGTGGATTCTGCCCTTTTCTCTGCTCGCGGACGTCGTTATTCGATTTGAAAAACCACCGCGTAAGGTACCTTTTTGGTTTTATTTTTTGGTTTTAACCCTGACTTTAGTGCCTTTACTGTCGAGTTACCTTTTTGATCTTTTTGGAGGGGATTTGTCTCTACTGAAATATTTTGGGGATTAATGATTGATGAAAGTCTGCTCCCAATGTTTTGATGCAAACGTTTGACGTCTCTACTGTTGAGCTTAGATTGTGTAAATCTTGCCTGAGCATTTGCCTGAAATTCTGCTGAAATTTAGCCGATTGCTCTCTGCGCATGGTTGCTTTTTACTTTTTGAGCCCAAAAAGTAACAAAAAGGCTTGTCGCCATAATGCGCCCTGGTTTTCAGGCTTGAAAATTGGAAAAATTGCCGGTTGGACTCCTTGTCTGGCTCCAGGTTGGCTCCTCGGCTCGCCGCTGATTTTTGCCTGTTTTTCAGGCTTAAGATTATTATTGGATTTGCCTGTTGGTCCTTAATCAACCTTTTCAAAGGTATCTGACAGGCAAAAAAAGGCGCCCTCTCCCACAACCCTGCCCACAGCGAGCCGATCCGCCTTTCCGGGCGCTGTATGGCGACTCCCATGCGACAAGTTTGCAGGTTCCAATGAAGAGCTGACCAGCTCGTTGATGAATGGGGTATCGAGTTTATTCACTGCTTTCATGCACTGGCTACGCTCGGCAGTATCGGGATTTTCCACCCCACGGCAGGCACTCTCCAGTAACTTATGCCATTGGCTAAATCCAGCATCATAATTCGGTCCCATCTTCATTTCCAGAACCAATAACCAATAACAAATAACCAATAACCAATAACCAGTAACCAACTACCGTTTCCCGAAAATCGGTGTCGCACTATACCGTTCCACAAACTCCTTCATCTCATCCACCATATCCGGCGAACCCATGGCAATGGTGGCGCGCTGGTGCAAGTGGTTCACTTCCAGATCAAGCACTCGTTCCAATTGACAGGTCATGGCTTTGCCGCCCGCTTGTTCTACGATGAACGACAAGGGGTTACATTCGTAAACGATCCGCAGCTTTCCCTGCGGGTATTTGCGGGTATTGGGGTACAAAAAGATGCCGCCCTGAAACAGGATGCGGTGGATGTCCGATACCATGGAGCCAATGTAGCGCAGCATCAGGTTCATATCCGAGCAGTGGTCAATGTAGCGGCGCATTTCGAGGTCAAACTTGAGGTAATAACCCTGGTTCACCGAATAATAATTGCCGCGCGCCGGAATCTGGATATTTTGGTGGGAAAGGCAAAATTCACCGATGGTTGGGTCGAGTGTGAACCCGTTCACCCCGCGCCCGGTGGTGTAGACCAGCAGGGTAGATGTGCCGTACAGCACGTATCCGGCGGCGACCAACTGATTGCCTTTTTGCAGAAAATCTTCGATGGCGCAGGGGCCGGCCGGGTCGCTTACCCGGCGATAAATGCCAAAAATGGTGCCCACCGAAACGTTTACGTCAATGTTGGAAGAACCATCAAGCGGGTCGAAGACGACGACGTATTTGGAAGGTTTGTCGTTAACAGGGGGAATGGCGATCAGCTCTTCGCACTCTTCGGAAGCGACGCCGCAACATTCTCCGCTGTTTTTCAGGCATTCGATCAGTTTGTCATTTGCAAACAGGTCGAGTTTTTGAACGACGTCGCCGGTTGAATTTTGTGAGTCAGCCACCCCCAGAATGTTGAGGAGTCCGGCTTTGTTGACTTCGCGGTTGACAATTTTGGCCGCAACGCCAATGTCGCGCAGCAAGCCGGTCAGCTCGCCTGAGGCAAAAGGAAAATCCTTTTGTCTGCGGATGATGAACTCATCCAGCGTTACAATTCGATTCATAAATTTGGTTAGGTTGTCGTATCTGGTTAAGAAAGTGTAATTTGGTTGTGGTGAAAACAGCGTCGCACCCGACTGCGAAAATAAAGATAAAATGTGTCTTGGTAAACAAAAAACGGGTCTGCTATCTTTACAGCCTTTAATCAAAGCGCACGAACATGAAAATCACCTACTACGGCCACTCTGCTTTCGGCATCGAAACGATGGGGCGACATTTACTTTTCGACCCGTTCATCAGCATGAATGAACTGGCTGCTGCCATCGCGGTGGACCAGATTCCGGCTGATTACATCCTGTTGTCGCACGGACATGGGGATCACGTGGCCGACGCCGCTGCCATCGCGCGGCGCACCGGTGCGCCCATTATTTCCAACTACGAAATTGTCACCTGGTACGAAAAGCAGGACTTGAAGGGGCATACCATGAATCACGGAGGGAAGTGGGCCTTCGATTTTGTAAAGGTCAAGTATGTCAATGCGGTGCATTCAAGCATGCTGCCCGATGGTTCTTACGGTGGCAACCCCGGCGGGTTTGTCGTGTGGAATGAAGAATGTTCGTTCTATTTTGCCGGCGATACCGCCCTGACCATGGACATGCAGTTGATTCCAATGACTTGCCCGTCGCTCGACTTTGCCGTATTGCCAATTGGCGGCAATTTTACGATGGACTACGCGGATGCCTTGATCGCAAGCGATTTCATTCGGTGCAATACGATCATCGGGTGCCACTACGATACCTTCGGGTACATCAAAATTGATCACGATGTGGTAAAAAAAGCTTTCTCGGATAGGGGAAAATCGTTAATTTTGCTCCCCGTTGGCGGAAGCATGGAATTGTAGCGTGGGCATTTCGCAACGAATCTTCCTTAGATCATGTTAGGGATTCCCCCAACATGCTCTTATTCAGGTGAAGTCATGAAGAATCCCTTAACTTCACCTATCATTTTCGATAAAACATCAGGTAAATGGGAAAAGTGATCGCCATAGCCAACCAGAAAGGCGGCGTCGGCAAAACAACAACGGCCATTAATCTGGCAGCATGCCTTGCCATTCTGGAAAAAAAGGTCCTGCTCATTGACGCAGATCCACAGGCCAACGCTTCTTCCGGAGTCGGGCTGACCGCCGATGTGGTAGAAACCAGCATTTACGATTGCATCATCAACGAGCTGGATCCGACTGAAGCCATTTACGAAACGGATACGCCCAACCTGCACATCATGCCGTCCCACATTAATTTGGTGGGGGCCGAAATTGAATTGGTCAATCGCCCCCGGCGCGAATATGTGCTGCAGGACATTGTCAATAAGGTCAAGGACGAATACGATTACGTGTTCATTGACTGCCTGCCTTCACTTGGCTTAACCACGTTGAATGCCCTCACGGCTTCCGACTCGGTGTTGGTGCCCGTTCAATGCGAGTTTTTTGCATTGGAAGGGTTGTCCAAACTGCAGGATACCATCCGCTTGGTTCAAAAAAACCTCAACCCTGAGTTAAAAATAGAAGGGATATTGCTTTCGATGTACGACAGTCGGCTGCGTTTGGCCAATGTGGTCATCAGCAAGGTTCGGGAAATTTTTCAGGGCAAGGTATACGACACGATCATCCACCGAAACTCCAAAATCGGAGAGGCGCCCAACATGCACATGCCGGTTGTGCTGATCAATGCCGGCGGGAGCGGAAGTGTCAATTTTCTGAACTTAGCCAATGAGTTTTTGGCAAAGAATAATGATCCGGCTACCGTAAGTCACGCGGTGGCAAACGTATAATATAATGGCTAAACAAGTAGTAAGAGTCGGCACAAAGCAGCTTGGATCGGGCATTGACGCCCTCTTTTCGGCAAAAATGGACGAGGCGATCCGGGAAAACCCTGTGGAGGTCGTACGGGAGCTGTCGCATACCTTTGCGATGATCCCAATTGGGGAAATTGAAGCAAACCCCGATCAGCCGAGGAAAGAGTTTGACGCCGATGCGCTGGAAGAATTGGCAGTTTCCATTCGGGTACACGGCCTGATCCAACCCATTACGGTTCGGCGGCTGAGCCCGAGCGAATACCAGCTTATTTCCGGCGAACGCCGCTGGCGCGCCTCAAAATTATCTGGGCTGACGGAAGTGCCCGCGTACATCCGCATCGCCAACGACCAGGAAATGCTGGAAATGGCGTTGATTGAAAACATACAACGCGAAGACCTCAACGCCATCGAAGTGGCCATTACTTACCACCGGCTCAAAGAAGAGTGCAACCTGACCGACGAGCGCTTAGCTGAACGGGTGGGAAAAAAGCGCAGCACCATCACCAACTACCTGCGTCTGCTCGATTTGCATATTGAGGTCATTGAGGCGATCCGGCGCAATGACCTTTCGATGGGGCACGCGCGCGCCATTGCCAGCATCGAGGATAAATTGCTGCAAAAAGAAGCGCTGGCCGAGGTGCTTAGCAGGGGAATGTCGGTGCGCGACACGGAAAAATTGGTCAAAGCCTATTCCGGAAAAGCACAAAAAAAAGCGCCCGCTGAAAAGTCGGCAGTCCCCGGTAAATTGCCTTCTGACTACGAGGCCATCCTGGCCGATTTTCGGGCTTTTTTTGGATCGGGCCGCATTCAGATCAAATTAGACGACGATGGCAAGGGCCAGATTTTGATTCCTTTTGATACTGCCGATCAGTTAACGGAGTTTTATCGTTGCGTGGAGCAATAACTAGCGTCTGTCTTTATAGTCCGAGGCTTCGGCTGCGCTCAGCCACCTTAGCTGCGTTCATTTCGACTTGGCTTCGACTACGCTCAACCACCAGCTCAATGACCGGTTGTTGAGCTGG
>JBJXFD010000059.1:0-25308 GCA_046153985.1 Saprospiraceae bacterium
TAAAACGACAGAATATTTTTATAAAAGCCGGAATTTTGTTTGCTTCGTTAAAAATTAGGGATATTTTTGTAACGAATTATTAAACAGGGCTTTACCTGTCATGCTTTCTTTACACCTTTTGGGAGCAGCTAAAAAACAAGAACTCGTTGATTTTCAGCGTAATAATGCGACAATACAACCGTTTTGAGTGAAAGCCGCTGTCTACTGCCAAGCCCATATCCTTTCGGGAATTTTTTTGTACACATACATTTTACAAACGATGCACTTGATTTTTTCAACAACATCTTCAATTTCCTGCAACGGAATCGAAGATAATCTCGTAATTATATTCCATGAACTGATTTAAATCCTACCCTATGAAAAGAGGAATGACTTTGAATTTTGCAGGGATGGCCTTTTTGATGGCCGTCTTATTTTCCACCCCGGCGTTTGCACAAGACAAACCTGCCGTTGCATCCGGATCCAGCAGTAGCACACCGAAACCCAAAAATATGATTGAGGTCGGTCTGCACGCAGGAACCATGTTCGCCGGTGGCGACATCAAATCCAAATTTGGCGTTGCGGGTGGCCTCCATGTTCGGAAAGCGATTGACCACTTGTTCTCCATTCGTGTAGATTTGCTGGGCGGTATGTTGTCCGGGGAGTCTTTCGACCCGAACCGCAACTACGAAGCGACCTGGTTATCGGGTACGGCATTCGGTGTTATCAGCCTGAACAGCTTCCGTTTCGACCGAACGGTAAGGAAAGTAAACTACTATGCTTTGGTAGGCGGTGGTGGAAATTCGTTCGAAACTGCATTTGAACAGGAAGACCAACCGCGTTTTGACACCATTGACTGGGAACTGGCACCCCATATAGCAGTGGGTGGCGGCATTTCTTTCCGCCTCGGCAAGCGGTTTAACGTTGGCATCGAGCATCAGGCAATGGCGCTTTTTGGTCGCCGCTCCGATTTGCTTGACGGTTTTGAAAAAGAAAGCGGCGTCCGCACGCCCTTCCGCGACCTTGTCAATTACACCAACCTGCGCCTTAACTTCAATATTGGGAATGCATCCAGCCAATCGGAGCCTCTTTATTGGGTAAACCCGCTTGACAATGTATTCAAAGATGTGGATGCGATCAAAAAACGTCAGGATGAATTATTGGCGGATTCTGATGCCGACGGGGTAATTGACGCCGTGGATGAAGATCCCAATACACCGCCGGATGTGCCGGTGGATACCAAAGGGCGCGTACTCGACAGCGACAAGGACGGCATTGCCGATTACAAAGACAAAGAACCTTACTACCCACCCCGGGCCGGCGAAACGGTGAACACCGATGGCGTAGTAACCAATCCAATCAGTGGTACCGGTGTCACTGAAGCACGCGTGAAAGAACTCATTGATGAAGCCTTAGACAGAAGAGGTGTTGGCACTGGCGGTACCGGAGGCACTGGTGGCGGTGGCGGCGTAACAGAAATGTTCCTGCCGATGATTCACTTTGGTAGCGAAAGCAACCAGGTCAAATATTCTGATTACGGTACCTTAGCCGGCGTAGCCCGGGTGTTGAAAGGCAATCCCAATATCCGTCTGGTGGTGTCTGGCCACACCGACCAAACTGGTCCGGAAGCACTCAACGATTGGTTGTCTTACCAGCGCGCCAATTCCATCATCGAACACTTGGTGACCAACCACGGGATCGGTCGCGGACGTTTGGTGCTGCAATGGGAAGGTAAAAAGAATGCCCTGGTGCCCGTCACCAGCAGCTATATGAACCGCAGGGTAGAATTCCGCGTAGCAACGCAAGGCGATGTGGAGATGGATCCTCCGGCCAAGCCAACCGGGAAGGACGGTTATTGATTTGATGCCTTCAGCGGCTTTTCAGCATAACTAAATGGCAAAAATATGAGCCATCTCGAAAGTTCGGGGTGGCTCATGTTTTTTATCCGGACTTTTGACTCAAGCAATGAGCGCCTGTGGTCGCTGGCTTTAGCCGGCAGACCCCAAAATCGGGCGAAGCCCGCAAGAATAGTACACGCGAGGCGGAGCCTACGCGCGAGCGGGAAAATTATTAAACAATAAAATAGTCTGAATCAGAATTCGCAGGATTGTAGAATTTTCAGAATTGCCCATCCTGAAAATTATACAATCCTGCGTATTCTGATTCAGACAAGATGGGCAGGAAAAGGGAAAACGACCCCATCGCATTGTCGCTAAACTTTCACCCACTTTTTCGTGCGCCGGCTGTTGCCAAACTCCAGTACGACAAAATAAAGTCCGGGGCTTAAAGCCGAAACATCCACTGCGGTGATCATGCCGTCATCCGACCGGGTTGTGTTCAACGGCAAAACCTGCCCATAAGCATTCAGGAAATACATACGATCCGGTGCGCCAATGCGGCTGTCCATTTTGATGTTTAGCAGGTCGCTTGCAGGATTGGGATACAGCCCGATCAACACACCTTCGGTGGGAAGTTCTTCCGTATCGGTCAGCAGGCTGCATGTGCCCAACCCGTTTTTAAAATCCGTGTAGGATTCAGAACTCAAGCCCGGACGGATTGGACCTATGACGTTTCCACCCGAAAATTCTAAAAAATACCGGCCACACCCCAGCAGGTTGAAAACCGGATACGGAATGCCCTGCCCTGGGCCACCACCATCGTACAAAGCCAGCACCACCGTATCTCCCACTTCAAAATAGAATAAGGATTCGTTGCAATTGAGGCCATCCTGCCCCGGAACACTGATGGTGTCTAATGTTGGGTCTTCGGTTTTCAGCCACTCAATCACTTCCACATCCATGACCGGCCCTTGATTCTGGCCTGCAATATACTTGCTGATGACCTTCCCAAAGGTAATGTGATGGTTGGAGCCAAACAGGTTACTTTCCCCCAAGGTAATGCAAAAGTAATCGGAGAGGTAAATGCAGGAACACGCCAATGCAGCTTGCTTCGTCACTAATAAACAAAGCGTCAGGAGGAACGCGGGGAACACTTTTTTCATAAGTTTTATTTTTAAAAGTAAAGATAAAACGATTGTTCGTTGCCGCTTCTTACCGGACAAAACCGACAACTATAAGAAGGTAGACTGTGTTGAATGTAAGGAGGGTTGGCAAAAGAGGCGCTGATCGCCAACATTTATCACTATTTTACTCTTGGTGTAGTCATGGTGAGGTGCTTTTTTTGTTTTTCCCCTCTGGAAAAAATAATTTCGTTCTGGAAATGCAGTAGATTATAGAATAAAAGCAATCCAGGCTAAAATAGATTGCAATTAAAGTTGTAAACGAGCGCATGAGAACAAAGTTGACACATACCTTTCTGGGGTTGTTTATGGCCTCATTTTTGCTGGCTCAGCCTGGTGCTCCCAGCGGAGTAATGGCCACCGGATATGATAGTCACGTAGAGTTGAGGTGGCAGCCCAACGCGGAAAGCAACGTCAGTTTCTACCGGATTTATCGCGCCGATGGAGACGGGGCAACCTTTCTTATTTGTAAAAGATGTACCCGCAACCCAGCGCTGGTATATAGACTTCAGGGGGTACTCACCCACTGGTTCCCAACAATCTTACCGCATTACCGCATTCAATACGGCCTCCCAGCAATCTGCGCCTTCCGAAATCATGGCTGCCCCAACGGCGCCGATGAGCGATGAGGAGCTGATGGACATGGTGCAGCGCTACACCTTTCGCTATTTTTGGGATTTTGGTCACCCAATCAGCGGCATGGCCCGCGAGCGGAATACTTCGGGCGACATCGTTACGACGGGAGGCACTGGTTTTGGCGTAATGGCCATTTTAGTCGGGATTGAGCGGGGCTACATCACCCGGGAACAAGGTTTACAGCGGTTGATCCAGATCTCCACTTTTCTTCAGTTGGTAGCCGATCGTTTTCACGGGGCTTTTCCCCACTGGATGAACGGGAATACCGGAGATGTGGTGCCTTTTAGCCAGTTTGACAATGGCGGCGACTTAGTTGAAACTGCTTTTTTGATCCAGGGCCTTTTGGCGGCAAGGCAATATTTTAACCAGAATGTGCCGCTCGAAAACTCCCTGCGCAATGTGATTACCGATGTCTGGGAAAGCGTAGAATGGGACTGGTACCGCAAAAATAACAGCAACGTGCTCTATTGGCACTGGTCGCCCAATCACAACTGGCAGATGAACTTTCCCCTGCGCGGCTTCAACGAGGTGATGATTACGTACCTGCTTGCAGTGGGGTCGCCAACTCACGGGGTTCCGGCCAGTCTCTACCAAAGCGGATGGACCGCACCGGGTTATGTGAATGGACAAACGTATTATGGCTACAAACTCGATGTTGGTCCATATAAAGGTGGGCCGCTGTTTTTTGCCCACTATTCCTTCCTCGGTTTTGACCCGCGCAACAAACGCGATGCACACACGAACTATTTCAACCGCAACCGGAATCATACCCTCATCAACAGGGCGTATTGTATAGAAAATCCTGAAAATCATGAAGGATACAGTGCCGATTCCTGGGGCCTAACGGCCAGTGACAACCCCTGGGGTTATTCGGCGCACGAAGCAACGCTGAACAGCGATAACGGTACCATCACGCCGACTGCCGCCTTGTCTTCCATGCCCTACACACCAGGCGTTTCGATGGATGCCCTGCGCCACTTTTACCGCAACCTGGGCGACCGCCTTTGGGGTTACTATGGCTTCTACGACGCTTTTAACCCGGATCAAAACTGGTTTGCCAACTCTTACCTCGCTATTGATCAGGGACCGATCATTGGGATGATCGAAAACCACCGCAGCGGCTTGTTGTGGGATTTGTTTATGGCAGATCCCGAAATGCAGCAGGCCGTAGCAGCCGTTGGTTTTGTGGAGGACGTTACCGCAACAGAAGAAGAAGGTGCAGGCGCTTCACTCAACCTGAACGTCTTCCCCAATCCGGCTACAACGCAGTTTACGCTCAGTTTTCAATTGACCGAACGCATGGCGGTGTCTGCAACACTTAAAGATTTGCACGGAAAAACGATTGCGCCGCTACTTGATCCTGATGAAATGGCGCCCGGCGATTATTCGCTCCAATTCCCGCTACCTGAGACGTCGGGTGTGTACATCCTTCACCTTCAGGCAGGCGCCACACGCATTGCAAAAAAGATCTTGGTTTTGGAATAATCAACACATTCATATTTTTAATAAACACACAACTTTATGAAACGATTGCTACTATCAGCCCTATCTCTTCTCTTTTTGTCAACTATGGCAATGGGGCAAATTGTTTACGAAGATTTTGAGGGCGGCGCTTCCGACCTGACCTGGCAAGGCCTGGATGGCAGTTACAATGGCGTAGTTGTCAACCCCGATCAATCGGGCGTGAACGCGAGTGCGGCCGCTGGCTCCTACACCAAATCCGGTGCGCATGCTTACAGTTTGTTACTTGCCGACCTGGGCGCTCCGATGAACCTGACCACGAACAACCAGTTCAAAATTCAGGTTTATTCCACCGTGGCAACCCAAATCCTGCTTAAGCTGGAAGGAACCGGTGGGTTTGTTGAAGGCATCAAGCCGATTACACAACTGAACCAGTGGGTGGAATACACCTTTGATTTCAGCGCGCAGGCCGCCAATACCGGTCTGTCGAAAGTCATTCTTTTCTTCGACCCGGGCGTGGAAACCAGCACAGACACTTACCTGTTCGACAACCTACGTGCAGTTGGTCCCGGCATTGTTTACGAAGATTTTGAAGGCGGAGTTGCCGACCTGACCTGGCTAGGCCTGGATGGAAGTTATAATGGCGTAGTTGAGAATGAAGATTCTAACTCAGTCAACGGCAGCGATTTTGCCGGTTCTTACACCAAATCCGGCGCGCATTCCTACAGCTTGTTACTTGCTGACCTGGGTGCGCCGATGGATTTGACGGTCAACAACCAGTTCAAAATTCAGGTTTTTGCTACAGCGGCTACACAGTTGTTGATGAAGCTGGAAGGTACCGGCGGGTTTATTGAAGCCATTAAAAATATTGCCGTTACTGGCGCATGGCAGGAATATACATTCGATTTCAGCGCGGCGGCGAACAACACTGGACTTTCCAAGATCATCCTCTTTTTTGACCCGGGTGTGGAAACCAGCACCGACACGTACCTTTTTGACAACTTAGTTGCTGTGCCCGAAGGCGCTTGCGCCAATGCTACGCCTGATGCAGATGTGATTGACGATTTTGAATGCAACCGCAATGCCACTTACGGCGCAGCCTGGGAATTTTTGACAGTGGTCAATAACCCGAACGTTTCGGCAGTGAATCCCAGCGCCAAAGTTGGTCGTTTGGAAGATCCTCCCGGCCCGTGGTATGCATTGGTTATTGACTATCAGAACCCGATTGACCTGAGCACGAAGAATTACATCACTGCGAAAATATGGGCGCCGCGCACCGGAAACCTGCTGTTTAAATTAGAAGGCGGTATTTCGCCTGCGGCAGAAGTTTTTGTGCCAGTTACAGAAATCAACCAGTGGGTAGAATATAGCGTGGATTTTAGCGCACAGGCTGCCGCCAATCACAAGAAAATCGCCATCTTCGTGAATGCGGGCAATGGTGATTTTGACGGCGAGCTTTACTACATTGACGACATCAAGCGCACAGTAGCGCCTGCTCCCGGCCCGCTTGAAGATTTTGAAGACGGCCAGTTTGGCGGCGCCGATATGTTCTGGCAGGCATTGAATGGCGATGCCGCATTGCACGGAACTTACGGTGGCGTATTGGCTAACCCGGCATCCAATGGTGTCAACGACAGCCCTAATGTTGGCCGTTACACTAAAGGCTCTACTCCGTTCAGCACACTCTCAGGATTTCTGCCAACGGCAATTGATCTGTCTGCAAATTCACAGCTCAACCTCGATGTTTGGGCGCCGACCGGTTCTACGAGCGTGCGCATGCAATTGGTGAGCGCAACCCAGGGCAACAAAGAAGTAACCCGTGACCTGACCGCTACCGGCGAATGGGTAGAACTCAATTTCGACTTTTCTGCTTTCGACAACATCACGGATTTCCAGCAGGTGAACCTCTTGTTTGATCCGGGCGTAGCAGGCGCAGGTACGATTTACTACTACGATAACCTCCAGCAAGGCATCAGCACGGTTGATCCATGCGAAGGCGTAGAGCCGATTGCCAACATCGTTGACGATTTTGAATGCCAGCGCAATGTGCCTTATTCTGCGGGTGAAAATAACCTTGAGGTGGTGAACAACCCATCTTTAGAATCTAGCAACCCAAGCTTGAAATCAGGCAAATACACTGATCCTGCGGGCCCATGGACTGCTTTAGTACTTGATTTTGGAGGAACGATTGATTTGTCGCTGTACAACCAGTTCACGATTTCTATCCGCTCGGCTACGGTTGTTCCATTGCTGTTCAAATTGGAAGGCGGCACTTCTCCTGCGGTTGAAGTTTTCTCCGAAGTAAGCGCAACAAACGCGTGGGTGAAATACTCCATTGATTTCAGTGCCTTTTCAGCGCAGGATCACAAAAAAGTGGCCATCTTCTTCAACGCAGGCAATGAGCCTGGCGGCAACGATGTCTACTACATTGACAACATTTCGTGGGCAAGAGCCCCTTATACCGCTTGTGTGATTGATTTTGAATCACCTGAATTTACGGTTACCAACTGGCGTTATTTTGCCAACGGTTCTTTGGAAGGCGCACCTTTTCAGGTGGTTGACAACCCAACTCCCGGAGGTACCAACAACAGCGAAAATGTCGGTCTTTTCGAGGAAGCATCTGATGGTTTGGAGTTTGCTGGGATGTACGCAGACCTGGAAGCGCCAATCGCTTTTCCAGATTTGGCCAACAAGACCATCAGCATGAAAGTATTGTCGAACAATACCGGCGTCATGACGATGAAACTCGAAGGTTCTGCAATAGGAGCGCCTTCTACGCCTGACAACAACGTGGATTACACAACGCCCGGGGTTTGGCAGACCCTGAGCTGGAATTTTGCCAATGCAGCGGATGATGGCCAGTTCAAGCGCTTAACGCTGATCCTGAATTTTGGCGTCATTCCCGGAGCAACTACGTTCCACTATTTTGACGACATCGCCATCGGCGGCGCGGTCTGTACTTCGGTTGGTACGGATGAGCCGGCCATCGAGCGCCTGAGCATCGCACCGAACCCGACTACCGGCGAAGTGCTGATACGCAACGCAGGCGACCTGCGCCACTTTGTGGTGTATGACCTGCTGGGCAAAGTTGTGCTGCGTCAGCAAACAACTGGTCAGGATGATGTAAGATTAGAACTGAACAATTTCAGCGCAGGCATGTACACCATTGCGGCCTTCAATCAGGAAGGTTTGCTGGTGGCCAATACCAAGCTGATCAAGCAATAATTTGTATCTGTCTTTATAGTCCGATAGCTGCGTTATGCTCAGCCCCAAAATCGGTCATTTACGTAAGTAAACTCCCGTTTTTGGGGCCTTCGCATGCCTTGCTCTCGAACTCTAAAGAACAGACACCGACTAAAAAGACAGGCACTAATTAGTCCGTTACTGTGGTGCAAGAAGGGGTGATTAAGCAGTTCCAAATTGGCGAGGTGCAAGAAGCAAAAGGCAATATTTGGTATAATCGAATGATTAAGTTCAATGAACCAGGATTTGCCCTTTGCCAATTTGCCCTTTGCCAATTTGCCCCTTGCCCCTTATCACACAACTTTGAAGCACAGTTTAAATATTGCAACCATGAGTGCTCGATTGTTTGCATTTCTACTGCTATTCGTTTTCAGCGCTTGCCAGCCTACCGGCCTCTCTTCTAAAAAAACATCGGCAAAGGTTCCTTTTTCAATGGACGAACTTCAACGGCGGACCTTCCTCTATTTTTGGGAATTGCCGGAAAAAGCAGATGCCAACTGGCAAGTGCCCGATCGCTGGCCGACGCTAAATTTTTCCAGTATTGCCGCCACCGGGTTTGGATTGACCGCTTATTTTATTGGCATCGAACGCGGGTACATCACGCGGGAACAAGGCGCCGACCGGGTTTTAAAAACACTGGAAGTGCTGATCAACTTGCCGCAAGGCGATGCGATGTCCGGAGTAAGTGGCCATAAAGGCTTTTTTTACCACTTCCTGAACCACAACGACGCCCGACGGTATAAAAATGTAGAATTATCCACCATTGATACCGGATTGCTGATGGCCGGGGTCTTGTCTGTCATGTCCTATTTTGATGGCAACACCGAAACAGAACGCCGGATCCGCGAGCTTTCGGACGCGCTTTTCCGCCGCGTAGAGTGGGATTGGGCGCTGAACGACAATGGGTACCTCTCCATGGGCTGGTTTCCCGACAAGGGGTTCCTCAAAAGCGAGTGGCATGGCTACAACGAAGCGATGGTGCTCATCATCATGGCCATGGGATCACCCACGCACCCCATCCCGGATGACAGTTGGGAAAAATGGTGTAAACCGTATTTCTGGAATACCTTCTACGGCCAGGAATATGTCAATTTCGCGCCGCTTTTCGGACATCAGTACAGCCACATGTATGTTGATTTTCAGGGCATTTACGACCCGTATATGAAAGCGAAAGGCATTGATTATTTTGAAAATGCCCGCCGCGCCACGTATGCCAACCGCGCTTATTGCATGAAAAATCCTTCCGGATTTGAAGGTTACGGAAAAAACTGCTGGGGACTCACTGCTTGTGATGGTCCCGGGGATTTTGAAAAAGAATGGAAAAAAGGCCACAAAACGAAATTCGCAGGCTATGGCGCAAGGGGCGCTTCGGGCGATTATTTGCTGGACGACGGAACTCTGGCGCCTACTGCGGCGGGCGGGTCCATGCCGTTTGCCCCCGAAATTTGTATGCCTGCCCTCGAACACATGTGGGAAAAATACTACGATGGCTTAGTGGATCAATACGGTTTCCGCGATGCATTCAACCCTTCGCTGGGTTGGTATGATGTGGATTACCTCGGCATTGACCAGGGGCCCATATTGATTCAAATGGAAAATCACCGCACCCGCCTGGTCTGGGAGGTGATGAAGAAAAATCCATACATCCGCGAGGGCCTGAAAAAAGCAGGTTTCAAAGGCGGATGGCTCGACAAGAACAGTTGACTTTAAGTTCAATATTCCGGGAAAACGGGAGCGTTTCGCTCCCGGAATCCCTTTTCGACTCAACACTCACCGTTTATGAATGTAAAAAAATACCTGAAGCTGGGCGCCCTTCTGGGCGTTGCTTACCTGCTCAATGCGTTTGCCCTGCAAAGTGGCTTATTTACGGATGCGCCACGCCCGGTAAAATTAGACGAGCGCATCGAACGCAAAGTAGACTCTCTGCTTGCGCTGATGACCATGGAAGAAAAAGTAGGCCAAATGACCTTGTTTACTTCCGATTGGGATGTAACCGGACCAACACTTCGGGCCGGCTACAAAGACGACATCAAAAAGGGTAGGGTAGGGGCTATTTTTAATGCCCATACGGCTGCCTTCACCCGCGATTTACAACGCATCGCCGTGGAAGAAACGCGCCTCGGCATTCCAATGCTTTTTGGCTACGATGTCATTCACGGCTATAAAACGATCTTTCCGATTCCGCTTGGCGAATCAGCAAGTTGGGACATGGCCGCCATTGAAGAAGGCGCCCGGATTGCGGGACTCGAAGCTGCCGTTTCCGGCTTGCACTGGACTTTCGCGCCGATGGTGGATATTGGCCGCGACCCACGCTGGGGGCGCGTATGCGAAGGAGCAGGGGAAGACACCTACCTCGGTTCCGCCATTGCAAAAGCCCGGGTACAAGGTTTTCAGGGCAAAGGGTATGAAGGCACAGAATCTGTGCTCGCCTGCGTCAAACACTACGCTGCGTACGGCGCGGCACAATCGGGCCGCGATTACCATACGGTGGATATGTCCGAAAGAGTGCTGCGCGACGTGTACCTCCCGCCTTTCAAAGCGGCTTCCGATGCAGGCGCCTGGACTTTCATGACCTCCTTCAACGAATTAGACGGCGTGCCCGCATCCGGCAATAAATTTTTGCTCACCGACATCCTGCGCAACGAATGGGGATTTCCCGGTTTTGTAGTCACCGACTATACCTCCATCAATGAAATGGTGCTGCACGGGGTGGTTGCCAATGAAAAAGAAGCCGGTGAATTGTCGGTGCTGGCAGGCGTGGATATGGATATGCAGGGCGCCGTTTATTACAACCACTTGGCCAATTCCGTGAAGGAAGGCCGCGTGCCGGAATCTGTGGTGGACAATTGCGTGCGGCGCATTTTGCGCATCAAGTTTATGCTCGGCCTTTTCGACGATCCTTACCGCTTCAGCGATACCGATCGCGAAAAGCGCACCATTATGGCGCCTGCGCATTTGGAAGCTGCAAGAGACGTTTCCCGCAAATCCATCGTGTTGTTGAAAAACGATAAAAATACGCTTCCGCTTTCGAAATCTGCCAAAAGCATTGCCCTCATTGGCCCGCTGGCAGATAACAAAAGCGAATTGATCGGCTCCTGGTCGGCGGCAGGCGATTCCAAACAATGCGTGAGTTTGCTGGAAGGCGTTCGCGCAAAGCTCGGCAATACAGCTAAAATCACCTTCTCAAAAGGCTGCGACATCAATAATGCAGATAAAAGCGGCTTCAAAGCTGCGCTGGCAGTCGCCAAATCGGCAGATGTGATCGTTGTGGCAGTTGGCGAAGCAGCCAACATGTCGGGCGAAGCGGCGAGTCGCTCCAGCATCGGAATGCCCGGCGTTCAGGAAGAATTGGTGCAGCAACTCGTGGCTACGGGAAAACCGGTGGTGGTGGTGCTCATGAACGGCAGGCCGCTGGCCATTCCGTGGATTGCGGACAATGCCCCGGCGATTCTGGAAACCTGGTTTCTGGGCACCCAAACGGGGCACGCCATCGCCGATGTGTTGTTTGGCGACTACAACCCGTCCGGAAAATTGCCGATGACCTTCCCTCGGAACGTGGGGCAGATTCCGATTTTTTACAACATGAAAAATACCGGCCGCCCTTTCAACGCCAACGACAAGTATACGAGCAAATATATAGACGTGCCAAATACGCCGCAATATCCATTTGGATACGGCTTGAGTTATACGACTTTCAGCTATTCCGGTCTCAAAACATCCAAGGCTGATTTTCGCTATGGCGAAACGCTGGAAGTGCGGGTAACGCTGAAAAACACGGGCAACCGCGATGGCGAAGAAGTCGCACAGTTGTATGTGCGCGACTTAGTCGGCAGCGTAACGCGACCGGTGCGCGAGTTGAAAGGCTTCCAGAAAGTTTTCCTGAAAGCAGGCGAATCAAAGGAGTTGGTTTTTAAGTTGACCGCAAAAGATTTGGCCTTTTACGATCAAAAAATGCATTTCCGGGCAGAAGCCGGCGATTTCGACCTATTTGTCGGCGGCGATTCGGATGCGAAGCTTTCTGTGCGTGTGAAATTTGTTGAATAATAATCTTCCATTAACTTTAAAAACATACCTAATGGGCTACCTTAACACATTCAAATCATCTTCCTGGCGCAAAGCGATGCTATTGGTGTTGCTGGCCTGGGGATGGGTCGGTTTTGCCGACGCTCAGGTAAAAGTGAGGGGCAAAGTGACCGATAAATCCGGGAGCGAACCGCTCATCGGCGTGAATATTCTGGAAAAAAATACCGGCAATGGCACCATCACCGACCTGGATGGCAACTACGAGGTGACGGTTTCAGGCGCAGACGCCGTGTTGGTTTTTTCTTACACCGGTTATGCTTCAATAGAAGAAACCGTAGGCAATCGAGGTGTCATTGACATCACACTTGACGAATCGGCTCAAATGCTGGAGCAGGTTGTGGTGGTAGGCTATGGCACTCAACGAAAGCAAGACCTTACCGGTGCGGTTTCTACCGTAAAAGGGGACGACCTGGCTAAACTGCCGACCGCTTCGGTGCAACAAGCACTTCAGGGGAAAATGGCTGGCGTGCAGGTGGTGACCGCTTCAGGACGCCCCGGCGACGGTGCAGTTGTGCGCATTCGCGGCGTAGGAACCCTGAACGATGCGCGACCGCTTTATGTGGTGGACGGATTGATTGTGGACGACATCAACTTCCTCAATTCCAACGACATCGAAAACATTAACGTCTTGAAAGACGCTTCTGCAACGGCCATCTACGGCGCCCGCGGCGCCAATGGCGTTGTGCTGGTTTCCACCAAGCGCGGAAAAATCGGACAGGCTGCGCGAATTTCATTTTCAACCTACCAGGGTTTTCAGGAGGTCGCCAAAACCATTGAACTGACCAATGCAACAGAATACGCGATCCTTGCGAATGAAATCATTCAGAATGAGGTAGGTGGCGCGCCAACGTTTCCCGACCCGGCCTCGCTGGGCGAGGGAACCGACTGGCAAAATGAAATTTACCAGGTTGCGCCCATGCAGAACTACAACGTTGCGTTCAGCGGGGCTACCGAAAAGATGTCGTACAGCATCAGCGGCGATTATTTCGACCAGGAAGGGATTCTGGAAGGCTCGCGCTACCGGCGTTTAACCGTGCGCGCCAACAACGAATACCACGTAAAATCGGCCCTGAAAATCGGCCACAACATTGCGTTCATCAACACCAAAGAAACGACGGTTCCCGATGTAACGGGCAATACCTACCGCGCCGATCCCACGGTGGTTGGTTTTGTGGATGGGGTGTACGGCAATACTTCGATCCGTTCCTCGGTTGGGAACCCGCTGGCTCAGTTGTTTTATGAAAATGACAACCTCCGCAACGGGGTTCGCCTGTTGGGCAACGTTTACGCCGATCTGACTTTCCTGAAGCATTTTACGTTCCGGAGCAGCTTCGGCATCAACGTCTATCGGGAAGATTTCGAAAGCTTTTCACCGACCTTTATGGTTTCTGCCCAACAGCAGCGCTTAGTCAACGGCCTCACGATTTCGAGGGCAGAATCTACCAACTGGCTCTGGGAAAACACCGTTACCTTTCAAAAGGAATGGGGCGACAACCTTAACCTGACTGTGTTGGGCGGGGTAACCTCCCAGAACGACGACAGCGAATTTTTGGGCGCTTCAGTGCAGGGGTTGCAATACGAAAATGAGGCCTTGCGCTTCATCAATTTTTCAGAATTGGACAGCCGGAGCGTGTTTAACGGCGCCAGTTCCTGGAGCATTTTATCTTACCTTTTCCGGGTTAATACGACCCTGTTTCAGAAATACCTGCTCACGGCGTCGTTCCGTGCGGATGGCTCTTCGCGGTTTGGCGAAAACAACCGCTACGGCTACTTCCCTTCGTTTTCACTGGGTTGGCGCATCACGGAAGAAGCGTTCATGGAAAACCAGAACCTGTTTAGTACGCTGAAACTGCGCGCAGGCTGGGGTCAAACCGGCAATGACCGAATTGGCAACTACGAGAGCGCTGCTGTAATTGCCACCGGCCTTTGGGGCGTATTCGGCACGGGTGAAAACCTGCAAACGGGCGCGTTGCCGCTGACCCTCTCCAACCCCGATCTTCAGTGGGAAAGCACCACGCAGTCGAACATCGGCCTCGAAATGGGCTTCTTCAAAAACAAGCTGACGGCAGAAATAGACTACTACAACCGCACCACGGAAGACATCCTGTGGCGGGTACCCATTCCATTATACATCGGGCTGGAAGCGCCGCCACTCATCAACGCGGCTCAGGTGAGCAACAAGGGGATAGACCTGGCGTTGAGCTGGCGCGATAATGTTGGCGGTTTTGGCTACCGTGCATCGCTGGTGGGGTCTTCCATAGACAATGAAGTCCTGCGCCTGAGCAACGGCGAAGAACAGTTTTTTGCCGGTGGTTTGGGCCTTGGCGGCCAATTGGGCACCATTACAAGGGCAGGTTTGCCGGTGGGGTCTTTCTATGGTTATGAAGTGATTGGCATTTTCCAAAACGAAGGTGATCTGTCGAGTTTTGCCAAAGAAGGCCCGGAAAAGCTGGGCGACCTGATTTTTAAAGACCAGAACGCGGATGGGATCATCACGGATAAAGACCGGATTGTATTGGGCAACTCCATCCCCGATTATACTTTCGGGTTTAGCGTGGGCGCAGATTGGATGGGATTTGACCTGTCGGTAGATTTTACCGGCCAGGCAGGCAATGAAATCATCAATTCCAAAAAAATGGCCCGTTTCAATACGCCCAATTTCGAGCGCGGCTTCCTTGACCGCTGGACCGGCGAAGGCACGAGCAACACAGAACCTCGGGTGACTAACAGTGGCCATAACTACCAGTTCTCTTCAAGGTTTGTGGAAGACGGTTCTTTTCTCGCCCTCCGCAACCTGCAACTCAGCTACAGCCTGCCGCAATCGGTCTTACAAAAAATCCGCCTGACAACCCTGCGGGTTTTTGTAGCGGGTACGAATTTGAAAATGTGGACGAAATATACAGGCTATACGCCGGAAATTGTAAACGAATCGGGGTTTGAATCCGGTATTGACCGCGCTGTTTATCCGATTTCGAAGGTTTACACCTTTGGATTGAACGCCTCCTTTTAATTGACACGGGCAAGTGTGGGCGTCACTTGGAGTGACACCCTCACTAACCTCGCTAAAAACAAAAGTCATGAAACAGTTCTTATCAAAAATAATTCTGAGCGGCATGCTGGTCGTTGCGGCAACAAGCTGTAATGAAGATTTTCTGCAAAAAGAGCCGCTAAATTTGCTGACCGACGAGGCGTTCTTCCAAACGCCCGAACAGGCGATTGAAGCGACCAACGCGGTATACAACATGTTGCGCCGCTGGGAAGTACACGTATTCAGCTACGTTGGCATGACCGACATCGTTTCGGACGATGCAGACAAAGGCAGCACGCCGACGGACGCCAATTTTCTGCTCGAAGTGGATAACCTCACCTACAGTGCAGGCAACCTTGCCATGTCAACGGTCTGGAATGGCTTCTACCGGGGGATCTACCGCGCCAATACGGCGATTGAACGCATTCCGGCCATTGAAATGGACGAGGCGCTCAAGGCTCGGTTGGTTGCAGAATGCCGGTTTCTGCGCGCCTACTATTATTTTACGATGGTGCGCTGGTTCGGCGATTTGCCCCTGATTACCAAGCCGTTGTTGCCCAGCGAGTTTGAGCAACCCCGAAAGCCCCAAGCAGAGGTTTACGCGCAAATCATCGCAGACCTCGAAGCCGCTGCGGCTACCTTGCCGGAGACCTATCCTGCTGCTGAAGTTGGACGAGCCACCAAAGGTGCTGCCAATGGCCTGTTGGCCAGGGTTTACCTGACTTTGGGTGATTTTCAAAAGACCGAACAGTACGCCACAGCGGTCATCAATTCGGGGAAATACGCCCTGTATCCCAACTACGCCAAATTGTTTACGCCAGAAGGCGAAAACTCTTCTGAATCGGTTTTTGAAGTGCAAACCACTTCCGATCCCCAGGGGTTGGGCGGCTCTCAATATAACGAAGTGCAGGGTGTGCGCGGAACGCCAAACCTTGGCTGGGGATTCAATCGCCCGTCGGATAATTTAGTTGCCGCTTATGAAGGCACCGATCCGCGCCGCGAAGCGACCATCCTGTATGTGGGGGAAGTGCTGCCCGATGGCTCAGCCATTGTGGAGGACTCTCCGGAAATTATCAACGAGCGCTTCAACCAGAAGGCCTGGGCGCCACAACCCATCAACGGCAATAATGGATGGGGCGGCGGTAATATCCGCATCCTGCGTTATGCTGATGTGTTGCTGATGGCAGCCGAAGCGATGAATGAAAATGGGAAACCACAGGATGCACTCACGTTGGTCAACCAGGTGCGTGCCCGTGCACGCGGCGCCAATCCGTTCATTTTGCCAAATATTACCGTTACAGACAAAGACCAGCTGCGCCAGCGGATCTGGCAGGAACGCCGCGTAGAATTGGCGATGGAGCAACATCGTTGGTTTGATCTGAAGCGCCAGGGACGCCTTGCGCCGGTTATGCAGGCGGTGGGCAAAGCCTTTGTGGCTGGTAAACACGAATTGTTTCCGATTCCGCAGGAAGAAATAGATTTGAGCAATGGGTTGCTGACGCAGAATCCGATGTATTAATATAAGGGTTGGGGGCGTCTCATTCGGAGAAACAAGTGTCAAGGAGCAAAATCCAAGACTTGCCTTGGCTCTTGCCTTTTGAGACACCCCCAACTGTAATTTATGACCGTGGTGGTACTGCTGATTTTTTCAATCCTGCCGTTCTTGAGCCGTTGAAAACATCTTCAGCAATCTTTAAGCCCAGGGGTACGCCGCCTACGTTTCGGGCAATGTTGGGACTTCCATCGGAATTAAGTGCAAAAGAATCAAAGGACCAGTGAACGCCAAGGTAAACCCGGCTGAATCCATTCTCTTCAATCATTTTCCAAAGCCCAGATACTCCAAAGCTTCTCGAATGCTTGGGGCGTACGGCTCCTTTATTGTCCTTGTTGACACCGTTATATTCTTCCGATACGAACGAAAATCCCGCAGGAAGGATAGCGCCAATATCCGGCCCCTGATTTCCGATGTTGGCAGCGCTATAAAACAAGCGCACCATGTGTAGTGCTGCCGCTCCAAAGGTTGCGTGGCCGGAAGGGTAAGCCGGAAAAGGTGGCGTGAAGTTTTTAACCCCCGGTTCATTCGTTTTTGGAGCGCCTAAAGGCAGCCATTCGGGGTCGCAGTCTTGATTAAGATTGCTTGTGCTGCCTGTGCCCGTTACGCCCATCGAACCATCGAGTTCCCGGATTCCGACAACAGGCCTCCAAAAATCATGGATATATTTTTGGTCCCAGGCCAGGATACCGGCATCGCCCATTGCTGCATTGACCAGGGCAAACAAACGGGCATTCTCAGGAATGGAATTGCCCTTTTCAAGGGCAATCTGGCGAACAATCTGATTGTACAAACGCGGTGGCGTGCCCAACCCTTTTGCGCCATCATAGCCCCAGTAGATTCCAATAACTGTTTCAGCAGCTGTGCGTTTCAAGTTGTTTAAAACTGCGGTACTTGTGTTCAAAGTGCCCATTAATTCGGGCGCAATGCCCTTGTACCGGACCTGCCGTATCGCAGCCGCGTGTTCGCTTAGGGTGAGGGTATCCGGACTATCCAATGTATGGCGCGAAGAAATAGAAAATCCTTTGGATTTAGCGCCGTAAAATGGAGCATGGTAGCCTTGAGGGTTATCTGGATCTTGCCGGTGTTTGGTGCGCGCCATAGAAGCAGAATAACCATTGTCGCTGGCATTTGGGTCGGCAGCTCTGTCTTTCAGCATCAGCTCTGCCACAAGATGACCGAAGTTATGACCCTGGGCAGCGGATGCACTCCCAAGCCCGGCTTGTGCATGCTTCAAATCAAAAAATGCTTTCTGACTTGGATACAAGGCGGACAAGGTAGCATAGGCTGCTGCTGCAACAGCTGCTGCGGCAGCATTTTCGCGGTCGGGTGCAGGAACTGTCGGTGCGGTGGGTAAGCTAGTCAGATAAGGTGGCAAATCACTACCACCTATAATGCCTGCGTAGGCATCGTACATAGCTAAGTGAACAATGGCAATGGCACGGGAGCTCATAGTAGGGCCATTCACCATGGCTCCATCCAAACCTGTCGTATGACTGGTTCGATTAGCTTCCAACGCGACTTCATTCCAGAAAAGAATTGGATCAATCATGTTAACAAAATGGTTTTTAAGAAGTTAAAATATTATTCTTTCTGATGTTTCCTGGTATAACCGGAAATTCTACAGGTATTTCTATTGGCAAATAAGGTACTGCAAAGATATAGGCCGGGTCGGCGCAATCAAGACTATTTTTTAGGACTTTGTATCGGAATTATCGCTAAAAACAACAAATAAAGCAGGGCTTTTTTTTTATGGCTATTTGATTAATGTTTTTATTTAGTGTTATTTAAACAAAGTTAAAATTAAGTATATGTATATCCCGTGTTTTTTAAAAAAAAGCACAAAAAAAAAAGCGCAGACACGATGCTGTTGTCTGCGCTCCACACTCAAAAACTGGTGGACTAATACCTGGGCAAATTTGCCTCAGGATAACTGGGAAATGTATATTTACTGGAGTTTAGTTTATCTAATTTAAAATTCCGTGCCGGCCGGCTGCGTAAAAGTGTTTGTGTTCATAGTTTCTGAATCTCTTCATTGTGGAGTATTCAAGCCTATACCGACACGGAGTATTTCCTTTTACCGAAAACAAATCCGACTGTTCGGGCAGAAGACGTCCTGCCCCAACAATGGCGAGAGCTGCGACGATTACTACCCCTTGCATTGTCGCAACCTCTCCATCGTTGGGGCAGAAAATTTTCTGCCAACATTTCGTAAAATGGGATTCATGTATGATATAACACGCTTGCTGTATTCGATTAGGACGACACAAAGATCATCTCGTTGTATGAAATAAGGCAGCGTATAAAAACCCCTTTTTAAAATCAGGTGGTAATGCGTGCCTGTCCGCGCAGTTTTACGGAGTGACTTACCCCGTATTTATACCTGTTTTTCTCAGGAACAGGAAGCAGGCTTTGAAAGGGAATCAGGAAGGCTTAAATTAGGGCGAAATAAAAAAACTTCACTATGAAAAAGTTATTACTCTTCCTTGTAACGCTCCCTGTTCTCTTCCTGGGCGTGTTTGCATGCAACAATTCGGCCAACGAAACTTCTATGGCCAAAACCGAAACTTCAACGGCTGCCAGCGGCGGTAAACTGCCTGCTTTTCAGATTTCTGCAGACACCGCACAGGCCTGGATGGTGCGCTGGGCAAACACCCGAACTGATATGGTGGAGGTCCTCCAAAACTCGGATATTGCTCAGGATACCACCTTTTTGGTTAATGGTTTTCAGATCCCGCGCCTTGAACTCGATTCGATGTTGAATTACTTAGGCCCTGATCCCAAGGTGTGGGCAATGCTGGCCATCAAGTACAATGCGGCGACACAAACTTTTGTCCCCGAACTTGTTTTTGCAGCAGAACCGGCTACCGGGGGAAGCTGGAGTTATTACGATTTTACAGCGCCATGCCCGACGTCATGTCCTGACCAAAATTAAGACGGATAAAATACTGGAGGGTTCAGGATGGATCATATTTTAATTGAATAATAGAAATTTAAACAGATGACGCTTCACCAGTGGTTGATGCTTGTTTCGGCTTTCCCATTGCTATGTCTTTCGGTTTCATGCGTCATTTGGGTGATGAAACGGGCAAGCTTCTCCTGGCCGCTGCAGATTCTGGGCTACTTTTTGTTGTTCAATTTGTTTATTGAAATAGGTGCGCGACTCATCGTATATTTTGTGCCCAATAACCTGCCTTTGCTGCATCTCTATACGGTGGGAGAGTTTGTATTGCTGTCTTTTTTTTATCGCAGTCTGCTGCCGGAACACGTTATTTTTCGAAAATTCTTTCCTGTATTGCTGGTGATGGTATCGCTGTTGATCCTGATGAATACCCTTTTTCTACAAAGTATTTTTGTCTTCAACAGCTATGCCAAAACGCTGGTGCAGATCATCCTGATCCTCTATGCTATTTTGTTCTTCTTTCATCTCCCCGAAGCGTCCAGTTTTAAAACGCAGGAAGGCTGGTCGCTTCGGATGATTAACTCTGCCGTCTTAATTTATTATTGCGGAAGCCTTTTTATCTTCATGTTTAGCAATATTTTTATTGAGAAAAGTATAATTTACCACGGCTTTTGGATATTCAATGCTTTGTTAAATTTTCTCTTTCACATTTTAGTATTGATCGGTTTATGGAGAGTGGCTTTCAGGCGTCCCAAATTATCTTTCTGATGAGCATTGGAATCTTGATCATGGTTGCTCTGGCATTGGCTTTTGTGTGGTATTTCAACCGCGCACAGAAACAAATTTTGCGTCAGCAAATGCACAACCAACAGATCGAATTGCAATACCAGCAGGATTTACTCCAGAAAAACCTGCTTGTTCAGGAAGAAGAACGCCGCCGGATTGCCTCTGACCTGCACGACGAGATCGGCTCCAAGCTCAACGTGCTGCACCTGAACATGCACCGGCTGCGCAAAATGGAACCCCAAACAAATGATTACGACCTGACCATTGAAGATATTAATTCCCTTATTGCCAATACAATAGATACAACGCGCCGCATTTCGCACGAACTGATGCCGCCCACGCTCGAAGATTTTGGGTTCATAGAAGCCGTGAAGGAACTGAGTCAGCACGTGAGCCAGTCGGGCGAGGCGCGGGTTGATTTCACCTGGGAAGTGACCCGGGAAGAAATTGGCGACGCCACAACAGAACTCAACCTGTTCCGAATCGTTCAGGAGTTGATCAGCAACTCCCTGCGCCACGGAAAAGCCAGCGAAATTGAGATCCGGATTTTTCGTTCAGATCCCGGCATCGGATTGCACTATCGCGACAATGGAAAGGGATTTGAAGCGGATCAAATGGAAAGAAAAGGACTCGGCCTGCGCAACATTGAGAGCCGGGTGAGGATTATCGGGGCTTCATTCCAGGTGAGCTCCAGTCCCGGCAATGGATTTGAATTTACCATGACTTCACATAACACGAACAAGTTTACAACATGAACGAATCTACCATACGGATTGCCATAACTGATGACGAGGCGCTCTTCCGGAAAGGCATGAAGTTGATCCTGGAGGATTATTCCGACTTTCAGATCATGATCGAAGCGGAGCACGGCCAGGACTTATTAGATAAAATCCAGTCGGCGCCCGAACTGCCCGATGTGTTGCTGCTCGATTTAAAAATGCCGGTACTCAATGGCATCGAGACGGCCAAAATCATTCGCGAGCGCTTTCCTTCCATTTCCATCATTGTGTTGTCGGCGCACGTGAGTAAGGCTTTTGTCATCAACATGATTGAAATTGGCGCGGGGTCTTATTTAGCCAAAAATTCCGATCCGGCAGAAGTTGCTGATACCATCCGGGCTGTGCATGCCAAGGGTTTTCACTACAATAACTTAGTCCTCGAAGTCATTCGTGAAAACTTAGTCAATAAAAATGCTGTAAAGCCCCGCAGCGGTTTTGAGGTGGAACTCACTTCGAGGGAAAAGGAAGTCCTGCAGCTGATTTGCCAGCAATACACCACCACTGAAATAGCCGAAAAGCTGTTCATCAGCGCCCGTACCGTAGACGGCCATCGCAACAACCTGCTGTCGAAACTCAGTTGCCGCAATACTGCGGGGCTGGCCGTTTATGCCATACAGAACGGCTTGATTCAGATTGACCAGAATACCTTCTGGGATATTTAAATGTTCAAAAGGGCAAATTCGGAGGCGTTGTGTGTTTGTTGTGTTTGTCATTGATTGACGGGGAAAGACCAGAGGCGAAAATGATACTTTGGTTGTTTGTGAAGCAACAACCTGAAACAAAAATGGTAGCTGAGAGTCGGGCATGCAAGCCAGGATCACCACATACTGTACTCACATGCCCGAAAGGTCGGATTCACCCGGGTTAAGGTGTCTCCTACATTTCCTCTCCGCTATAAAAGCCGTTTTCAAATGGATTTTCTTTTGATGCCATAAAGGTAAGGGATACGCTTGCTGAATTGCCAACCAAAATATCCGGCAGTGTATAGATATTTCGTTGGTTTTTTCGAGATAAATTAAATTTTTTATTAAAATTTATTGAAATAAAAATTTGATTTATAATTATTTAGGTTGATTGATTAATGTTAATATAAGTTTAATGATTTTGAGCTTTCCTGCTTAAAGAATATCTTTGTTTTTGCCCAAAAAAATTCCGGATATGCATGGAACCAAGCTGATGCACCAATTCAGAGCGCTGTCGGATCAGGATATGGACGCTTTGAAAAAACACCTTGCGGTGAATGCCCACCAACAGCTTCGGGTGCTTTTTGAGTATATGCAGAAGCACCGGAATGGCCCGGATAACCGATTCGATAAAAAGCAGGTTTTTAAAAAGCTGTTCCCAAAGGAAAAAAACGCCTACAACGATGCCCGGTTGCGCAATATCATGACGCGCCTTGGCCAGCAAATTGAAGCGTTTTTGATTCAGCAGGAATTAGCTGAAGATGAAGGCATAAAACGCCAGTTGCTGATCCGCGCGTATGAAAAGCGCAATGACTACTTTCTTTTTCAGACCGAAATTTCAACCCGGCTGAGGAAATTGGAAGACCAGGAAGAACGCGGCATTGCATATTTCAGGGAATGCGCCACGCTTCACCACCATTTGTTTTTTCATCCGGATACGAAAGAGATTTTTAAACCCGGAAAAGATCAACACCTGCAGTTGGTTCGCAGTTTTGAAAGCTGGTTTGCACTCGGGTTGCTTTCCTATCAAAGTGATTTTTTAGTGCGGGAAATGGTACGAAACGAAAAAAATCCCTTTCAATTCATTGAAACAGTAATTCATAAAATTGATCAGGTACTCGACATTAAGGACAATCCGGTTGCAGCCGTATTGCTTCATATTTGCAGATTGCCTGCTTCCGGACTGGTGTTTGAGGACATCCAAACAGTTTATGAAAACTACCAGTACGCTTCGCCCCACTTGGGCTCCTTTGAGCGCAATGTGGTTTCCAAGGCGCTGATTGCCAAGATTAATATACTGATTGCAGCTACCGGAGACAATCGCCTTTTTAATATGGTGTTCAATCTGTACAAAGACGTATTGCAGACAGGGCTCTATATTGAACAGGGGAACATGAATGTTCAGGTGTTTACCTCTATTGCCATAACAGGGGCTACGGTTGGCGATTTTGAGTGGACAGAGGCATTCATTCTGGAAAATGGATCGAAAGTTGAGGAAAAGGAACGCAAAAATACCGTTTTGCTGGCTCAAGCCTATTTGAATTACAACCAGGGGAAGAAAGCAACGGTTAAAGACGCCGGCGTATTTTTTCAAAAAGCGAAAATAGCCCTGATCAATATTCAGCACGGACAACCCGATTACGAATTACGGGTGCGGTCGCTGCAATTGCGGATCGCTTATGAATACAGCCTGTTGATCGAGCAAGACAATCAACCGCTGAAAGATATTTCAAGGAACTTTCGCCAGTACCTGTACAATCAGGACAATACACTGGCCCAGTCGCGGGTACAGGCTTACCTGGACTTTATTCATTACACCCTGAAACTGGCGCAATTACATGCCGTGAATGTCAAAAATCCAACCGAAAAGCTGGAAAAAACCGTCATAGCCATGAGGCTTAAATCGTCTCAAATGATGATGCGGCATTGGCTGATAGAAAAAGCGGAGGAGCTTTTTAAGCTCCTCCTATACCGCACGAAGCGTTAATAATCAGTGATGTCGTGTGAGCCACCGCTGTTGTCATCTCCTCCTTTGAGGGTCAACAATTGATCTTGTGCCAACTCGGTGGACTGGAATGCAGACAGGTTGCTGCTTTGGTTTTCAATGGAGATTTGCATGGTTGAAATGGTTTTTTAAAAGGTTAATCGAATACCGGTGCGCTCCGTACAAAGCACAGCTTTTGCCGCCCGGTGCAGCCAAAGGCGCTTGCCTCCGCAGCCGGTAAAAAAATCGTCTAAATGTTCCTGGATGCAGTTTTCCGGGGTCGCTCGCAGGAGAAAAATCGAAAAGCTTTTCTGAAGAACTTCTGAAAGTTTATGTAGAATCGAATACAGATGTTTACAGTTCCCGGGGTGTTTTTTTTAAATTTTTTTTACAAATAAGTAAGGCGCCGTCCCGTTTGCCACGGGGCAGCGCCCTCTTGATATCTGCCGGAGTATTTTACCCCGGCAACCGAACCTTAAAAACTTATCCTGTATCGTTTATCTCACTACAGTAAACTTCGCGCTTGCAACGCCCTGATCACTGCTAATTTTCACAAAATAAGCCCCTTGCGGCAAGCTGCGCACATCAATTTGTTCGAGTTGTTCCCCTTTCAGCGTGCTGATGCTGCGGGTTTCCACCAATTGTCCGGTGGCATTAAAAATGCTGAGGTTGGTGGCGTTGCCGCTTTCCGGCGTGCTAAACCTGACCTGGAGCGATTCCTGCGCCGGATTTGGATAAAGCAACAAAGCACCCGGGCCGCTTTCCGGCAGCATTTCAGTCGTATCGCCTTCATCCAGGTTGTTGCAAACCGTGCCATCGTAGATCTTGATGTTCCGGTAGAAAGAGTTGCCGGTGTATGGCGCAACATCCTGGTCGCTGGCAAAAAACAGGTAGTTGAAATTACCGGTGTAGAACTGCCCGATTGGAATGGTGTAGGTTTTCCAGACGCTTCCGCCCGGGTAGTTGTCGTAGTTGGTGATGCCCCAGGACTGCGTGCCATGCACCTTGAATGTGCGGTTGAAGGAAATCAGGTTGTCTTCATCAAAACCGATGCCGTGAATTTCCCCTTCGACCGTTGAGCCGAAATCGAACTGGATAACCGTATTGGCCTTGACGTTGTAGGGCAGCGCAATCGCTTTCCAGGCATTGTTCTGGATGCGCAGCACCGTACCG
>JBJXFD010000602.1:0-8030 GCA_046153985.1 Saprospiraceae bacterium
GGCCAGATTTCTTACTTTTGCGCTCCGTTGTTAGGGTATGTTGATTTGTTTATTTGGTGATTTGGTTATTTGTTGTGCCAAAGCTTGGTATTTAACTGTTACTCCAAATACCAAGCCCTGGCAAAACAGATCACCAAATCACCAAATAAACAAATCAACATACCCACAAACCATCGATTTTTTTGACTTATGAGCAACCGCGACAACCTCCTCGGCGTTTTGGGGACGATTTACCGATGGAGAAAAGCACTCCGAAATACCTGTCTTATCGCGTTAATAGGCAGTATCGCAATCGCTTTGTGGATGGATACCTATTACAAAGCCACCACCATTTTTTACCCGAGTAATCAGGACCTTTCCAAACCCGAATTAATTTTTGGAGCGATGAGCAAGGTGACCGAGTATTACGGTAGCGACAAAGACGTGGATCGGATTCTGGAAATTGCTGCCAGCAACGAACTGGTAGACTATATGATTGATCGTTTTGGCCTTTTCCAGCATTACAACATTGATTCTACAAGTCATGAAGGCAGGTATTGGGCTAGGCTAAAATTCCGGGATCTTTATGTGGTACAAAAAAATCGCAATGATGCCATTGAGCTTACTGTTGAAGACACAGACCCGAAAATGGCTTCTGATATGGCCAATGGAGCTCGGGAAAAAATTGACGAAATAACCCAGGGACTCACTAAAAACAGCCAGGCCAAACTGATCGCTTCGTTTGATGCAAACATTAAACGCAAAATATCCGAACTCAGTCGGCTCGGCGATACCCTGCGCAATGTACAAGCCGAATACAACATCTACAGTGGTGGTTATCAAGGCGAACAGCTTTCGGAACAACTCACCAGAGCAGAAGAAGATATTGCCCGAAACCGTGCCCGTTTGGAGGTGCTTGACGGAAATCCACTCATTCCGCTCGACACCATCGAATACATCAAAGCTAATCTGCGCGGAGCCACTCGCCAGCGCCAAATGCTTCTGGCCCATAACCCAAAGGGGGGCAACACGACCATCCGAGACTACAACGAAGGCATAGGCAAAGTGTCTATTGCCAACGATTTGCACAACCAGGCCCGGAAGCAACTCAGCTACGATTTGGAAAGATACAACCAGATTTTAGCTACCTACAACACCGATATCCCCGCTGTCCAAGTGGTAGAAATGGCCGAGCCGCCTTTGATGAAAAGTCGCCCACGCCGAGGTGTTATTGTGATTGGTGCAGTGATGGCTGCGTTACTTTTTACGCTTTTTGCGGCATTCCTGGCAGATGCGTACCGGGATATAAATTGGAAGGCATTGGAATAAAGATTTGAATATGCGAAGCCCGCCGAGGCCTTCGCATAGCCGATCCAAGATCCTAAGCACTAAAAAAATATGCTCCGTTTCGCCACCAAATTGCTGGAAGTGCCAAAAGGTCACCCACAAGGGAGACTCGTGGCCGTATTTGTAGCAATTAGCTTGCTTGCCATCTTTGCAGGGTTGTACCTGGAAATGAACTGGTTGAGCTTATTGCCAGCTGGTTTGGGCGTGATTTGGTTGGCGCTGGTAGATATTCGGAAGATTTTTTTCCTGATGATTGGGTGCATCCCACTTTCTACCGAGGTGGCTTTGCCGGGTGGCTTAGCGACTGATTTGCCTTCTGAACCATTGATGTGGTTGCTTACTTTGGCTGGTGTGGCCTGGTTTTCCCGGAATTGGCGGCAGGTTGATGTTCGATTTTTTCGTCACCCCATTACCCTCGCGTTGTTTGCCCATTTGTTCTGGTTGATGATCTGTGTGGCCACCTCTCAGGACTTTCTAATTTCCTTTAAATCTTTGTTGGCCAAAGGCTGGTATGTAATCGTCTTTTACTTTTGGGCGGCTCGTTTTCTGAACACCGAGCGCGATTTCAAAGCGCTGATGTGGTGGTTTTTTGTGCCCTTATTTTTAGCTACAATCACAGTAGTCTACCGGCATGCCGGATACAGTTTTTCCTTCGAGACCATCAATGGTTGTTTGGAGCCATTTTTTAGGAATCACGTGATGTACGCCTGTTTATTGGCGATTTTTTTACCATTTGCCTGGTATGGTACGTATTGGTATCGGCGATTTTCAGGAGCCTGGTGGCTTTTGGTATTGGGGGTGTTGGTGTTTTTGGTCGGCATTAATTTCGCTTACACGCGGGCGGCTTATGGTGCTTTGGTACTTGCCATAGGGGTATATTGGGTCGTTCGCGGACGCTTGATGAAAGCAGCTTTGGTTGCCACAGTCCTCATTTTTACCGTGTTTATTACATTTCTTGGTGTCCGAAACAACTGGTTAATGTTTGCCCCGGAATTTGAAAAAACCATTACCCACCAGCGTTTTGACCGCCTCCTGGAAGCGACTACAAAACTGGAAGACATCTCGACCATGGAGCGGGTATATCGCTGGGTGGCGGCGTCGTATATGATTCAAGAGCGCCCGATGCTCGGCTTTGGACCGGCTACGTTTTACACGCATTACAAGAATTACACGGTCACCAGTTTCCGCACCTATGTTTCCGACAACCCGGAAAGGTCGAGCACCCACAACTATTTCCTGATGGTTGCCGTTGAACAGGGCTTACCCGGACTGCTCTTTTTCCTCCTTTTTTGCGTCGTGGTGATGTTAAAAGGCGAAACCGTCTACCATCAAACTCGAGAACGAAGCACAAGAGTCGCACTACTATCCGCCCTGCTTTGTTTTGTCCTCATCAATATCCTCATGTTGATCAACGATTTTGTTGAAACCGACAAAATTGGCTCCCTCTTTTTCATTGCTGCGGCTATTTTGGTGAATATTGATTTGAAGAATCGGGATCGGGGCGAGTAGGTGCATGTTGGAGATTTTCCTATATTTACCCCCTCTTTCATACAATAAACCACTCCCACCATGAAGCATTATGCCCTCCTTCTATTGCTTGGTTGTTTGTTTCAAATGACCCTTTTACCCAGTTCCGTTTCTGCGCAAGATCTCTCTGAAGACTCGTCGTTTTTTCAGTCAAAAGCCAAAGAATACCAACGCTGGCTCGACCAAACCGGCTTGGGCATGGCTTTGGCCGTTAAGGAAGTAAAACTCATAAAAGAAGGCAGCGAATTAGAGCTGCACCTTCGGCTTCGCCCCACTGATCTGGATTCTGCTGTTGGATTGTGGCGGCGCATTAAAACTGATTTCCAGATTGCGACCGAACAATCTCTGGAAGAAAAACTGTTCAACGTTTTTGCCAAAAAGATGGAAATACCGCCCGCCCAAGGCAATGTTCAAATCTATGTTTTTGATAAAAAAGGAAATTACATTCCTTGCTTTTATGTGCCGATCTGGGAAGAAAACGGCGTGGTCAAAAGCGAAGAGGTCATCGGCGAATGCAAGGATAAACCCATTGATATTCGCTTCAAACCGCAGCAAATCCGCCAGACCATAAAAGGCAAAACCACGATAGTCGAGCGGCAACTTACCGCCGATGAGGTGTTTGATCGCGCCATTCAATTCCTGCGATACAAATATGGACGCTCCGAATGCTACGAGCGTTACCCCGAAATTGTGGAAGAACTCCGCACCGAAACCCTGCTCAAAGTGAGCGTAACCGACCTCTGCCTGGTTGTGCTGACCGATGAGCAAAAATCGCTCTGGTGCAAGAGCATGGAAGCCCTGGGCTGGAAATGCAACGACGTGCGCCGCGAGCGACTGGAATTCGAGTTCTTCTATCCCGGCAACTCCAAATCCATCACCGGAAAACTCACGGGCAAGTTCGGCTCCGGCGTCTACCGTCCGCGGAAAAGTGGCTACATGGATATGGAACCCGATTTTGAAGACTATCTGGATGCCTTCAACCTCAAACTCCACCAGGAGCTGAAAGTCTGGCTGGAGAAATAAAACCCAAAAATCCGCGCTGCTTGCATCCGCGTTATCCGCGTCCGAACCCGATCTGAAATAACCATGTCAACCATAACCAACATCCGCCACCAAATTGCTGAAGGTCAACTGGCTGAAGCCGCTCAAGCCACGCTGGCCCACGCCGAAGCCTGCCAAATTGCGCCTGCAACCAATGGCCTCACTGCCCTCTGCGCCCAACTGGAAGAAACCCGCCGCCAGTGGAATACCGGGCAGTTGAGTTTCGACGATTACTCCCGCGCCCACGCTCAAACTGCGCACAAAGTAGCTGATTGGCTCAGTCAATTGCCGGAAGAAGCCACCCCCGGCGCGGCCAAAAAAATGCTGCGTGAGGACGTGTTCAAAAAACGCTTGTTTTGGTTGCTGGCCCTGGGCAAAGTACTCGTCATTGGCAGACTGTTGTACCACTGGGGTACGGGCGGTTTCAACAAAGAGCAACTCTTTTCGAGTATCGGGCTGCTGGTTCCCGCTTTTGCGGCCTATTTGTTCGTGATGTTCGATGATACCCTCCGCCGCAGCGCATCTCCTCTGCCGCGATTTGTTTCCGGGCCGCTGGTGCGTATTGCTTACTGGTTGTTGCCTGCTTACGCGCTTGCCTTGATGTTTTTACTGGAATTGAAAGTGATGAACACCCTGACGTTTACGGAAATGACCACGGGTTTGGCGCTCGTGGAGAGTGTTTTGGGCGGGTATGTGGGGAAAATTGTGCAGGCGTTTTTTAGGAAGGAGGAGTGAGGGGGCATAATTTTTTCTCCCCATAAAGATGTAAATTTGCACGACGAAGGTGCTGAAACCTAATGAAAATGACCTTTAATTCACATAATACACATTGCCATGTCGCTTTCTTTTTCTGAATTGGTAGACACAACTGTAAACTTGCAGACTACGGAGTTTGACAATTTCCTGAGAGCAGTACACACCAAACGCGCCCAGACGCACAAGCTAGCCTTGGGCCATGAAGAAGCCGAATTATTGAAAAAAATCTATCGAAAACTGCCTGAAAGCGTACTCCGCCGCCTTGCGGCCTTGAGTGAAAAAAGCAGCTCTGGTTCGCTCTCCAGTGAAGAACACGAAGAACTGATCGGCTTGGTCGAAATCGTTGAAAACCACGATGCCGAGCGCGTCGAGGATCTTGCCTCACTTGCACTATTACGGGGCGTAACGCTGCGAGAATTAATAGCGCAACTTGGTTTGTCAAAGCCCCAATCAAACCAATGATATGAAAATTGCTACCAAAATCAAGCGCATGGTGTGGGACTAACCCCAACAGGACGCGCTACCATTGAATTGCTCCGACTCAATCGCCCCGCGCTCCTCAACCTTCGCCGTGCGTTGGTAACCTCTGGCGAACACCCTCCAAAATAGAAAAACTCCCCCTCGCATGAAACAATTCCCGCTTTTTTTGGCTTGTTTGCTATCGCTGCCGCTTGTCGCCCAGCGCCCCGGCCTCAACTACGCCGTCTTCTTCTACGCCACCAACTTCCAACCCGGCTGGGCAGCCCTCCCCGAAACCGCCAAAGAAGCCACTGAACTCAAAACAGAACTCGAAACCAATTTCGGTTTTACCTGCGAGGCCGTTCCCAACCCCAGCAAAGCGCAAATTCTGGCCAAAATCAAAACCTACAACGACCGCCTCGGCCCAGACGATCAGGTTCTTTTTTTCTTCTCCATGCACGGGCATTATGAAGAAAGTGCCGAACGAGGCTTCTTGATTGCCGCCGACGGAGCCTTGCAGGACGAATACGGCGATACCTGGCTGAGTTACGACGATCTGAGTGGATACCTGGCCCGTTGCAAGGCCAAGCACGTTTTGCTGGCCCTGGATGCTTGTCATTCCGGGTCTTTTGGGATTCGGAATAAGGCCAAACCTGAGGTGCCGACCTATTCCCAGGCGGAAGATTGCAACCAGCGCGTGGTCAAAACCTTCCAGTTTGCTGGGCGTCAATTTTGCACTTCCGGGAATAAATCCTCTAAAACACCTGCCAAATCACTCTTTGCCAGTCGCTTTCTGGAAGCCTTGCGAAAAGGTGGTCAGGATGGGGTTATTCGGTTTGATGATTTGGAGTATTATCTTGGAAAGGTGGAAAACCCGCGACCAGAAAACGGCACATTCAGAGGGCACGAACCCGGCGGTGATTTTGTTTTTGTAAAAAAGGGTGGCTGCGCGATCAGTTCGCCCGCAAACAGTACGCCCAGCGATCAAAATAACAAAGATGTGCAGGCCTGGAACAAGGCCAATACCGAAAAAACAAAAGCCGCCTACCAAGCCTACAAGGCAGGGAATTGTCCGGGCGGATCGTTCTGCGAAGCTGCGGAAGCCCGTATCGGCGTTATCGTGGCAAAAGACAAGTCAGATTGGGAGACGGCGAAAAACGGGAATACCGTCCAGTCCTTGGAAAAATACCTGATGGACACACCTGACGGTGAATATCGGGAGGAGGCCAGTCGTTTCATTGAACAGAAAAAAGAGGATGCCGCCTGGGAGTTTGCAGACAAAACGGGCAGCGCAGAAGTATACCGAAAGTTCGTCACAGATTTTCCGGGCAGTGGCCGTGCCAAACAGGCCTTGCAAGAGGCAGAACGGATAGACAAGTTGAAAAAAGCCATGACTACTGACGACGGGATGGTGTTCGTTCTCGGTGGCACATTCACCATGGGCTGCCTCGAAATTGACCCGGATTGTAGCACCAGTATCTTGACGGAATCGCAAAAGCCACCCCACAGCGTCACCCTCTCCGATTTTTATATCGGCAAATACGAAGTCACGCAAAAACTATGGCGCGATGTGATGGGCAGTGAGCCGGAAATACCTTGGAACAGCGAGCAAAAAAAATGCGACCAATGCCCCGTTACCTATGTAAGTTGGGACGACGTGCAGGTTTTTTTGCAAAAATTCAACCAAAACGTTCCGGCTGGACAAAAACCCTATCGCTTGCCCACCGAGGCAGAATGGGAATACGCTGCCCGCGAATGTGGCAAAAATGTACTCTTTGGCAATGGCAAAAACGAGGCAAACGTCAAGGAAATCCACTTTCAAGAGCGCGGCTTAAACGCCTCTAATTATGAAAAATACGCAAAAAAGCGCCTCAAAGTGGGCAGTTTCAAACCCAACGCGCTGGGGCTTTACGATATGAGCGGCAATGTGTCCGAGTGGTGCAGCGATAAATATTCGAAATACACCGAAAATCCTTCAACAAACCCAGATGTGCAGAATGACCCTGGCAGTGCTCGTGTGACACGTGACGGGAACTTTGATACCAGTGCCCGGCAAGTCAAAACAACCTATCGCCTCCGTTCCGAACAAGATAGAAAAGATTCAGGATTGGGCTTCCGACTTGCCAGATCAAAATAAGCCAGCCCGCTCGCGCGATGCCCCAGCATCGTGCAAAACTTTTCCTCGAGCTTTGTCCGAAAAAAACACCCAGCCATGAAAAAAATACTACTCGCCCTTTTTCTTTTCTTCCATGTCGCCGCCGCAGCCCAGCGCCCTGGCCGCGACTACGCCGTCTTCTTCTACGTCACCGACTTCAAGCCCCGCTGGGCATCCCTCCCCGAGACCAAAACCGAAGCCATTGCCCTTAAAAAAGAACTCGAAACCAACTTCGGGTTCACCTGTGAGGCGGTGCCAAACCCCAACAAGCAGACCATCTTGGACAAGATCCGCAGCTACAATGACCTGCTTACCGCCAACGACCAGGTCATCTTCTTCTTCTCCATGCACGGCCATTTTGAGGAGGTAGCCGAACGCGGCTATCTGGTGGCTGCCGATGGCTTGGAGACCGATGAATACGGTGCCTCCTACCTGAGTTACGACGACCTTAGCGCCTACCTGGCCCGTTGCAAGGCAAAGCACGTGCTGCTCGCGCTGGATGCTTGCCATTCCGGCGCTTTTGGCACCCGAAACCGCCCCAGGCCCGATGCACCCGCTTACGCGCAGGCCGACGACTGCCAGCAACGCATCAGTAAAATGTTCCAATACAGCGGGCGGCAGTATTGTTCCTCAGGCAACAAGGCTGCTAAGACACCCGCCAAGTCGCTCTTTGCAGCCCGACTACTCGAAGCCCTTCGCACGGGCGGCGAAGAGGGCCTCGTACGTTTTGCCGATCTTGAATACTACTTGAGCAAGGTGGACAACC
>JBJXFD010000603.1:0-7643 GCA_046153985.1 Saprospiraceae bacterium
CTACTCCAGCCCAAACTGCTTCTTAGTCGGCATGGTCATCAGGGAAATGAGCTTGATGAAATGTCCCTGATAGGTTGTGGCGCGTATCCCGGTCCAGGCCATATCGTCCTCATTACCGGCAATTTGAACCACCCATTGTGCATCTTCTGCGTCATTTTCGGAATCAATGATCACCACGGGTTCGTTGTTTTCGCCAAAAGCCATTTGCCAACTCCCCTTGCTTTTGACTTCATCCCACTGGCCGGCAGTGAAGGAGCCGTCTGTGTTGAGTTTGTACCAACGGTAAGAATTGCTTTTGCCCGGCTCAAATTGCTGCGCGTGGATGTAGTGCTCAATTACCCAATAGCCTTTGGTCAGAATCGCTACGGTGGGAGAAGGTGCCTGGGGCGCCGGATCCTTAAAGGCGCCTTCTACCGGCGTCAGGTATGGGTTCACCGGTGGTGCTTTGAGGGTTCTTGAAGCAATGGGCGTATCCCTTGTAATGACTGTTTCGCCAGGCGTCTTATCCGGCTGACAGGCGCATAAAAAACCGGCAAAAGCCAGCATGCTGTAAAATGCTATTGTTCGATTCATGAAAGATCTTTTTTATTTCCAATACAATCAATTCGTGTTCATCTATTTAGTGAATTTAGTCTCGTGTCTGGGCTTTAGAGTTCGATAGCTCCGGTCATTGAGCGTAGTCGAAATGAACGCAGCTATCGGACTCTAAAAACAGACACGACTAATCGCTTAGTCCGCCACAAACGCTAATGACTTGCCCCGTAATATAAGTGGAGCGATCCGAAGCCAAAAACACGCAAAGATCGGCGACTTCCTCCGCTTTTCCGAGTCGTTTCAGGGGAATGCCACTCAGGTACGCTTCTTTGGTTTTTTCGTCTAATTCGTGGGTCATATCCGTTTCGATGAATCCCGGCGCCACGGCATTGCAGCGGATGTTGCGCGAACCCATTTCTTTGGCGATGGATTTGGTGAACCCGAAAGTGCCGGCTTTGGAAGCGGCGTAATTGGCTTGTCCGGCATTGCCCATCAGGCCGATGATGGAGCTGATATTGATGATGGAGCCGACCCGTTTTTTCATCATGGGCCGCAGGGCGTGTTTGGTCAGGTTAAAAACCGATTTCAGATTGGTGGTCATCACCTCGTCCCATTGTTCTTCCGTCATGCGCAGCATCAGCGTGTCGCGGGTGATGCCTGCGTTGTTGACGACCGCGTCTAATTGACCGAAATCAGCCATTACGCTTTCAATAAGCGCTTCGGCATCCTGATACGAACTGGCATCCGAGCGGTAGGCTTTCGCTTTCACGCCAAGTGCCTGCAATTCCGCTTCTACCGCTTTGGCTTTGTCTTCGGAAGACATATACGTGAATGCAACGTGTGCGCCTTCCTGGGCAAATTTGAGTGCGATCGCAGCGCCAATTCCCCTGGAACCGCCCGTGATCAGCGCCACTTTGTTGTCTAATAGTTTCATTGTATTATTAGATGTAAGATTTTAGATATTAGATATTAGACAGACCCAACATGAGTCATCCCGAATTTTTTTTTTGAGGTGCATCGCACCAATAATCTTTGTAGACCACGGGAATCAGGGGTAGTCAGGTGCATCGCACCGTAATCTTGGCATGTTGTGGCAACCGTCGTTACGGTGCGCTGCACCTAAATCCACCTGATATGATCAATAGCTACAAAAATTTTGGGTGCGCTGCACCAGTATGACACCCAAAAACGCCAAAACATTAAATAATGTGCCTGAAAATTCGAGATGACTGATGTTGATCCCGGTTATCGCGGAAGCGAAGGTAAAATATTTTGTGCAATCCTGCCAACCTTAGCCATTGTTGAACCGGTCTATATGACTATCACGTTAATTTTGCGCTTTAACAATTGCTAAATTTGGCTAAAAACAAGTTAAAGTTTCATGGACTATGTACAAAATTGCAAAATGACGTTATTTTTACACAATAGATTTGATACCAAATTGTCTAACGTTCTCTAACTCGTCGCTCGTATGAAACCCAGAACACTCCTGTTTAATGCGCTTTGCATCTGCGCGCTCGCGATTGCGCTCCCTTCCTGCGTGGAGGACAATGTAGAAACCCAGATCATGCATTATTCGCCCGACGAATATGCTACCCTTCAGCAAACACTGAACCTCCCGGATGAACGATACGAATACACCGTTACGGTAAACGCAAATAATTTTGGCGGAACTACCTTGATTCCAATCAACAACGCCAAAGCTACACTTGGCCGGGTGCTGTTCTACGATAAAAAACTTTCCCACAACAATACCGTCGCCTGTGCTTCCTGTCACCATCAGGAATCAGGTTTTGCTGACAACAAAGCCCAAAGCGAAGGATTCAATGGCGGACTGACCAAGCGCAATTCGCTTGCCTTAGCTTCAGTTGCCAATTTCGAATCTTCCTATGGCGGGGGCAACAGCATCAACTTCAACCAGAGCGCCGCTTTTCTTTGGGACGAACGCGCAACTTCCATCATTGAACAAAGCAAGATCGCCATCGAAGACGAAATCGAGATGGGAATGGATATAGATGACTTAGCCGACAAACTGGCTCAGGAAGACTATTACCGGATTCTTTTCCAGAAAGCTTATGGTTCTTCGCAAGTTACACCGGATGGCATTACGGAAGCCATTCAGGAGTTTCTCAATGCTTTTGTTTCCAACAATTCAAAATTCGATAAAGGATTAGCCGCTCATTTTACAGCGGAATCACATTTTACCAATTTTACACAACAGGAAAATTTGGGTAAGAACCTTTTCGTCATCCATTGTTCCAACTGCCACGATCCACGCATGGCTGGCGTACTGGTAGCTACTGCAAACAATGGTCTTGATCTGGAATATGCCGATCAGGGCCGAGGCGCCATTACCGGTAATAGTTCTGACAACGGCGTCTTTAAAGTGCCCATGCTGCGCAATATCGCGCTCACAGCGCCTTACATGCACGATGGCCGCTTTGCAACGCTGGAGGATGTGGTAGAACACTACAATTCCGGCATCAAGGCGCACTCAAATCTTGATTTCGCGTTGCGCGACTTCCAGACTTCCCAGCCGAAACGCCTGAACCTGAGCAATTCCGAAAAACAAGCGCTGGTCTCTTTCCTGAAAACACTGACCGATTCGGAGTTTGCGGAAGATGTTCGATTCTCTAATCCTTTTGATTTGTAAATTGGGTTTTTGGAAGGGATCGTGCGACTTGAAGTCAATCGGTCATTATCCACAAAAACGGCCTGCGGAGCAATTCCGCAGGCCGTTTTTTGTATCAATGCCTACCCCAAACTTCGATCACTGCTTTTCTATCTTCAAAGTTTTTAGAATCGTACCAGAAAACGATTTTTTCGATAAAACGACGCTTCCCGTCCAGATCCAGCACCCGCGTTTCACCGCCGGCAGGAATGTTTTCCCGCAGGTCGAGTTCCTGAACGCCGCCATTTTCAAAGTGTACAACGCATTTATGGAGATTGATGCCACTTCTTTTTACCATGAATTTTAATGCGGTAAACTTGCCTTCGCGTGCGGTAACGATGATCTCATCGCGATCTAAAGCATAGTCTACTTTTTTTGAACCGAGGTGTTCCCATTTCGGAGGATTGGACGGGTTTACGGGAAGTGGCGCTGTTGTGGCGAAAGTGCCGGAAAGGAAGATGAATAAGGCTGCGAAGCTCAGGCCAATTTGCTTGAGAAGGATGAAAGCTTTCATTTTCGGTGTTGTTTTGTTGAATGAATAAGATTTAAGTGCTTGTAAACATTGAGACTGCATCGGGATTCACACGTTTAATGAATCGTTGGTTTATTATTTTTTCTTAACAAAAGTCAGATTGACCAGCCTCTAACTCTCATAAGTTAAAAATTGATGTCAACTTTGCAACTTCTAAAAAAACAAAGCCATGTTGAATCGTCAAAATCCCTTGCATACGAAAGCCTGGAAGCAGCTGGAAGCGCATTACTCAGAGGTTAAAGACCTGCACCTGCGTGATTTATTTGCTTCCGACGCGGCGCGGTTCGACCGCTTTTCGCTGCGTTTTGAAACGCTGTTGCTGGATTATTCCAAAAATCGGATCCTGCCGGAGACGATGGATCTCCTGCTTGATCTGGCAAAGGAGTGTCAGGTTTCGGATAGTATTGAACAATTATTTGCCGGAGCACCCATTAACGAAACGGAAAATCGCGCGGTGCTGCATACAGCTTTGCGCAACCGCTCCAATACGCCCGTTTTAGTGGCGGGGGAAAATGTAATGCCCGCCGTGAATGAAGTACTGGATAAAATAGAACGGTTTTCTCAAAACCTGCTGGACGGAACCTGGACGGGCTACACCGGTAAACGCATCACCGATATTGTCAACATCGGCATTGGCGGCTCTGATCTTGGAGCTGTAATGGTCACCGAGGCACTTCGCCCGTACTGGCAGCCCGGCATTTCGGTGCATTTTGTGTCCAATGTCGACGGCACCCATATCGCAGAAACCCTGAAACGGGTTTCCCCGGAAACAACCCTTTTCCTGATTGCTTCCAAAACCTTCACAACCCAGGAAACCATGACCAATGCGTTTACGGCGCGGACCTGGTTTTTGGATGGGGCAGGGGAGGAGCGCCATGTTTCGCGGCACTTTGCGGCCATTTCAACCAATAAAAAAGCAGTCGAGGCATTTGGCATCGCCCCTGAAAATATGTTTGAGTTTTGGGATTGGGTGGGTGGCCGTTATTCGCTGACCTCGGCGATTGGTTTGCCTATTGCCTGCACGATCGGTTTCGACAATTTCCGGAACCTGCTGGAAGGCTTTCATGCGATGGACCTGCATTTTCGGGAAACACCGCTGGAGCGCAATATGCCGGTTATCTTAGCTTTGATTGGCATTTGGTACAACAATTTTTTTGAGGCGGCTTCTGAAGCCATTCTGCCTTATGACCAATACCTGCACCGCTTTGCCGCATATTTCCAGCAGGGCAATATGGAGAGCAACGGCAAAAGTGTGGATCGCAATGGAGCGCCCGTTGGCTATGAAACCGGGCCGATTATTTGGGGCGAACCAGGCACCAACGGGCAGCACGCATTTTACCAGTTGATTCACCAGGGAACCAAGCTCATTCCCTGCGATTTTATTGCCCCGGCCATTAGCCATAATCCCCTGGGGGACCACCATGTGAAGTTAATGTCCAACTTTTTCGCGCAAACAGAAGCCCTGATGAAAGGCAAAACAAGCGCGGAGGTGGAAGCAGAATTGCGTGCGGCAGGCAAGTCGGAAGAAGAAATTAGCTTCCTCACGCCCTTTAAAGTATTTGAAGGCAACCGGCCAACCAACTCAATTTTGATTCAACAAATCACGCCGCATAGCTTGGGCAGTTTGATTGCCTTGTACGAACACAAAATATTCGTTCAGGGGGTCATCTGGAATATTTTCAGCTTTGACCAGTGGGGCGTGGAATTGGGCAAACAATTGGCGTCCAATATTTTGCCAAAGCTGGAACATAGCGACCCGGTGACCGAGCACGACGCCTCCACCAATGGATTGATCAATGCCTATAAAGCGATGAGATGAGCAAAACGATTCTTGTCACAGGTGCGGGCGGGCAATTGGGGCAGTGTTTGAAACAATGCGCGCCAGATTGGCCCCAATTTAATTTCATATTTACCGATCGCGGGCAGTTGGATATTGCCGATAAGGCAATGACGGAAGCCTTCTTTAATAAAATTGCCACCGTAGATTACTGCCTCAATTGTGCGGCGTACACGGCGGTGGACAAAGCGGAAAGCGAACCGAAACGCGCTTTTGCCATCAACCGCGACGGCGTTGCTTATTTGGCGGAAGCCTGCCGCAAACGGGGCGTCGCCCTGATCCATTTTTCTACAGATTATGTATACGGCGGCCATTCCAATCGCCCTTTGACGGAGGACGATCCGGTGCAACCCGCAGGCGTGTATGCGCAAAGCAAATTGGAAGGAGAGCGCCGGGCTTTACAAATCAACCCGCTTACGACCGTCATCCGCACCTCCTGGGTATATTCGGAATTCGGGCACAACTTCCTTAAAACGATGTTGCGCCTTGGCCGGGAGCGCAGTGAGTTGAATGTGGTGTTCGATCAGGTGGGCACGCCAACTTACGCCGGCGACTTAGCCTTAGCCGTGCTGACGATGATCGAAGCCGTGGAAAGTGGAAAAACCTCGCGGGATTTACTGAGCGGGATTTACCATTACAGCAACGAAGGCGTTGCGAGCTGGTACGATTTTGCGGAAGCGATTTTTGAACTGGCGGGTTTGGTGGTCAAAGTACACCCCATTGAAACGAAAGATTTTCCCACCCCAGCCGCACGGCCCGCTTTCAGCGTGTTGAATAAAGCAAAAATCAAAGCGGCGTTTGGGTTAGAAATTGCGCATTGGCGCGTGGCATTGGTACAGGCAAATATGAGACCTCCCAAATTTTGACCGAATCATGCAATTTTCCGCATATTTTGGTTTAAACTAGGTGCAGCGTACCCGAATCTCTGTAGTCGTCAAGTATGAAGGTTGATTCAGGTGCAGCGCACCGAAACAACGGGTGTCAATTGCTTAGGAAACCTCGGCGTGTTTAAAATTACGCAGAGTCTCACGGAGTAAAAAGGAGTTTCACGGAGTGCGATTACTTCACAAAAAACTCCAGCGCTACAATCTCCAACCCCTCAATCTTCTCCAGCATGGCCGCCTCTTCAAGGTGGATGCCTGCCGTAAGCGCTTTGAGTTGCAGCAGCGCCGCGTCGGCTTCACTTTTCCGGATGGCGACCTCCACGAACCCGGAATCGTCGGTAAATTCTTGTTTCAGGAGTTGAAATCCCGCTTTTTTTATGGCGCCCATCAGGTTGTTCATTAAGGCGTAGTGGAACGTAAGCCGGTAAATGGATTCGATGGTTTTTTCTACAATTTCTGCCTGTTGCAAAACTTCGGCAGCGCTTCCTTTATAGGCCTGGATCAATCCTGAAGTGCCTAATTTGGTGCCGCCGAAATAACGCACTACCACGATCAGCACATTAGTCAACCCAAAACTATCAATCTGACCCAAAATAGGACGCCCGGCTGTGCCGCCCGGTTCGCCGTCGTCGTTGGCACGGTAGCGGTTTTTGTCCATGCCCAATCGCCAGGCGTAGCAGTGGTGGGTGGCTTTGGGGTGCAATTTGCGCACCTCGTCTAAGCTCGTCTGGCAGTCTGCTTCTGTGGTGATCGGAAAAGCAAAAGCGAGAAATTTGCTGGCGCGTTCGCGCAATTCAGCGGTGCAAGGGGCTGCAAGGGTATGGTATTGATCTTCTATTTGCCCCATTTTCGCAATTGATTCAGTACGGCCTGGAAATCCTTGTGCAAAGGAGCTTCCACGGTCATGCGCACACCAGTCTCGGGGTGGTCGAAACTGACCTTGGCGGCATGCAGGGTGACCCGGCTCATCAACGGCTTTTCCTCTTCAAACTTGCCGAGGTTAAAATTGCGGACTTTTATCTCCGAAACAGACAGCGCTTCCCGTTTGCCATAAAGCGGGTCAATGGCTAAGGGGTATCCAATGGATTGAAAATGCACGCGCACCTGGTGCGTCCGGCCCGTTTTGATGTTGGCTTCTGCCAGGGTGAACGACCGGAACCGCTCGACAACCCGGTAAAGCGTCAG
>JBJXFD010000083.1:0-2791 GCA_046153985.1 Saprospiraceae bacterium
GTGCCGAGGCAGCCCGCGACATTTCCCAGATAGACTAAGCTCCAGTTGCGCAGCACGGCTTTTGTGGAAATGAGTTTGCCGGCCCAGGCCATGGCCAGCAGGTTGTTGCCGGTGAATAACTCAGCGCCGCCAATCACGACCAGAATCAACCCCAGGCAGAACGTCAGACCACCTGCCAAACGCGTCAGCCCAAACCCCAGACTGCTGTTGGTGACTACAATGGTGTAGAAAAGAGCGCCAAGTGAAATGAAGGCGCCTGCCAGCACAGCCAGCACCAACAGGGTTAGCGCGTCAGCCCGGGCTTTGGCTACGCCCATGTTTTGCACTCGTTTTGCGATTTCTGCCGGCTGATAAGCGTCGCCGAACAATTGCCCTTTGTCCATTTTGTAAGATTTACTCGCTGGCGCTGAGGCTCCGCCTCGCGTCTACTATTTGAAGGGCTTTGCCCTTCATCAAGCCCCAAACAACACCTTCACCAACCGAAACTTCAACTCAATATCATCCTTCATCCCCACCGCGTTTTCAATACTCGAAATCAGCGATTCCACCGTTCGGAACATGATGAACGACGTGTAATGCGGGTATTTCTGCTCAATCTCTTTCCACCAGCTGATGCGGCCGCGGCCTGTGGTGATGACGAGGATGAAATTGTCTCGAATTTTGCCCGTTTCCGGATTGGTGAGCACGGGCAACAACTCCTGTTCAAGGAAAAGCTGAATGTTGCCGCCTTCGGTGTAGGCCGGGTGGCTGGCGTATTTTTCTTCTAAGATGCGTTCGATATAAGACAGGTGCAGCACCAAAAAATGACAATCCTTGATGGCGTGTTGCTTTTCGTACTCCCAGAGGTTCTGGAAGCCCTCCATACCGGCCTGTCCGGGCGTTTCCTCTTTGTGTACGACTAAGTGCAGCATGTCGCGGTAAATGTCGGTACGGCCCAGGTCTTTGATGCGGTGCCAGATGCGGTTGTCGAACATGCACACTTTGGTGGTCAGCGTTTCGAACAATTCGGCTTGGCGCTCGGAGGGGATATGTCCCAGCGAAATGCCTTTTTCAGCGCGGTAGGCGGGATCCACAAAATAGGTCTTCAGGATGCCGTTGCTGCGGTAGCTGATGCGTTCCTGATCGGTGTCGGAATCCACGCGGTGGGCGTAGCGCAGGTGGGTGGTTTTCACCGGATGTCCATTGCCCTGCAGGTATTCCATGGTTTCCTGCATGTTGTAATAGTGTAGCGTTTCCGCCTGTGCCGGGTTGTAGACGAACATGCCGTCGTCAATATTGTTATCTTTTTGCAGCAGCACCACCTGTTTTTCGGCGCCAAGCCACTTTTTCAGCCAGCGGTGGTAGGTTTGCGTCAGGCTGTCTTCGGGATGGAGTTCTTTCGATTCGAGAATGCGCACCACGCCCTGCCGCCGGACGCTTTCAAACGACTTGGGCGACCCGCCCGGCACGCTGACAAAGCGGAAACGTCCGATGTTTTCCCAGGCCAGGTCGGTACCTTCGTGGTGGCGATAAAGATTTTCGCCTTTCCAGACGTAAAAGTATTTTTTGATGTAGCCAATTTCCTGGTCATACTCCTGCTCGAACGTTTCGAGGTAAGCCTTGGCCATCGGCTCAATTTCCGCAGCTTTTCGGCGGTCGAAATGGCCATAGAGTGCCCGTGCCTCGCGCAGGTTGAGTTCCATATCGTCGTGAACGCCGCTGTCGCCTGGCAGCGGGCAACTTGCTGGAATGAGCCAGGGGTAGTAAGCGCGGTCGCGGTCGGTATCTTCATTTTTGCTTCGACTGGTGCCCGTATCCCCTTTTTGTACGCTGGCAAAACGGTTGTTAAACAACATCGCTGCGCAGATTTTATCCTGGTAGTTGCCGCCGAGCCGGGGCAGGAATTCGCCTTCGGTTGAGTTCATGACGTCGCCGCGCAGGGCGTTAAATTTTCGGGTAATGAGCGGCGACATTTCGCTGTCGCGTCCTTTTTTCAACACGGTTGGCGTCTCTAACCAGATCCCCGTTTTGTACAACTCCGTGGAGCCGGCGCCTGGTTTTACGGCGGTTTCCTGGATGGAAATGTTCAGCGTCAGGCCCTCCGCGTGCATCTGGCGCAGCGCTTCTCCTTTGTAGTGCTTGACGTTGCGGATTTCGTTTTCTAAGATGGTCAGAAAGGCGTGTTTACCCACCAAATCGCCGGGGAAAAACATGCGCACCGATTTGAGCGCTTCCTTCAGGGCGGTGTAATTGGGGCCGGGTTCCACAAAAACGCTGCGGTTTTTCAGCGAAGGGTGGTCTTCGTAATACAGTTTTTCGCCATCGGGCATGGTCAGGTATTCCGCTTCGCCATTGGAAGCCACATCCTTGCTGCGGATGCGGCGCAGGTCCACCGTGGCCAAAACACCTTGCCGCAGGATGTGTTTTGGATTGCGATAAGCACCCATGCTTCGGGATGCTGCGGTTTCTGGCGCAAAAATGGTGATTTTCAGGTTGATGCGTTCGATGCCTTCCGAGCGGGCAATGGTGCCGAGGTAGAGCGGATTGTTGATGAAGTCGTTCCAAAGCAGGCTGTAGAGGCCAATGATCTTGCCGCCAAAATGGATGTCGCGGGTGACGCCGCTCCAGAAAGCGCCTTTTTCGAGCATAAACTTCAGCAGCACGTGGATTTCTTTGTCCAACCGACCCGAATACTGCACCAGCGGGTGTTGGCTCACCACGTCGTGCAGGTTTTCGTCTTCGCTCACATTGCGCTCAAAAATCTGGTCTTCGATCCAGTCGGCCATGTCGCGCCGCCAGCCTGCGCCGCTGT
>JBJXFD010000114.1:0-5238 GCA_046153985.1 Saprospiraceae bacterium
ATATTTGAAGCTGCGGATTCTGTTTTTGAGATAGGACATTCCGTTTATTTAGTGTCGGTCTTTATAATCCGGTGTCTATGGCGTCAACTTAGCGAACGATAACCACGAAGTGGTTGAAGGTGAATAGCCCCCGATGCAATCGGGGGTAGGTCGCATAAACGGGGTAACGCCTAACCCCGAATGGGGTTGAATGTAAATACGCCACACGCCATTGTCAATATTCAACCCCATTCGGGGTTGCCCGTTACCTCACCATACCTACATTTTCCCCCGATTTCATCGGGGGCTATTCACATTTGACCCTTGCAGGGTCTTTCACGACGCTAAGTTGACGACATTAGTGGATTCCCGTCGCAACAAGTCCTCACTTCCTTGCGTCAATCACCTCTTTGTAACTCACCAACTCGATCCCCTTCCGAATAATCGCCTCTTTCACTTGTTCGCTCGTAAATAGATCCGTCACGTCTTGCCGCCCTTTGGCCACGTCTTCATAGCCGATATGATAAATCGCCCTCAATTCTTCGTTATCAAAGCCCGGGTGTTCTACGTACACATAGGTTTTTCCGGCTTCCAACCCATCGAGCATTTTAATGAATGCCTGTATTTTTTCCTCCGTCGTTTTGTTTCTGGCGTCAAACCAGGTGTAGGCTACCTCGATGTCTTTTTCCGGCTCCACGTCCACCATCGTCAGGTTGTATTCCTGGCCTATTTTTCGGGCGAGCGCTTGCACTTTGGGGTCAAAAGCGAGGCTGTTCATGTGGCCGGAAACGTGGCTCAGGCGGGGAATATATTTCAGCGCCATTTCAATTTGCGCCCGCATTTCTTTTTCAATGTCTTCTATTTTCCAGTCATGGTTCATCACGGCCTGCTGCGGGTAGTGGCTGTTCGGATAAAGCATTTGATAAAAATAACCGTCTTCGTTCCGGAGGCTTGGGCAGTCGGTCAGTGGCCGCCATTTAATGTTGTCCCACTCGCTGGTGATCGCAAAATGCAGGCCCACATCAATGCCGGGGTTTTGTTCCAATAGTTTAACGGCTTCCGGAAACCACGGCGACGGCACAATCACCTCAATGGACGTTTGGATGCCTTCTTTGTAGCATTTGATCAAAGCCTCGTTTGCGGAATGCGAAAAACCCATGTCATCGCCCCGAATGATCAGGCGGGGCGGGTTGCTCCCGTTTTTTGCCAACACGCCTTTTGCCATTTTCCGATCTGTTTTTTTATTGAACAGGTGTTGCACATCAATGGAGACATAATCGCCTTCAAAGCTGCACGTAATGGTTTCGGTATGCGGGCTTTCGATGTAACGCAGCGTCAATTCCAGGGTTTTTTCGTCTTTCCAGGTATAGCTGCCCGCGGTTTTAAAAGGCGCCAATCCCACCCGGTTTGACACAGCATGGGCCACTAAGTAAGGGCCGTATTTTGTCGTCTGGCCCGGCGCCCAATGATCTAGTCCGAACGAAAGCAAATGCGTTGCGGAATCTGTTTTTAACGCCACCCGGCAAACCTTGTCTTTGAATTCAAACCGGATGTTTTCGAAGCTTTGGTCGCTGGAAAAAATGCCAAATGATTGACCCGAAATTTTGGATTCCAGGCCAGAACCTGCACTTTTTGAAGGTTTTGGCAACGCCAGCGAAGCCGTTTTTAAATTCAAACTTGCCCTCGCTTTGGGATTCGCCGGCAGTTTCCCTTCTTTAATGGCCGGAAAAAGATGCTTCCAAATCAGGTTAAATTCGGCCTGCATATCGGGAGTTTCCGAAGTAATGGCAATCACCGCGTCTTTTTCCGGAAAGACCAGGATGTATTGGCCAAAAGCCCCGTCGGCCCGGTAAGAGTTGTTCCGGCTGCGCCACATCTGGTAGCAATAGCCTTGCAGCCAATCGCTCGAATCCCGTTTCCCCTGCGTCGCGTTCGGGTCCTGCAATATTTTCATCGTAGTGGCTTCCTCCACCCACGAGGCTGGCAAAATTTGTTTCCCTTTCCACATCCCTTTTTGCAGGAACAACTGCCCGAATTTCACCATGTCTTCGGTTTTAAGGCGCAGTCCCCAACCGCCTACATTGATGCCATCGGGGTTGTTTTCCCAGTCTATGCCCGTGATGCCCAGTGGGTCGAACAACCTCGGCTTCAAATAATCAATGATTTTTTGGCCGGTCAATTTCTGCACAATCGCCGAAAGCATAAACGTTGCGGCAGAGTTATACAAAAATTTAGTCCCCGGCTGATGTACGATGGGGATGGCAAAAAACGCTTTTACCCAATCTTCCTCCCGGGTGGAAATCTTTGGAGTAGGATCCTTTTCGTGCCCGACGCTCATGCTCAGCAAGTCTTTGACCCGAAGTTCTGCCAAATAGGGCGGCATCGTAGCCGGCAAATCTTCCGGGAAAAAGGAAACCACTTTATCCTCCACCGTCAGCTTTTTTTCCGAAACCGCAAACCCGATGGCCGTCGCCGCAAAACTTTTGCTGCACGAATACATGGTGTGCTTCAAATCGCTGCGATAAGGATTCCACCAACCTTCTGCCACGACTTTCCCGTGCCGCAGCACCATAAAACTGTGGAATTCGTGGTTGCTTTTGGCCGCCGCTTCCAAAAAATTGAGGATGCCTTCCGACGAAACGCCTTCCGCTTCGGGCGTGCTCCGGGGCAACGCTGCCGGTTTTTGAGCGCATAACTGGAAGGTTACGAGCAGGAGGAGGATGGTGTACTTCATGGCGTTGATTGTGACTGTGTTTTGAATATTGGAATTGCAGGTTGTAAAATAAGGAGGTTATTGGGAAAAACCTTCCAGCAACCTTCCCAATTCATAAACTTCCTCAAATCCATTGTATAAAGGCGTCGGCGAAATCCGGATTACTCCGCCTGGTTCGCCGGAGAGGTTGTCTTCCCGCCAGTCGCAAAGTACGTCGTTGGCAGCGAGGTAATCGAACAGGCGGCGGCCATTGGCGCCCGTGCGAACGGAAAGTTGGCAACCGCGTTGCTCCGGGTTGGCGGGGGTGATGAGGCGCAGGTTTTGCCCTTGTTCGATGCAGCGTTGAAGCACAAATTCCAGATAGCCGGTCAGTTTCAGGCTTTTTTCGCGGAGATTAGGCATGCCGGCTTCGGCAAAAATATCCAGGCTCGCCTTGTGCGCCGCAAAACTCAGGATTTGGGCGTTGCTCAGTTGCCAGCCGGCCGCGCCGGGCATGGGATGGAATCCTTTACGCATGAGGAAACGACTGCTTTCGTCGTGGCCCCACCAGCCGGCAAAGCGCGGCAGATCGGGGTTGTTGCCATGCCGTACGTGTACAAAAACGCCGCCTGGGCCGCCTGGGCCTGAATTGAGGTATTTGTAGCTGCACCATACCGCAAAATCAGCGCCCCAGTCGTGCAGGTGCAGCGGCAAATTACCCGCCGCGTGCGCCAGGTCGAACCCGACGTAAGCCCCGGCCTTGTGGCCTGCATCCGTAATGGCTTTCAGGTCGTAATACTGTCCGGTGTAATAATTCACGCCGCCAAACAACACCAATGCCGTTTGTGGGCCGTGCGTTTCGATGGCTGCGAGGATGTCTTCTGTACGCAGGGTTTCTTCCCCCGGTCGGGGCGCGACTTCCACAATGGCGTCATGTGGATTCAGTCCGTGGTGGCGCGCCTGGGTTTCGAGGGCGTATTGGTCGGAAGGGAAAGCGCCCGCTTCCATGATGATTTTGTACCGCTCGCGAGTGGGGCGGTAAAAAGAGACCATCAAGAGGTGCAGGTTGGTCGTCAGGGTATTCATCACCACCACTTCTTCGGGTAACGCGCCGGCGATGTGGGCGGTTTGCGGTTGCAAAAATTTGTGGTAGTGCATCCAGGGCAGCGCACCTTCAAAATGGCCTTCTACGGCTAATTCGCTCCATTGGTCCAATTCGCGCAAGACGGCGTCGCGGGTGCTTTTGGGCTGCAACCCCAGCGAGTTGCCGCAAAAATAAAGTGCCTGCTTTCCTTTGATTTTGGGAAAGTGAAAAGCGTCGCGGTAATGCCGCAAAGGATCCTGAAGGTCTTGTTCTTTTGCAAATTCCAGGTCGAACGAATATGGCTGCATGGTGTGGTGTGAAGTTCGGAATGTTGTGAGTGCGCGGCAAAGATAGTTAGAAACACTGCTTTTCAAACGCCGCTTTTTTGAACTTTGCAGCCCGGGTCTGCTGGCTTTATGCCCCAGTCTTATAAAAAAAGGGGGAATTGATTTGGTTAAAACAAAAAGAGCGTATATCTTTGCCCTGCTTTTGAAAAAAGCGCCTAAAAAGTTGGTGCGGTAGCTCAGTTGGTAGAGCAATGGACTGAAAATCCATGTGTCGGCGGTTCAATTCCGCCCCACACCACAAACGAAAGGGATTCTGCGATGCAGGATCCCTTTTTGTTTTCAGGATAGTTGACGTGTAAGTATCCGGGAAGAGACTCTGACACGGTGAATGCCATTCGGTATTCAAATCAATTATAGTCAGACACTATAATAACGGTGTGATTGATGGCAGTCACAGACGTTTCTATTGTAGCAATCAAATCACCATAGGTAACCTGAAGGGGCGCCCGGCCAGCAACTGTTTTGGCCTCCCGGGGATCGAACATATCTAATCGTAAGGGATCTATCCAGTGGCCTCCCTTCAAAATCGTGCCTAAGTTGAGTTCAAAGATATCAATATCCGTTTTTCTGATCATCAGTCCTTCAGTACATTCATCCCACAGCCCTACGTGAAAAAATAGCATCTCTGAAGTTTGAAGACGGTCTAATCTTTTGGGCCAGGAGTTTAAATAATGTAAAAGTTTATATTTTGTCGCTTCCAGGCTATCAGCTCTTACATTATCAGGGAGGGGTGGACCATCGGCCAATGCAAAATAGTAAGAATCGTAACATCGGGATATATCCCAGTGCGGAATTTCAAGCCAAAGATCACGGTGTCCCCCGTAGGGAGGAACCGGATTGAATTTTATAGTAAAGCGTATGGCATTGTCCATATTGATACTCATTATAAGACGCTGAAGTCAACCTTCTATCTTAGTGACAAAGTTAGTAAGTATGAAAGTAAAAGCTGTAATGCGGCAAGTTATCTATCCTCTAACATCTCCTTATTTCCTATTTTTGCGCCAGAACTACAAAGCCTTAACCATGCAGCGCAAACCACTAATCGAGTGTGTTCCCAATTTCAGCGAGGGCCGAAGCCCTGAAGTCATCCGACAAATTACCGACGCCATCGCCGCCGTGGAGGGCGTTCGGCTGTT
>JBJXFD010000123.1:0-10571 GCA_046153985.1 Saprospiraceae bacterium
CTATTGCATGATTGACTCCTGATCATAGACAAAACCCAAAAACATCAAATGGGTATAGGCTAAACACCGCTGACGCGTTCCTTCGCTTGAATGCCCACCGGGCATTCACCCTGCGGGGGCGCTCAGTCACATCATCAATCATCATTTATCAATCATCTCTCATCAATCCTTCTTCAAAAAAAGCCAATCAGTGGTAAAAATGTAGAACTAATCATCTCTGCCCCCCCGACAACCGTTGGACTCCTACGTTTTGAAGAACCTTGAATTGAATAATCAGGCTACTTGAAGCACCTTTGTATCCGACAACCGGCAGCTTTGTTTGCCCCCCGTTCAAGGTTGCCGGTTTCATCACTTTATTCTATCACCGAAAGCTATCTTCTTTATGACCGAAACAACTAAACTAACCCATGATCGGGCAATTCGATTCCTGCCTATCCGGTGGAGTTTGATAACTGCCTTACTCCTTCAGGTTTTCCTGCTGAATGCCCAAAACATTTCTACTGCTACGGCGCGATTGCAAATGGCTTGCGAAGACCTTAATATTGAACTGGGCGATTTTTCCCAAAACTGCGAAAATGCACAGGCTTGTTTTATGGTTGAGGGTGGCTCACCTCCCTACACTGTGGTTATTGGCAACCAAAACGGCGGAACTACGGCTGCAAATCCCAACTATTGTTTTTTTGACCTGGAGCCTTTTATGGACTATGTGGTTACGGTAACGGACGCTGAAGGCTGTATGGCTTCCACCGAACTCAACTTGCCGGGCGCAAGTAACTTCGACGCCGAAATCACGAACGTAACTTGTCATGGCGGATCAGACGGACGCATCGAGCCGATCATTCCGATTGATATTTCGCCTTTGTTTTACCGTTGGGAAGGCCCTGACGGGTTTGAATCAGACAATGAAGTCGTTGAAGGGCTTCAGGCAGGTACATATTACCTGATTCTGCGCACCACGAATAACCAATGTGTTGGTATCAGCCATTGGACAGTTACCCAGCCCGAACCCATCGAAATCAATATTGACGTCGATTTAGAACCTTGCCAGTTGGCAGGTGCCTGCGTCTTTGTATCAGGTGGAACAGCGCCTTACATGGTATGGGCTTTTGAGGTCCTGCCTCCGGGATTAGCCGGAAGCACTTCGGGTCAGGTGGAAGATTTTTCCGACCTGGATTTTTCTGATGGCACGCCCTTCAATCCTACGCTTTCCTCTCCGGCTCTCTGTGCAAACGGTTTGCCCAATGGCACCTATTACATTGTCGTATTGGACGCCAACAACTGCTACCGGTGGGATGACTTCGGCATTCAAAACACAGCTACTTTCACCCGCCAGCGCGAAGTAAAACGCGTGAGCTGCAACGGCGGCAACGATGGCCGGATTTGTTTTGGCATCAATGGCGGCATCGAGCCATTTTCTACCACATTATCCCCTCCGGGCATGAATGTTGGCATTACCACCCGCCAGGGCTGCTTTGAAAACCTGAGCGCCGGGGTGTATACGCTGACTACCATTGACAGCACTGGTTGCCTGCTTTCCGAAAACATCATCGTTCGTGAACCGGACGTGCTCGTTGCAGAATTTAACCGCACCAACAGCAACTGCGATGGCGGTGGCGCCGACGGTTGCCTGACGATCGAGGGTGGAACCGCGCCTTATATGGTTTCGCTTTGGCAATTCCCGAGTCCGGGCCCAACTGTAATTCCTCAGGTTGTTTTTACCGGAACACAGGTTACTGTGGTCGGCGGAACGCAAGTGGATGGGTTTCCTTTCCTGCCAGCCTCCAATACCGCCAATGTGCGTTGCGTACAAAATATTCCGCCGGGAATCTACTACATCCTGGTTCGGGACAGCAAAAACTGCTACACCCTGGTACCGCTGGTGGTAAACGAGGTGGAGAACCCAATTGAAGCGCATTTTGAGGTCAACAGTACTTCGCCTTGCTCAGGCCCTGTTTCAGGATGCCTGTATGTCAATGGCGGCACAGGACCTTTCGGCGACTTTACCATTTGGCGCTGGAATAGCCCGCTTACAGTGATCCCACAAGTACATTTTGACGATCAGGGCAACCCGTTCATTGAAGGCGTTGAACCTACAAATGAGCTGGAATTAAATCCTGTTGCCGGTGCAGTCGGCGTTTGGTGCGCTCAGCAGATTCCTCCCGGATTTTACCTGATCTTTGTAAGGGATGCAAATGGTTGTTACGTCCTGGTTCCGGTAACGATCCCTTCTTCATCGGGGCTTGAACTCAGCGCGGAAGTTCGGCATGTGGGTTGCAACGGGAATGAGAGCCGGATCAAGCTCACCATCGAGGGGGGAACAGCGCCCTACACCATCTACCGGAATACCAATACCGAGCCGGTGGTTGTGCAAACCAATATGTATGTCATAGAAGGTTTGGAACCCGGAACCTATACGTTCGTCGTGTACGACAATTTCCAGTGCAGTGCCACGATTACGGTGGTAATCGAGCAGGGTGGGGATATTGATTTGAACCTGGATTTTGATCCTTTCGGTGAAGAAGCCTGTGTTCACCCCGCGGGTGGAACAGCGCCTTATACCGTTCGCTGGTACAACCTGACCAACAATACGTTGTTTGGCGATGGCGCCTGCGTACACAACCTGCCTCCAGGCGCATACATCGTTGTGGTGACAGACGCCAACGGATGCCAAACGGATGCCATCTTCTTTATTGACGAAAACCCTTGCGCAGGTGGCGAAGCCTCGGTTGAACCCGGCGTAATCGAGTCGGGAGCAAGCACGACTTTTTTCCTCCACAACTGGAGTGGGCAGTCGGTGCAATGGCAATTTAAAACGGAGTTTACCAACTGGTTGAACATTCCGGGGGCAACTATGGCTACTTATCACACGCCGCCGATGCATTCGGCAGTTGATCGGGTCATTCAGGTGCGCGCGGTTGTTCAATGCAACGGCGAAATCTATATTTCCGAGCCGACCCAATTTACCATTTTGGGAAGTAACTTGCTGACTTCCGGAGATGAGGAGCAGGATGCCTATCTGTTCGACACGGGCTATCAGGCACAATTGGCTGCCCTGGTGATGCAGCGTACGACTACCCATGCCGTTGCGCAGGTTTACCCGACGGTGAGCCAATCGGAGAGTTTTGTGCGGTTCACGACGAATTTATCCGGAGCAGTACACCTGACCTTGATGAACAGTATGGGTTTGATCGTTCGTCAGAAAACACTGATGAATCCTGTGGCAGGCGGAGTGACGGAGTTGTCCGTCGCGGAATTGCCGCAAGGCGCCTACTTCGTACGCATCGAATATGGACAAGGCGTTCAAACCGGACGCATCATTGTGAGTCGTTAAAATATACCGGGAATTATTTATATCTTTTGGCGGGAGGTCATGAACATGGCCTTCCGCCATTTTTATTTTGTGTCTGCCTTTAGCGTCCGATAACTGTTTATTACTTTTACGACATGCAAAAAAATGAACCCACACTCATTTATGGTCGCCACCCGGTTGTAGATGCTGCGCGCGCCGGCGCGCCGATTGATAAAATTTTTTGCAGCAAGGCACCCGGGGCGAAATCGAAAAGGAATTGCGGCACCTTTGCAAGGAGTTGGACATTCCACTCCAGGTGGCGCCGAAGGAGCGTTTGGATAAATTTACCAAAGGGAACCACCAGGGCGTACTTGCATTTTTGTCGCTGATTACCTACCACCGCATAGAAGACGTGCTGCCGGGAGTTTACGAAAAAGGGGAAGTTCCTTTGTTGCTCATTTTGGATGGCATCACGGATGTGCGCAATTTTGGCGCGATTGCCCGTTCGGCAGAATGCTGCGGCGTTCACGCCATCATCATTCCCCAGAAAGGCAGCGCCCAAATCAATGCCGACGCGATGAAAGCTTCTGCAGGCGCCTTGTCGAAAATTCCCGTTTGCCGTGAAAACAGCTTAGTCAATGTGGTGAATTTATTGCGCAGCAGCGGAGTCCGCCTATTGGCTGCCGACCTGGAGGCGAAAAGCCCCATTTTTAAAATGGACTTTACGACGCCGGTCGCCCTGGTGATGGGCGCAGAAGACGAGGGCATCAGCCATGCCGTATCCCGAATGGTCAATGAACGGTTCATCATCCCCCAAAAAGGGACAACTGATTCGTTTAATGTTTCTGTGGCTACCGGGATTGCCCTCTACGAAGCCATGCGCCAGCGCCTTGCTATCGAACTCTAAAGAACAGACACCGGATTGCAAAGCCTGATACTACTTTGTTTCCGTATTTTTTATCTGTTAAACAACCGGGACACTTTTTTTTCACTCGATAATGGGGTAGAATCTATTAAAAGGGCAACTTCTTTTGGTTTTCTAAAAAGAAAAAGCCCAAGGTTTGTAAAATTTTAAAATATGCCCTATACTCGCTTATTCTGGAAGGAAAGACCCATGAAGCACCTTCGGTTTTTTCTGGCTTCAAGCCTTGCTTTTTTGTTGTTGGCGCTGGTTTTGCCTGTTGCAGCACAGCAGGTGATGCAGATTGAAACGTATGGAAAGGCAAAAACTAAAAAAATATACCCCGGTCAGACGATCCAGTATCGGCTGAAAAATCAAAAAAATGTCTGGCTTACGGGCGCCATCGAAGCTTACCGGATGGAAGACCGCTTAGTCGTGCTGACGGATCGGTACGTTCCTTTAGACAGCATCGCCGCGTTGCGATACGACCGAAAGTGGTCGAAGGTAGTGGGCACGCAAATGTTCTGGTTCGGCACGGCATGGTCGGCGTTTGCCGCAGTGGGGACCCTCACCGACGGCGATCCGGACTCTAAATATGAATGGTCGGACGCGACGGTCACCGGCGGATTTTGGCTGGGTTCTTTGTTGCTTCCGCGCCTGTTTCGCTATAAGCATTATAAAATGGAGGGCCGGCACAGGCTGCGACTGGTTGATTTGCAGCCTTTTTTGAGTCCCCAGCCCCCGAAAGATTAAGCGGTTATTGGTTATCGGTTATTTGTTATTGGTGGAGCGTAGGATAGTTACTGGTTATTTGTTATTGGTAAGGAACACCATATTGGTTTTGAAACCCTGATCATTGAGGGATGGTAGAACAGACCAATAACCCCATTAACAAATAACTAATCATCACGGGACGTTAGAACAGACCAATAACCAATACCCCCATTAACAAATAACCAATCATCACGGGACGTTAGAACAGACCAATAACCAATACACCAATACACCAGTAACCAATACACCAGTTAACCAGTAACAAGAATGGACATCTACTCCCGTAAGTCGAGGTGGAAAATATATTTAGCTGCGGCAGGTGCGCTCATTGTGGCCATTTCTGTGCTGTATACCAATTACTTAGCGGGAAAATTGGCAAGGGAAGAAGAAAATAAAGTCCGGCTTTGGGCGCAAGCTCTGGATGAACTGGATCCGAAAAGCGACGAGGAACTGGAGCGCTTTGCCAATTGTAGTTTTATCCTCCATCAGAACATTCTGGAATCCAATACGACCATACCGGTCATGCTCGTGGATGAACGCGGACGGGTCATTGATGCCGTGAATTTTTCCGACACCAGCCAGGTTTATCTGAAAAAGGAATTGGCTAAAATGGTAAAACTGGGCGTCGAGCCCATACAGGGTTTCGCTTATTCCATATATAATAAGGAGTCTACCATCCTCAGGCAGTTGCGCTTTTTTCCACTCATTCAGCTTTTGCTCATCGCGGCATTCATATTTTTAGGGTATTTAGCCTTCAACGCAGCCCGGCGCGCCGAACAAAACCGCGTATGGGCAGGCATGGCCAAAGAAACGGCCCACCAGTTGGGAACGCCGATCTCTGCGATTATTGCCTGGATTGAGCATTTGCGATCCACTCAGGATGAGGAAACCCAGGATGTGCTCAACGAACTTCAGAGCGATGTGGATCGCCTTGAGTTGATAGCCGACCGCTTTTCAAAAATAGGATCCGCTCCGAAATTAGAGCGTACCGATGTTTACGCTGAAATTGAAAAATGTTTCACCTACATGCAGCGCCGCGCTTCGCGCAAAGTTAGTTTTGAGTTTGAACCACCGGCAGAAAAGCTCCCACTATACCTTAATCCGCCACTATTCGACTGGGTTGTGGAGAATTTGCTCCGGAATGCATTGGACGCCACGGAAGGCAAAGGCAAAATTAGTGCAGAAGTGTATGAAGACCTGGATTTTGCCTACGTTGACATCAGCGATACCGGCAAAGGTATCCCGAATAATAAATTCAAAACGGTCTTTCAACCGGGGTATACAACTAAAAAGCGAGGTTGGGGCTTAGGTCTTTCACTCACGAAACGCATCATTGAGGAATACCACGGTGGAAAGATCTATGTGAAAAAATCGGTAGAAGGAGAAGGAACCACTTTCACCATTAAACTGCCGAAAAAAATCGTGAAGCAACCCGCAGAAATGTATTGATCTGTTCATAACAAAACGAATTATACCATGTCTAAGCCATTGACTTTCCTTTGTATAACCTGCTATTTCAAAGGAGAAGCTTTTTTGAAAGCCTGTAAAGAAGCTGGAAATACGGTTTATTTGCTGACCAATAAAAAATTAGAAAACGAGCCATGGCCCTGGGAATCAATTGATGAAGTGTTTTATGTGGAAAAGGACGACAATACCCCCGACAATATGTGGAATATTGCCAAAGGGGTTTCCTGGCTGATGCGGACGAAAAAAATAGACCGCATTGTGGCATTAGACGATTTTGATGTGGAAAAAGGCGCTTTCCTCAGAGAGCATTTTCGCATTCCAGGCATGGGGCAAACCACCGCGCGATATTTTCGCGATAAGCTTGCTATGCGGGTCAAAGCACAAGAATCCGGCATTCCCGTGCCGCCATTTACGGCTTTGTTTCACGATGAGGATGTACGCCAGTTTGTGGAAGAAGTGTCTGCGCCCTGGTTGGTAAAGCCACGCGCTGAGGCGTCTGCGACCGGCATCAAAAAAATACATTCAGCGGAAGAATTATGGCCGGTATTAGAGCAGTTGGGAAGCGAACGGCACATGTACCTGCTGGAGCAATTCAAACCTGGCGATGTTTATCATGCAGATGCCCTGAGTGTGGATGGCGACGTTGTCTTTTGCCGGGTGTCTCAATACCTGAATACGCCTTTTGAAGTCGCGCATGGCGGCGGGATTTTTCGGTCACAGACCGTTGAATTTGGAGGCAAAGATGAAAAAGCGCTGCAAAAACTCAACGCGGAAGTGATGGGGGCATTTGGCATGCTGTTCAGCGCTTCGCATACGGAGTTCATCAAATCTAATGATGACGGAAAATTCTATTTTTTAGAAACAGCTTCCCGGGTAGGCGGGGCGCACTTAGCTGAATTGGTGGAGATTTCCTCCGGGATTAACCTTTGGGCGGAATGGGCCAAAGTAGAAACCGCCACAGCCAGAAATGAAGCGTATGAATTGCCCCCTGTCAGGAAAGATTATGCCGGGATCATCATCTCGCTTTCCCGGTTTGAGAACCCGGATACTTCAGTATTCAATGACCCGGAAATTGCATGGCGGATCAATAAAAAGCACCACGTAGGCATGATCCTGCGGTCAGAGCGCAAAGAACGCATTCAGGAATTATTGGAAGCCTACGCACTAAAGATTCACCAGGATTTTCACGCCAGTGCCCCTGTGCCGGATAAACCAACGCATTAATTGGTATTCTGCTACAGTTTGAGACTACACGATGGTATAGTTAGTGTAGAAAATACAGAAAAAAGTGTGTAGAGACATTGATTTTTTTGTCACAAAAAGGTTTTTTTTGTTTATTTTTTTGGGTATAAATGATTGATAACCAAAATTTATTCTTTTTAAGAACACTTTTTTGAAGTGTTATCTTTTTTCTTATTTTGATAATTTGAATATTATGGATGACGGCTTTTGATTCTAATTTTGTCTCGTTGAAAAAAACAAACACACGTATAAATCAGATTCACCTCCCCTTGCTGTGATTCTTGTTGAAAATGAAAGCACGTTAATTTATCGCTTTCAGGATGAGTCAGAAAAGAATGCTGAAAGCATTCTAACTACAAAAACAAACATTATGAACAAGCACAATTTTGTTGCTACGGAAGCCATCGTAGTAACATCGTCCTCTGCAAGGGGCGCACCTGCTATTCCGGCATTTCACGCCTATTCACCACCTTTTTGCTTAAGGCCTGGTTGACAAGCCATTAACAAATCATTGGTTCGGCTTTACTTCGTAAACATTAGGTTATCCTTGTGATAATCCTGGTATTGCTGTACCTGTCGTTACCCTGCGATAAGAGGACATCCCCCCCTTTTGTGTACAGGTAGATTTTTTATTTATATTTTTTTTCTAGATTCATCACTTGTTTGCAATGAAACATCTCCACAAATTTACGCACACTTTTTCCAGCAATTTTTATGCTGCGGCATCTCAAAACTACACCCAGTCAATAGCTTCAGATGCACCTCCATCGGATAGTAAATTCCAGATTTCAAAAACGTATAAACAGTTTATAAAAGCCAGTATATGGGTGGGCGGAATCCTGACCCTGCTCCTGCCTGTTTCAGGGGAAGTGTTCGGCCAGACTTCCCTGAATGCTGCGTTAGTCGTCAACACATTGGCAGAACGCAGCATTGAATCCGTCGAAGCAGACCGTCAGATGGAGCCAACGACTTGTTTCAACATCACCAACGGCGGCGCCATCGGGTCGAACCAAACCATTGCTCCCGGCAGTTCACCGACGACCTTGACCAATATCACTACGCCATCGGGTGGCAGTGGTACGATTGAATACTTGTGGTTGCGAAGTACCACCGTGCCTTGTCCGCCGATTGGCGACGCTGCCTGGCAAAGTATTTCCAACAGCAATACTTCGACGTATTCGCCGGGGCCTTTAACACAAAGCACTTGCTTTATGCGTTGTGCACGTCGTTCCGGATGTACCGAATACGACGGAGAATCTAACGCGGTTACCATTACCGTCAATACCTGCCCGTCAATTACCGGATTAAATTTCGATAATCAGGTGGGCGGCTCCGACATTACCTTCACAAATGGCGGAACTTACACCACCACACAACTTGGCAGTAATTTTTTGCTTGAAGCGGTTTTGACCGGAACTGCAGGGAGCGTGGTTTTTAATGTTACCGGTGCTGAAACAATCACGAACACAGAGAATTCAGCGCCTTACCATATGCCAGGAGGCGGAGTAACATGGACTCCTGTTGTGGGAACCTATAACGTTGTTGTAAAGGTCTATTCCGGAGCCAACGGCAGCGGGACACTCTGCACCCAGCAAACGTTTACCTTTACAGTGACGGATAATACTTGCAGTTGCCCTAACAACATTATTCAAAACCCGAGTTACGAAAACGGTACAACCAGCTGGACCTGGACGGGCGGAAACTTCTCTGCAGGTACCTACGCCGCAGTTTGCGGCTTAAATTCCGGTCAGTTCCAAATCACCAACGGTGGTAACAACTGGGTTTCCCAAACCATCGCTGGCGGCACTCTTCCGGTTATCGCTCCGGGTACTACCCTGAACATTACGGTTCGGGCAGGCACGCACAACCCCTCCGGTTATTACCATGAGGTAAACGTAAGCTACTACACCAGCTCCTGGGGTTTTATTTCCAAAACCAGTGCAGAGGTCAATGAAACATTGCCAACCATGGGTTCTTATACCCTCAACAGCGTAGTGCCTGCCGGCACCCATTACATTACGGTAGGGGGAAATGGTACGGGGGATTGGATAAAGATGGATCAATGGTGTTTGAGCCTGCCTTGTTCTATTAATATTTCAACGCAACCGCAGGGCACTTCTATTTGCTCTGGAGGTACCCATACCCTGACGGCAGCTGCCACGACAACTTTAGGCTCAATTTCGTATCAGTGGCAGAGCAGCCCGAACGGAAGTACCTGGACCAACATCAGCGGAGCAACAAGCGCTTCCTATACGACTCCGGCCTTGACCACCACCACCCATTACCGGGTCAACGTAGGTTCAAACGGAGCTGGTTGCCCGACCATAAGTTCCAATGCAGCGATCGTTACCGTCACTGCGGATCCTATAATCAGCATCATTTCCAGCAAGTCGGATCTTTGTGTGGGGGAAGGGGCAACTTTAAATGCCACATTAAGCGGCGGCTTGAACTGTGCTGCCGTGCAATGGCAATACCGCCTGGGAACAAGCGGTACCTGGAACAACCTCTCCACAGGAAACTCCATCTCTACGGGGACTTCTTTGGCTGTTGGTACCCACCAATACCGCGCCTTGTATACTTGTTCCGGTACAGGTTGTGATGCAGCAACATCCAATACCATTTCTATTATTGTTACTGCCAATGCAACGGTAAGCATCGCGGCGAATAGCCCCAATGTTTGCGTAGGCAGCAGTACAACACTGACTGCAACGCCAAGCGGGGGCGGCACTTGTTCGGCGGTTCAGTGGCAATATCGTCCGGGGATAAGCGGTACCTGGATTAACCTGACAACAGGCAATTCCCTGAATACCAGCACGAGCCTGGCAGCAGGGACTTATCAATACCGCGCCTTATACAATTGCTCGGCAGCGGGTTGCGGCGATGCAATCTCCAATACGG
>JBJXFD010000140.1:0-3220 GCA_046153985.1 Saprospiraceae bacterium
AAAAAATTCAAAGAACACAACTCTCCCCAGCGCTCCATTCCCTTCGGGCCGAGAAAAACGGCAGTCGGAGTTCACGAGAATTGCTGGATAAACAGTCTCTCAGGCCATTGCCATCTTGTTGATTTTCTCAACGGCCAGGTCGGTCAAGGTCTCGTCGGCGTCCTTTTCCTCTTCCAGCGATTCTGCGAGCAGGTTGACCACCTCTTTTTTGCCAAGCATCTCGGCAAACTGACGGGCCGTCCCGTAGCCGGATATCTCGTAGTGCTCCACTTTTTGGGCCGCACCTATCAGGGCCGCATCCTTCACTTCGGGGTCAGCGTCTTCCTTCATCATTTTGCCCCCCTCTATCAGCAGACCCTCCATGCCCTTGCATTTTTCACCCTCTGGGGCTATGCCCAGCAGCTCGGCTACTTTTTCGAGCCTTTTCTTCTGGTGCTTGGTCTCTTCCAAATGGTCTTCAAACGCTTTTTTGAGCTTGGAATCGTTGGCGGCCTTGGCCATTTTCGGCAGTGCCTCCAACAATTGGGATTCTGCTGAGTAAAGGTCCTGAACTTCGTGCTCAAGCAGCTGTTTCAGATTTTTCATGATACATTTTTTTTGTTAAGAAAATTGATTGAATTGATTTCCAAACTTTGGAAAAGAGCCTTGATTTGCCCTAAAGGACGATAAAGTTCCGTTCTGAAGGGAAAGGCAACCCAAGGCACTCAACTGTGGAAGCATTTTTTTCATTCAACATACAATATATGGAATATGGAAACAATAGCCCTATGGATTTATTTAACCCTGCGCATGCCTCGCCCCCCCATCTCCACTGTTATTAAAAGGCTAAGGGCGTGGAATGTTCAACAGGCCGAAAGGACTTTTGGCCCAATCCCTGTCCGGGATTTGCACAATACCTATTGGCGTGAAGCACAATTGGCATGTTTGCCATCTTTCGGCCTGCTAGGCTTTCGCAAATAATTTGACCAAACATGTAAAGGGCGTGCATCCCGAGGACATGCCTGCCAACATGCTGCAAATAGCTCGATGAAAAACGGATGTCAGATTTTAGAAAATTTTATCCGCTCAAAAAACGGGAGAGAGAATCTCTCCTCTGTACGAGAGGCTCCAATAGGATTTTGAACGGATACACATGAAGCCTTGTCGGGCAGCCGCTTGAAAAGATGGCTCATGTTCCCAATCCGCTGCAGCGGATTGGGAACATGAGCCTAAATTTTTTGGCTTGAAAAAACTTGGAATCGAAGGTTTTATGCCTCGAAAAATATCGAAACGAAAGTATTTGTTTCAAAAATTTTCTCCAATTTTGCCATTGAAATGTTTTAAAAAAACATTTTGGTCAAAAAACAAAATACAATGGCACTATTTAACCCTTAGCCCAACTTCAGCGGCAACTGCCGGGAGGCGATGAATTTTACCAAGATGCCTTTGGTGGCGGCGAACTCCAACGGATGACCCTAACCGAAAACCTCGGCATGGCCGCCCAGATGCCCCCGATTTTGCCGACAAAATCATGCACTTGTCCCTGCCCCCCGATTGAAAAGCCCAAACGAACATCAGGTGAACATCCACTCAGACATCATTTGTAAAATAACCATCGCATGAAAAGACAATCCATCTCCATCCTCCTCGCCGCCCTCGCCGCATTTGTGGTCAGCGGTGTATGGTACACCCTGTTCAGCGGGCTTTGGCTCGAATTGCGGGGCCTTGACCCCGCCGATGCCGCCAACCAAACGATGTCCGCCGGGACGATGATTTTGGAACTCGCCCGAACGCTCGTGCTGGCTGCCGTCCTGTCGTGGTTTGTTTCAAAATTGGGCATCACCGACTGGCGCAATGCCCTGACATTCAACCTGGTAATATGGCTCGGCTTCCCGCTTGTCCTTTTGACTGGTTCGGTCATACATGAAGGCGTACACTGGAAAATTGCGGCCATCCACGCTGGCGATTGGTTCGTGAAACCGCTTGTCATGCTGCTGATTTTGAGTTTCAGAAACCGTAAAAAACAATAAAAGTCATGGAAAAAAGCACCATCCAAACCCTGCACCCGACCGCCGGGAAACAGGGCAGGAACATCTCCCTCGAAAAATACGAGGCACTCAAATCGGCGATTTTGGAGGTTTTGCAACACGCAAACCCTACGCACGACGAATTGATGGAGGCCCTACACGAGCGGCTTCATGCATCGTTTTCCGGCAATGTCGGCTGGTATGCCGAGACCGTTAAACTGGATTTGGAGGCCCGGAAAATCATTGAGCGAAGCGATAGAAAACCAATTAAATATTGTTTAATTAAAAACACATAACCGCCTTTCATCAATTAGAAAATTATGTCACCAACTTTTTTTGCAAACAAATCTGAATTTAGAAATTGGATAGAAACCCACCACGAAAAGGAAACCGAGTTGCACGTCGGCTTTTATAAAGTGGGCAGTGGAAAGGCAAATATGTCCTGGTCGGATTCGGTGGACGTGGCACTCTGTTTCGGCTGGATTGACGGCGTTCGCACCTCCATTGACAAAGACAGTTATCAAATCCGTTTTACGCCCCGAAAACCCCGCAGCATTTGGAGCCCCGTAAATATTAAAAAGATAGAAACGCTTCAACAACAGGGGCTTATGCGCCCAAGGGGGATTGCTGCTTTTGAAAAACGGACTGCCGAGCAATCAAAAGTTTATGCCTTTAGAAATGAGGAGGTGAAACTTTCGACCGAATATGAAGAACTTTTTAAGGCAAATAAACAGGCTTGGGATTATTTTCAGTCGCTACCGCCATCATATCGCAAGCCATCCACCAATTGGGTAATGATTGCAAAACAGGAAGAAACGAGGCTGAAACGCCTGAATGAATTAATTGAAGATAGTAAAGCGGGCACGAATAAATGGAAAGACCATAAATACCGGAAAAACAAAAAATGAATTAAGCAATGGTCTCATTATTTTTCACAAGGCTTTCCTATAAAAACGAAAAAGCACTTTTTTTCAACGCAAGAGGCGCAAAGGACGCAAGAAACAATAGCGCCCCTTGCGTCTTTAGTGAATTGAAAAAAAACCGCTTTTCTGTTTTTATAGGAAAGCCCTGTTGGCGGAAGCAATGAATTTTGAGCCTATTGATAATTTTAGACTTTGGACACTTTTTAGCCTGTCCGAAAAAAAGTTCTTTGAAAAAAGACAGACCGGTTGCAATTTAACGGTATGGAAAAAATATCAAAAAGCAACCAGTTC
>JBJXFD010000145.1:0-2570 GCA_046153985.1 Saprospiraceae bacterium
CGGGCAAGACCGTATCCGCGTCACGCTGAAGTTCTTCATTTACACCTTCGTCGGCTCGCTGTTCATGCTGGTCTCGCTGCTGTATGTTTATTTGCAAACGCCGGAAAATCACTCGTTTGCGTGGGCCGACCTCGTGCAAGTGCAACTGCCAACTGCAACTGCGAACTGGGTCATGCTCGGTTTTTTCCTTGCCTTTGCGGTGAAAATGCCGGTGTTCCCTTTCCACACCTGGCAGCCGGATACCTATGTGACTTCGCCGACCGGCGGCACGATGCTGCTCGCGGGCAGTATGCTGAAAATGGGCGTTTATGGCGTCATTCGTTGGATGGTGCCGCTCGCGCCGGAAGCCATGCACTTTTGGACGCCAATTTTTATGGTGCTGGCTGTCGTCGGCATCGTGTACGCGAGCATCATCGCGGTGAAACAGTCTGATTTAAAACGACTTATCGCCTACTCGTCCATCGCGCACGTCGGCCTCATCGCCGCTGGGGTGCTGGCTTGGAACAAGGCGGGCTTGCAAGGCGGCTTGATTCAAATGCTCAATCACGGCATCAACGTGGTGGGTTTGTTCTTCGTCGTTGACCTCATCGAACGGCGCATCGGCACGCGCACGCTGGCCGACATGGGCGGCATCGCCAAGTCCGCGCCGAAGTTTGCCGCGCTTTTTATGATTGTGATGCTCGGCGCAGTGGCCGTGCCGCTCACCAACGGTTTCCCCGGCGAATTCCTGCTGCTCTACGGCGTTTGGAACTACAATGTCTGGCTCGGCGCGGTGGCAGGACTGACGATAATTTTTGGTGCGGTGTATATGTTGCGGGCTTACGGGCTGGCGGTTTTTGGCGAGGCGAACCGCGAGACCGCTCAATTTCAAGACGTTAATGCCAACGAGTGGGTCGTGCTGGGCGTGATTGCCGGGCTGGTGGTGGTACTGGGCTTTTTCCCGCAACTGGTACTAAATTTGACAGATGGAAGTGTGAACAAGATTTTAGGGGCGGTGCAGTTTTGAGAGCTATTTTTGGCAAATCAAACTCATTCACTCAATAAATTTTAACAATGAAACAATTCCTCTTGCTTTTATCAATCACTGCATTTCCATTTAGCGAAATGCTTGCGCAGAATTTTGCCAATACAGAATCAAATGTTATTGAGCCAGCATCGAAAGATAGTCTTTCTCTGGGTACTAAAAAGGGATCTTCCAGTATGAATCGCCCTTCTCCTAAAAGTTTTTGGATTGGAGCGACACTGGCATATAACTTTGAAGGTGGAGGTACAGAAAATGTTGTTGGCGCTGCAAATGTTGAGTTAGCTCCTGTCAAGCAATTTTCAAAAGACTCTTTTTTTAACTTGTTAGTTATTGGCAACATCGCTAAAATAACTAGCGCTCAGAGCGAAGACGCCTCGCAAGACATTAGCGACCTGATTCAATCAAATCAAGGTCTAAGTGTCGGGATAGCCCCTGTTTATACATTTAACCCTTCCAATTCTAACAAAAACTATCTCAGAGCATTTTCTACTCTAAACTACAAAATAAACGGCTATCAAAACGTTGGTTCTGAAAAAGAGACCATTAATATAAGTCAGTTTAGAGGCACCGTCGGGATGGAATTTGAAGGCTTTGAAATTGAAAAAGGGGGTCCCTTTAATTTAAGTGTTGAGTATATTTTTTCTGCATTCGATAATAAAAAATATGCTCAAGTTTTTGGTCAAGATGTTGGAAGCTTCTCTGTCCTTGAAGTTACTTTGTTAATACCACTGCCTGGCAAATTTGGGGTTATTACAAGTGTGAATTACTCAAATCAAAGTAAGCCCATTTATCAAGCTGGGATTATTATTCAAACCATAGAGAAAAAGCCATAGCCGCCAAAGTTTGCCCCATCCGCATCTTGAAGGAAAAACTTTTTCAAAATGCGAACAGGATTCCTTCTGATGCTCTTGCTTTTTTGTTGTTGCGCCCCAAAAACCGACGGACAAATGGCGGCTGACTCAGCCGACCGGGTGACGGCAGCGCGAGATTCAATCGGTGAAAAATTGGAAAAAGCCGTCCTCGATTTTGGCGCAAAACCCGGCAGCGAGATTTTTTTGCGGGCTTTCAAACAGGAAAAACGGCTGGAATTGTGGATGAAAAAAGACTCAGTTTTCAACCTCTTTCGCTCTTATCCGATTTGTTTTGTGCCGGGAAAGTTGGGGCCGAAGCGGAAACAAGGCGATTTGCAAGTGCCTGAAGGCGTGTATTTTATTGACCGTTTCAACCCGAAGAGCAATTATCATTTGTCGCTCGGAATAAATTATCCTAACGAATCCGACCGGTTATTTGCCGATAAAGAAAAACCGGGCGGTGACATTTTCATTCATGGAGATTGCGTCTCTATTGGCTGCATTCCGATTGAAGACGAGAAAATCGAGGAAGTGTATTTGCTGGCTTTGGATGCGACGACGGGTGGACAGGAGCGGATTTTCGTGCATATTTTTCCTTTCCTATTGGACGACATGAATTTGCAGAATATGCTCGACGGCCATTTTTTAAACATCGAGAATAGCCGTTTTTGGGAAAACTTGCAGCAAGTATACGA
>JBJXFD010000150.1:0-6106 GCA_046153985.1 Saprospiraceae bacterium
AGCCATCCTGAATGAAAATTCGGAATGGCTCCTGTTGATGGGCAGATGCGCTCCAACCCGGCGTATTTTATTGATTATTGACGATTATAGGATTGATGATGGCCAATGTGGGCATCCGTAACCTTCGAATGTATCCGTATCATACATCATCAATAATCAATCATCTCTTATCAATCATCAATTCCGTGGTCCCACTAGGGCTTGAACCTAGGACCCTCTGATTATGAGTCAGATGCTCTAACCGGCTGAGCTATGGGACCAAAAGCGGACGCAAAGGTATGCATTCGCGCTTTATGATGCAAGCACCAAACTATTTTTTCCCTTCCACTCTAGCCTGTTCGAAATCCCAGCTCTGTTTGTGCAGGCGTACGTCCATCTGCGGGAACGGAATGTCCAGCGGACTCTTTTCGATGGCTTTTTTCACGTATTCATGCATGTAAAAATAGACCTCCCAGTAGTCATCCGTTTTGCACCAGGGGCGCACGGCAAATTCCACAGAATAGTCGCCCAATTCGGTGACAAAAATATCGGTAGACTTGTCTTTCAAAACATGAGGGCAACTGTCAACAACGCCCTGGATGAGGGCGCGCGCTTCGTCTATATTGTCCTCGTAGCTAACGCCAAAGATCATAAATACCTTCAGCTCGCCCATGCCCGAGAGGTTGACAATAGGGCCGCTTGTGATGACGCCGTTCGGGATAAACACTTTTTTGTTTTCGTTGGTCACCAAAACGGTATTGAAAACCTGAATTTCGGTAATATGCCCCTCGAAATTGCCGATTTTTACCCAATCACCCACTTTGAAAGGCCGGAAAATCAGCAGCAGCACCCCGCTGGCAAAATGTCCGAGGTTGCCTTGCAGGGCCAGACCGACCGACAGGGCCAGTGCACTGAAAATGGCGATAAAAGAGGTTGTTTCGATGCCAAACATGCCCGCGACGCTCAGCAGCAGCAGCACTTTCAGGCCAACGTCCACCAAAGAAGCTAAGAACGGCTGCACCGTTTCGTCAATTTTCCGGCGCGTCATGGCGTGCCGGACCAATTTTGTTACCCAGCCCACCAGCCAGAAGCCGATGATGAGCGTCGCTAATGCGCCGGCAATATTGGGCAGGTAGTTGATCAATTTTTCAATCAGGATTGTTGCATACTCCATAATGGTTGGTTTTTGTATTTTTGTTGTGATTCACCACAGACCTAATTTTACCGCATAGGTGAATTTTTCGTGGCGAAAGATAGTCCGCAGTATTTAAATCAATGCGCGTATTCTTTTTTTTTTTTTACCACAACTTGTCCCGACTCGGCGGGATAGGGCACATAGTTGTTTTCACATAGAACACATAGAGCTTGATGTATCTTGAAAAGAGTAGAACGGCTATGTGCCCTATGTGAAAACCTCTATTGTGAACTATGTGGTAAAAAATCCCCAACTACCTATATGGTAAAAAACACCATTTTAGAACAACAAACCCAACACCTTGCCACCACCCGACGATCAGCCCATCAAAAAATGGATCGGTAAACTGGAAGCCCTCCAGAAGCTCCAAAGCTTTTGCGCCTACCAGGATCGCTGTCATTCCGAAGTGCGCAGCAAGTTGCTGGAACTGGGGGTTTATGGCGACGACCTGGAAGAAATCATCGTGGCGCTCATCGAAGAGGATTTCCTGAACGAAGAACGGTTTGCCCGCTCGTATGCGCGCGGCAAATTTCGCATCAAACAATGGGGCAGGGTGCGCATCCGGCAGGAATTGAAGCGGCGGCAAATATCGGAGTATTGCCTTAAAGCCGCGTTTTCTGAAATTGATGAAAGCGATTATTTAGAAACCCTGCGCAAGTTGCTGTCCAAACAACAAAGCCTCCTCAAAGGCGGCGACGCCCGCACCCGGCGGGATAAATTGTTCCGGCATGCGTTGCAGAAGGGGTATGAGTCTGAGTTGATTTTGGAAGTATTGGAAATGATATAGTGGCCGTCTTGGAGTCTGTTCTTTAGAGTTCGAGAGCAAGGCACACGAAGGCCCAAACATGAGTCATCCCGAATTTTTAGACATCTTATGCCATGTTCTGGTGTTTTTGGGCGTCATACCGGTGCAGCGCACCCAAAAAATTTGTAGATATGATCATAGGAGGTGCATTTAGGTGCAGCGCACCGTAACAACGATTTGCACAACATTGCAAGATTGCGGTGCGATGCACCTTACTCCCCCTGATGCCCTTGGTCTACAAAGATAATTGGTGCGCTGCACCTCAACCAAAAATTCGGGATGACACATGTTGGCATACGGTCGTTGAGCGAAGTCGAAACGAGCAGCTATCGGACTATAAAGACAGACTTCCCTCACATTACACCCCTGACAATCAACACAACACCCAGCACCACCAGCGCCGCGCCCGAAAAGCTGCGCATGTAGCCGATATAGGACGTGCGCACCCAGCCTTGCAGGCGTTTGGCAAGCAGCACCTTGATCAGGTCAAAAAAAACGACGGTTCCTACGATGCTGCCGAAAAGCACTGTCGTTTCGCCGGCGCTGAGGCTGCGGCCCGCAGAACTCATCACCCCCAGCCAGAAAAAAGCCGGAAAGGGGTTGATTGTGTTGATGGCAAAGCCCATGAGCCAAAGCCGGAAGTAGGATTTGGAAGAATTGCCGGCAACATTTGCGGCGCGCGGAATCGCAGGGCTACGGGTAGCGACCGGGCGGCGTAATAGGATTGCCAGGCCGATGACCACTAAAATGAGCCCGCCGAATAAGCTGCTCCAAAACCGAAACCCTTCTGCTTTAGTGATGCTGAAAATATAGGAAATACCAAAATAGACGAGGAAGATGTAAATGACATCGCTGGTCCAGGAACCAAAAGCCGTCATCGTGGCAGCCCGGAATCCGCGTTCCACGCCCACCTGAATAAATACCACCATCATTGGCCCTACGAGAAAACTCAAACTCAGGCCCAGCACTACCCCCCGCCACAACAAATCATTCACGTAGTCTGTCTTTTCTGGCAAACAAAATTTTCCCAGGCTTCAAACTGCTGGCCTTTCAAAACTCGCGCAATCTTACTCTGACCGTTTGCCTTGCCCGATTGACGCTGCCAGTCGTAGAAGTAGTTCAATGGCACGATCTCAACCTGAGGCCTTTGCAACATAGCCGAGCGCTCCACACGGTAATCATCATTGAGCAGGCACAGCTCTTCGTCCAACAGGCGCCCGACCAGTTCTTTGTCAACAATCGGGTCATTGGTGCCAATGTACCAGCGGTGCGCATGGTGCGACCCTGCCTGAACGCCCGATACCGTAAATTCAGGAATGCCGACATTCAGTTTGTCTTCCACCTTTAATACCGCATGCGTCATGTTGTCCACCGAAAGGTGTTCGCCACAAATGCTGAGGAAGTGTTTGGTGCGGCCGGTCACGATGATCTCCGCCCGTTCTTTATCCGTAAACCGCACCACGTCGCCGATCAGGTAGCGCCAGGCGCCGGAGCAGGTGCTCAACAGCAAGGCGTAATCTTTTCCTTCCTGAATCTCTTCGATGGTCAGCGGTTCGACATTGGGACGAATCGCCGCGGATTCATCAAAATGCGCGTCATCAAAAGGCACAAACTCGAAAAAGATGCCGTTGTTCAGCAGCAGCCGCATGTTGCCGTCGGGACGATCCTGAAACGCAATGAAGCCCTCGGAAGCCATGTAGGTCTCCTGGTGGATCAGCGGCCGGTCGAGCAGGCGCTCAAAGCTTTTCCGGTAAGGCTCAAAGGACGTACCACCGGTGACCACCACCGACAGGTTTTTCCATAATTGATGCAGGCTGTCCAACCCATAGTGATCGAGGATGTGCTCCACGGTCAGTTGCATCCAGGATGGCGTGCCGGCGATGAGGCTGATGTCCCACTTATAAGCATTCTGGGCGATCACTTCCGTGCGCTCATCCCAGTTGGGTATTCTTGCAATTTGGGTTCCGGGGCGGTAAAAACGGCGAATCCACACCGGCGGCTCGCTGGCGTTGATGCCGCTCAAATCGCCGGCGTAACAGTGGCCGAGGTCCTGCAGGGTGGATGTACTGCCGATCATCAACCATTCTTTGGTGTAAAAATCAGCAGGCAAGTCGTATTTGGGCATGCAGGCAAACATGCGCAGGGCGCCGGTTTTCAAACAACGCCGCATGTCCTGCGTGACGGGAATGTATTTGCTCGGGGCGCCCGAAGTGCCCGAACTGAGTGCAAAATGGCGTACATGCCCTTTCCAGGTTACGTCTGCTTCTCCGGCTAAACAACGATGCCACCACTCGTTGAACATGGTGTCGTAGTCGTGCAAGCCTACGGTCTTCCGGAAAGCGTCGGAATAATCAGGGGATCGCAACAAATCGGGGAAGCGGTAGTGCTGCCCGAAAGCAGTAGATTCCGCACGTCGAAGGAGGTACTGAAGCGTGCTGCGTTGCTGGATTGCAGGAGAAATACGTTGGCGATCGAAGTGCTGCAGGAGCCTGATGCCATTTTTAACCAAATTGCTGGTAACTGTCATGGTGATGTTTGAGTCACATTGAATATTCCCGAGGTCAAGATCGGGTGCGAATTTAGAGCCAGAAACCCGCATTTCCTATGACTTTCATCACCTTTTCGACGAAGCTGCTGTTGTATTGGAAGGAAACCTTGTTTTAAGTCACAATTTGCAACTTTGCAAACTTGAGCATGATCCGCTTTTTCGGGTCGTCTTCTGCCGCTTTGAAAAAAATGGTGGCAATCCGGTTGTCTTTTCCGCCCTCTATGTCCAGCACCTCGCCTTCTCCAAATTTGAGGTGCAGCACGCGCATGCCTTTTTGAATGGTGTCGCTCGGACTGGCTTTAAAATTAGCCGCATCCGCCGTTGAAAGCCTGGAAACGGTCGTGCTTCTGCGTATAAAATTGCCGCTGACTTTAGCGCCGGAAGTCATTTCCACTGCGTTATCTTCTGCAGTCCCCTGACTGCCCCGAAAATGGGCCGTGCTTTCTGCATGCTGCCGGGGCACTTCTTCCAAAAAGCGGCTCGGTTCGTTGAAGCGCATTTGGCCAAAGCGATACCGGCTGTTTGCATACGAGAGGGTAAGCAATTGTTCAGCCCGCGTCACCGCTACGTAAAACAGGCGCCGCTCTTCGTCCAACGCTTCCGGAGAGTCGCTGGCCATAAAAGACGGGAACAGTTTTTCCTCCAGCCCGACCACAAAAACGGATTTGAACTCCAGCCCTTTAGCGGCGTGTACCGACATCAGCGTCACAAAGTCGCCGCCTTCTGCTTTATTGTCGTCCTGGTCGGTCAGCAGGGCAATATTCTGAAGGTAAGCCGTCAGGGTGCGATCAGAGTTGCCTTCCGCGTCGAGCACGGAAATGGTGTCTTCCTCCACAAACGACTTGATGCCGTCGAGCAGGGCATTGACGTTTTCTAAGCGGCCCATCCCTTCCACGGTCGTGTCGCTTTTGAGCACATCAATCAGCCCGGAGCCGCGCGCAACCTGGAGCGCAATTTCGTAAGCATTATCAGTTTGCACCCGGCTGGCAGCCCCATTGATCATGACCACAAAATCGGCAATGGCTTTTTTGGCTTTTGCCCCTGCATCCAAAGCAGGCAGGCATTCCCACATGGTTTTGCCTGCACTCCCGGCCTGTGCGCTCAGTTTTTCGATGGTGCTGTCGCCAACGCCGCGTTTGGGGTAGTTCAGTACCCGGCGCAGGGCTTCTTCATCGCGTTGGTTGACCACCAAGCGCAGGTAGGCGATCAGGTCTTTGACTTCTTTGCGCTGGTAAAACGAAAGGCCTCCGAATACGCGGTAGGCCACGTTGTAGCGACGGAGGTTTTCTTCAAAAATCCGGGATTGCGAGTTGGTGCGGTAAAGAATGGCAATTTCGCGGTTGGAAAGGTGGTACCGGTTTTTGTGTTCCAATATCGTATCCGTCACGCGTTTGCCTTCTTCGTTGTCCGACATCGCTTTGATGACCTTCACTTTGTGCCCTTCGCCTTTATCCGACCAAATCTTTTTCTGAATCTGGCGGCGGTTGTTCATGATGACCGCGTTGGCTATTTGTACGATGTGTTCGGTGGAACGATAATTCTGTTCCAACTTGAAGGTTTTGATGCCGAAAGGTTTGAA
>JBJXFD010000161.1:0-4903 GCA_046153985.1 Saprospiraceae bacterium
ATCATCTCTCATCAATCCTTTTTCAAAAAATGCCAATAAGTGGCAAAAATGTAGAACTGATCATCTCTGCGCACAGCGGGGGAGCAAGAGGCAAAGGGGCAAATTGGCACGTGTTTGCCAACTTGCCCCTTGCTTAACAATCCAATTCAACCAAACCTACTTCCAGGCATTGTACTGGTACGTAAACTTCAATTGATTAACATAGTCTTGACTGTACGTCTCTACCTGGGTAATTACGGCAGCTACGCCTTGCGGGCACGCCCCCGAAAATGGGAAACCGCCGGTACCGCCAACGCCGAAATCCCGTCCTTTGTTTGTCCGGATAAAAAGCTGGTCTATGAATGACCCGCTGCCTCCATAGATGGCTACGATGGATTCGTCGCTGTCGAAGGTGACTGCCACAGAAGAACTTCCGGTTCTGCCGTAAAGCACAGGCGAAGATTTGTCGCTGTACGAAATTTGTATGCCCTTCACATAGCCCGTTTTATTGGCATCTGAACTATACAGCGTCACGCCGGTGATCCTTGCACTGCTGCTCAGGTCGGTTTGGGTTGGGGTTCCCCAGGCAGAAGGATAGCTGTCGAGCGCAAAGGAAACGGTTTGTTCCGTTGGCAACGTCAGGAAACTAACCGTTGGGAAGGCAGTATCGGTATTGGTTGCCGATGCAGGTTGCGTGTTCGTCGTTTTAAGATAATCCCAGAGATTGGCCGGGCTGATGTATGCATCCAATTGGGCGTTGTACTGTGCGTTGATGTAGTCGGTCAACCTTGTTTTTTCTGCCTCAGCAGCAGATTGTTCAGAATATTTTTGAGAAAATCCGGTGACCGCATCCTCTAAGTAATAATCGGTGAAAACACTGCCGCTTTGGCGGATGGTGATTTGTTCAAGCCTCCAGGCAAGTGCAGTCTCTTTCGCCTGAGTTGCCGCTGTGGAGAGCTTGCTGATCCAGTCGTTCAACCGGGAATTAGCGTAGGCGGCATTGGGATCCGTCTGCCCGCCACTAATGGCTGTGTAATTGTAGGCGTATTCTGCCATCATGACGATGATGATGCTGCCGAAAGGAATCAGATAGGTCAGGTTTTCTTCCGGGTTGTTGAGGTTCAGGAAATACGCAGAATCGTCTTCCAGGTCGTCAATGATGCTGATCAGCTTGGTGACTTTGTCCTGCCCGGGCACCAAGTTGTTGTAGTCGTTTATAGACGTATAGTAACCTGCCAGCGTATTGTTGAGAAACTCCAGGTTGTTCTGATCAATCAGGTCTTCAATCAGGTCGTTCATGTAGCTGACCATGTCGTTCCAGATTTCCTGCGTGCCGGGCCCCGTTGGCCAGAAGCAATCCAGCACGCCCGAAATCAGGCTGCCTACTTCGGGGATGCAACCCAGCGCACCAGCCAATAAGCTTTCGACGCTCGATGCCGTCTGGTATTTTTGGATGGTGGTGACTTCGTTCGGGGTTTGATCGCTTTGATTAAAACTATCTGGCGCCTGTGCAAATACTTTCAGACTCATAATGGAGGTAGAGCCGTAGTTGGAAAGATCTGAAACTAAGCTGTTCGGACCAAACTGAGCCACCATATTTTTGTAATCGCCGTCGTCGTACAGTTCAGCCCAGGTGCCTGGCCCGGTCGTCAGGGATCGGGGATAGCTGTACAAGCTGCTAACCGGATTAAACTGGCCGTATCCTTCAATACAAAGTGCATTCACAACATCACCTGCGCCGTAAAGCGTAAATCGCTCGCCGGTGTAGCGCGTGCCGTCGTACAATTTCAACCAGCAACTTCCTGCATTGGTGTCCACGTTTGTAGACCAGAAATTGGGCTGGCTGTCGTACATCACAAAACTGACAATCGAGTTTTTGAAATCGCCACCGGTCGGTGTTTTGTATTCGTTCAGATCCGGAATCGTCTCATTGGGGCCCACTTTCAGGATACTCCCTTCAAAATTGTGCTGCGTAAACAGGCAAATCCAGGTGGAAGAGCCCGTTTTTAAGCTGTTGATGCTGTCGTCCATCTCCTGGCTGGAATTGGTGTAGTCGTATTCCGCAAGGTCGTAAATGGATTGTGCGCCGCTAAAAGTTCTGGTGTTGCCTTTGTAATCATTGTCTTCCCAAAAGGAAACCCAGCAATTTGCATTGGTGCTCATTGTACTAAAAATTTAAAGATTAATGAATGAAATGGCGCCTGAAAACTGATTCAGGGTGTTCAAACCAGTTCAAGGCACTTGATAGCCAAGCGTTGTGGGAATTTTTTTCAGGCAAGATGCAGACGCAGGGTTGGTGAAATTGTTGAATTCGTTGAACTGGTTAAACCATTGTTCATTTGTTAAAACCCCGGAATGCTACACAGACAAGATTAAGAGGCGGTGGGAAGCCTCTGCCATTGCTTCGGAATAAATGTTTCGGAAGCAGCTTCAGGAAATGGAGGCGGTTTCAAAAGGCAAAATGCAAAGGACAAAGGGCAATTTAGTTCCAATCAAGTTTTGCCTTTTGCTTCTTGCCTTTTGCCTTTTGCCTTTTCTACTACTTCTACCATTCCTTCCCACTGCAAATCTCAGCATACCGACGCTTTCAAATAAGCGCAGAAATACGGGTTTTTGAAAAACGGGTATTCTTACGGCCAGGCGCATAATCATACGGGGCGTAAAAACAGGGGAGGGATTGGCAGGCAATTAACGGGGTAATCCAGGTGGTTTTTACGGGGTTTCCACCGTATTTGTACCTGTTGGAGCATCAGGCGTTTCGTCCTCTCCAAAATACGCCCTGATTTTTTTCGCCACCGACAAGCCCGCCACCTCTGCAATGGCTGCCGTGGTTGCCGCCCGGATTTTTTTGGCCGAGCCAAAATGGGAAAGCAGTTTTTGCGCCGTTTTTTCACCGACGCCGGCAATATTGGTCAATTCCGTACTCGTAAAATTGCGGGAACGCTGATCGCGATGGAACGTGATGGCGAAGCGGTGCGCCTCGTTGCGCGCCTGCTGGATGAGTTTGAGCGACTCCGATTTTTTGTTGATGTGCAGCGGCACCGAATCGCCGGGGAAAAACAATTCTTCCAATTTTTTGGCGATGCCCACCACGGTCATTTTTCCCACCAACCCCAGGGCTTCGATGCTTTTCATGGCGGCGCTGAGCTGGCCTTTGCCGCCGTCAATGATCACTAATTGCGGCAGCGTCTGCTCTTCATCGAGCAGGCGGCGGTAGCGGCGAAAGACCACTTCCTCCATGCTGGCAAAATCGTCGGGGCCGACCACGGTTTTTACATTAAAATGGCGGTAATCCTTTTTGGAAGGTTTTGCGTTTTTGAACACCACACACGAGGAGACGGGGTGCGTGCCGTGGATATTGGAGTTGTCGAAACACTCGATGTGCATGGGTAGCATCTCCATGTGCAGGTCTTCCTGCAGGGTGCGGAGGATGCGCTCGGCGGGCGTTTGGCGCTCCGTACGCGAGGCGGCTTCCTTGCGTTTTTGCAGCAAGTGGTATTGCACGTTTTTTTCCGACAATTCCAGCAGGCGCTTTTTGTCGCCAATTTTGGGAACGGTCACCACAATATCTTTTTCCGCCACCGGAATGCTGAACGGCGTGATGATTTCCGGCGCCAGGCTGCTGAACCGCTCGCGGATAATCGGAACCGCATAAGCTAAAAGATCGGTTTCGTCTTCGTCAAGGTTTTTCACCAATTCCTGAGTATGGGTGTGGATGATGGCGCCATTTACCACGCGCAGGTAGTTGACGTAAGCGTCTTTTTCATCCGACGCGATGGAGAAAACATCCACATCTCGGATGGTGTTGCTGACGACCGTAGATTTGCCCTGGTAGTCTTCAAAAGCGGTCAGCTTGTCTTTGATCTGCTGGGCTTTTTCAAACTCCAAATCTTGGGCATGCTGCTGCATTTCGGATTTGAAATGGTTCACCACCGCGCTGAAATTGCCTTTCAGGATATTTTTGATCTGTTCGATTTTGCGGTTGTAGCTGGCTTCGTCTTCAAAGCCTTCGCAGGGGCCCTGGCAGTTTTTGATGTGGTATTCCAGACAGATTTTGAATTTCCCGGCGCGGATGGCGTCTTCCTGGAGGTTAAACGTGCAGGTGCGCAGCGGGAACAGTTGCTTGAGGAGGTCGAGGATGACGCGCACCCGGAGCTTGGAGGTGTAAGGCCCAAAATAAGTGGAGCCGTCGCGGACGACATACCGCGTGATCAGCACCCGAGGGAAACGCTCGTTTTTGATGCAAATGTAAGAGTAGGTTTTGCCGTCTTTCAGCATCACGTTGTAGCGCGGCTGGTGCTCTTTGACGAGCGTGCTTTCGAGCAGCAGCGCGTCTGTTTCCGATTCCACCACCATAAATTCGATGTGCCCGGCGTGCTTCACCATCACGCGGGTTTTTTGGGCCCGGTCCTGCCGTTCGCCAAAATACGACGACAGGCGGTTGCGCAGGTTTTTGGCCTTGCCCACGTATAAAATGACGCCTTCCGGACTCATACACCGGTAAATGCCCGGCTCTTTGGGACTGGTGTCGGATAGCTGCTTGAAATCTTCAGTCGTCATGGTGGTGGTGTGGTGATTTTTACCGCATAGTTTTTTTTTACCACATAGTTCACATAGGTGGTTTCACATCGTTCACATAGAAACCAGACTATCATGCAAGTATAAGCTCTTCTATGTGCTCTATGTGAAAAATTCTATGTGCCCTATGTGGTGAAAAAAAAAACTATGTGGTAGAAAATAAAAATCGTCCTAAAGATAAAATTTACGCCATAAACCACGCATCGGAATCATGCCAATCAACAACGCGGCAAGTAAATTCGCTGCCCCGCTCATCAAAAACAGGATGGCCCAGTGCAGTTCTACCGGGATTTGGACGATCCCCCAGGTCAGGAAAACGGCCAGCAACAGCAAACCGGCGCTTTGT
>JBJXFD010000162.1:0-11551 GCA_046153985.1 Saprospiraceae bacterium
CGGGGTTGGTTCTACCTCACCACTTCCACTTTTTCCCCGATTGCATCGGGGGCTATTCACATTTGACCCTTGCAGGGTCATTCAGGTCGCTATTTCAAGGTTTAGTGCAACCGCTGCCGTTGCCATAGGGCCTCAACCCAAGTTTCACTGCATCCTCCAATTGCATCCGGTGCAGCCAAATCTCTGCGTCTTTACCGACCGTGCCGGCCTGAAGCGGTAGCCCAAACATGGATCTTAGTTGATTGGCGCCGCTGTTGGAGACTTTTGCAGCGGCATCTACCTCGGCGCGGGAGATTTCCTTCCGACCAAAATATTTCTCGGCCCATGGTTTATGGATCTCTAATTTAATTTCCTGCGAATAATTATTGCCCGATTCACGGGTGACGTAATTGGCGTAATCTTCTAATTCATCCAATTTTAAACCCGTGCCAAATTCCTGATAGTCATATTTTTTGTGGCCAACAAAAAGGTTGTTTTTCAGGGTGACGGTTTTGCACTGTTTTACATTATTTACCCCGCCAAAATCACTGAACCCGAAGACGTTGTTTTCGGCAACCAAAGTCAGGGAGTTGTCAAACATAATGCTGTTGCCCCCAAAACTGGCGATGGCGTCGTGCTTCCAGGAAAACAGGATGGTATTGTTTTTAAGGGTGTAGGAAGGATGGCCCGTGGCGCCGTGGTGGTTGCTTTTGCACATAATGCCTTCCCCGGTGTTGTTAACGATGAGGTTATTTTCAATCAGGGCCGCGCCGTCTTTACCAACCTGCACGTCTAAGGCGCCCTGAGTAGGCGCGGTGTTGGTGATGACGCAATTTTTGACAACCACTTTAGTGCCGCTTCCCGTTCTGATTTTGATCCCTGGCGTATTGGGCGTGGGGTTCATGCCTTTTTCGGGGCTTGCTTTTCTTCTGATAAATTCTTCAGTTGTGGCATCGGCGTAATAATTCCTGGCGCCGTTGTCCACGATGATCCCATCAATTACGATGGTTCCGGTCCAGTCCTTGTAGCCTTTATCCGTCAAAATGCCGATCCGTTCGGTGGTCAGCCCTTTACTGATGTCGTTCGTGCCGCTGAATACTGTTTTGTATTGGCCCCACGGATCGCGCTGACTAAAATCAGGACTGTATCCGCCGATGATGGAGATCGGCACAATGAACACATCGGAGCTTTGGTCGGCTTTACTGGTGTATACGCCCGCAGCGACGTGTACGACGTCTCCAGCTTTGAGTTGCATGGCAATAGCCGCGATGTCTTTTGCAGGCGATTCCTTGGTTGCGTCTTTGCCTCTGCCGTCCGGTCTGACGTAATAATGCTGGCCGGTTTCGGCGGGCAGTTCGTTGCTGGCAGTTGCTTGTTTTGGAGTGGCTGTTGTTGCAGGTTTTGTTGCCTTGGCGGCTTCTGCTGTTTTAGACAAGGTCGTGTTGGCTTTGTTGACCGACTTTTTGAGTTGATCAAACTGGGCAACTCCTGCAACCGATTGAAAAACCAGGATTGCGGTGATGCTGATGGGAAAAAGATAGCGTTTCATGGTCACTTTTGATTGATTGTTTAAGAATCGGACCAAAAGTAGGGTGGGAGGGAGGCGCTCACCTCATGGAATGTAGTGAAATGGGAAAAAATGGGAGTGAATTGGATTATAAAATAAGCAGTTGAAACAAAAGATGATGCACTTGTTGCAGTAAAAGACGTTGTGATTAAAATTGCTGTGAAAGGCATCAAAAGCACAGAGGGAAAAAAAATGGACAACAAAACCTATGAGACCTTCAATGCTGACAAGAATCCTTATATTACCTATACCCTCAGCAATGCCGTCATAAAAGTAAATGCTTCAAATATGGTTACCCTCGAAGCGCCGGGTAAATTGACCATGGCGGGAAACACCCAGTCCACACCGCTTTCAGCAACCGGAAAAAAACTGCCCAATGGCGACTTGCAGTTGTCCTTTTCCAAAAAATTAAAAATGACCGACTTTAAAATGGAGCCACCTGTTATGCTGCTTGGAACTATAAAAGTGGGAGATGAAATAACGGTGGACTTTGATTTTGTGTTGGAGCGTGTGAAATAGGGTACCCCCCCTTCAAACCAGTTGAATAACCACATTCCCCTTTTTATGCCCTTTGTCCGCATACGCGTGTGCTGCAACCATTTGTTCCAACGGATACTGTTTGTCAATGACAGCCTTCAACTTGCCTTCTGCGGCCAGCTTTTGCAGGAAATTAGCGGCCTCCGTCGTTTCAGAAGCTACGCCTGTGATTACTTTTTGTTTACTGGTCAGGGACCTCCAGGCGCCCCGGAGCATGCCGCCGAGCAGGGCCGCCCCTAAAATCAGCTTTCCTTCTTGCTTTAAAACGCGGATGCACGACGAAAACGAAGCTTTGTCCACCGTTTCATACACCACATCGTAAGTTTCACCGGTTTTTGTAAAATCGGTTTTGGTGTAATCAACCACGTTCGCTGCGCCAAGGGATTTCACCAATTCTAAATTTGAAGTGCTGCAAACGCCCGTCACTTCAGCGCCAAAATAGTTGGCAATTTGTACAGCCGCTGTACCCACCGCCCCCGAAGCCCCATAAATCAACACTTTTTGTCCGGGCTGAACATTGGCTTTCCGGAGATAATGCAAGGCAGTCATGCCGCCAAAAGGCAGCGCAGCGGCTTCTTCGTGGCTTATGTTTTCAGGTTTGATGGCCAAAGCGCCCGTTTCAGGCAAACAAATGTACTCGGCATGGGTGCTTAGCCGCATTTGGGTGGAGCCAAAAACTGCATCGCCCACCTGAAATTGCGTCACGTTTTTGCCAACAGCTTCGATGATTCCCGACAATACGCCTCCCAAAACAGGGTTTTTCGGTTTAAACAAGCCGAAGAAAAAGCGTATCGCAAAGGGATCTGCTTTTCGCAAACGGCAATCCGCAGAGTTAACTGCCGTCGCGTGAATTTTTACGAGTATTTCGTTGTCCTTCGGCGCAGGTTTGGCCAATTCTGTGATTTGGATTACCTCCGGAGCGCCGTATTGCGTGCAAACGGCAGCTTTCATTTTCGATGTCATGTTGTTGCGTTTTAATAAATTCCGGAGCAAAGTTGCGGGAAGGGGAGGCGCTTTTCATTGACTTTGGGTAAGAAATTAAAGGACGGGGTGGCGAATTCGTATCAACAAATACTTTATCCAATTTACTTGTGTTTTTCAGTCAAATAATTGGTGAACTCATTTTTATGATTTTCTTCAGCATCAAGGTGAATGATCCCACTTAATGCTTCAACGATACTGCCTTTAGATTGACTATTATCAGGATACTCAGTCGTTATTTTTTGCAAATAATTTTCAATAAGAAAAGCTAAACTTATGTTGCGCGCTTTCGCATAAGCTTTTGCCCGTTCAATGATGTCTTTATTCAGGCTTAACGTCAGTTTCGTGTTCATACCTCTATGGTTTACGTGCAAATTTGATGAACGTGATTTTTATTGCATTTTGTTCATTTTGGAGCAGTTTTTTGGGCCTTTTGGGGGCTTACGGATTTGGACTGATGCAAGTCCACCCGCCATCCACCACGATACTTTGCCCGGTGATGTGTTTTGCCCGATCGGATACCAAAAACAACGCCGTATGCGCAATGTCAGACACTTGAGCCGGCCGCCCCATCGGGGTGAGTTTCGACCAGGTATCCTTATAGCCTGGGTCATCCATTGTTCTTTCCGTCTGGGTTGCACCTGGGGCAATGGTATTGACATTGATGTTATACGGAGAAATTTCAAGTACCAAGTTTTTGGCCAACATTTCCAAAGCAGCTTTGCTCATGCCATAAGCGGCTAAGTTTTTATGCGCCTGATGCCCTGTTACGGAGGACATAAACAGAAGCGTACCGCCCCAGGACTGCGTTTTCATTACGTTTGCTGCGGCCTGCGCCAAAAAGAACGTACCCCCAAGATTGACTTGCATGACTTTAAAAAATGCTTCGGGCGTGTAGGTGAAAAAATCGCCGTACAACGTGATCCCTGCGTTCGCAATTACAATATCCAATCGCCCGAATTGCGTAACGGCAGTTTCCACCATCGTTTGAATGAAATGCACATCAGTGCAATCGCCCGCCAAAGGAAGGCAAGTCCCGGCCGTTTCTTGCTGGATGGCTGCTACGGCCTGAAAGGTCAATGCCGGGTCTATGTCGTTCAGAAAAACGATGGCGCCGTCCAGCGCCAGGTATTTGCAAATTTCAAAACCGATGCCTTGCCCGGCGCCGGTTACAATGGCTACTTTTTTAGAGTCTTTCAGCATTGAAGCCGGTATATCTTCCATGGATTCGTTTTTGCACAAGAACTATTTCAAGTCACCAATCAATTTGACTTTGAATCCTTGTTGTTCTAGGTATTTTTTATATTTAAATTGAGATTAATCTACCTGCGACACCCAATCAGGTGCATTATTTATTTTTTGCCTCAGGATGAAATTCAATTGAGCGACATGGTGCTGTACATGCCTGAAATTATAAAAAAGAATTTCCAGTACCGTATAGTTTTCAACAATAGACGGACACAGGCCATGCATGTCTATTTCTTCATCATTGATCCACCTTTCCGATAATTGATCCGTTGTTGAAAGGGTGATGAGTAACTTGCATTTTTCCCGGATGGAAGTTAGCCAGACAAGCATTTCCTGTCGGCTGTAAAAGCGGTCAGGAATCACATCATCCACAGCTTCAGGGGGTAAATTATCAGGATTCACAAGAGAATAGGGTAGTGCCGGATGAAAATCCTTCACCGGATGGGCCAGGTAATAATCCAGAAAAATGGTCGTATGATAGGTTAAGTAAAAGAATTTTCGATCCGTTTCCCACAGCTCATCAGGGCAGAGGGCAATGGCGCTACTGAGCATGTCAATTGTGGCGCCAAAATTTTTCCATAAACATTGCTTGAAAACATCTTCCATTTGTGTGCGTTCTTTCTAATCAAAGGTACAGGTTGAGAATAACTTGACCAACGGTAAGCGCTTGTTTAAATTTCCCTGCCTCGCTACGTCATAGAAACCTAAACATGCGCTAACGGACAAATTTTGTAATTTTGCGCCCTGCTTTTCTAACTGGCAGAAAAAAAAGCGCAATTGCATCCAAACATATATTACCCGGCAATGCACGGAATGAGAAAAAAAATTGAGATCCTGGCTCCGGCCAAAAACCTGTATCAGGGCATGGCCGCCGTCAATGCAGGCGCAGATGCCGTGTACATTGGCGCGCCGTTGTTTGGCGCCCGCACCAATGCTACGAACTCGGTGGAGGATATCGCAGAAATGGTCCGGTACGCCCATTTGTTCAAAGCGAAGGTGCTGGTGACCATCAACACCATTTTGTACGACAACGAACTGGAATCCTGCCGGCAACTCATCTGGGAGTTGTACAACATTGGGGTGGACGCCATCATCGTCCAGGACATGGCGATATTGGAAATGGACCTCCCGCCCATTGCCATCCACGCCAGCACACAGGCCAATAACCGGGATGCAGGCCATGTGAAATTTTTAGCCGACGCCGGAATCAAACGGGTGGTTTTGGCCCGGGAGTTGAACTTAGACCAGGTTCGCGAAATCCACGAAGCCAGCGACGCAGAACTGGAGTTTTTCGTCACCGGCGCGCTCTGCGTCTCTTTCAGCGGCAATTGCTACATGAGCATTGCCAACGGCGAACGCTCAGCCAACCGCGGCTCCTGCGCTCAGAACTGCCGCTTGCCTTATCAGTTGATTGACGGCAAAGGCAATACCCTCATCGAAAGCAGCCACCTTTTGTCCATCAAGGACTTAGACCTGAGCGACGAGCTGCCCAATATGATCAAAGCGGGGATTTCTTCCTTCAAAATTGAAGGCCGGTTAAAAGACATTGTTTACGTCAAAAACAACACTTCTTACCTGCGCAAAAAATTGGATGCTTTCTTAGAAGCACATGCTGATCAATATCAAAAGGCCTCCTCGGGGAGAACTTTCTATAATTTTGAACCGGAACTGGATCGCAGCTTCAACCGGGGTTACACCGATTATTTTGTCAACCACCGCCGCGAAAAAATCGGCTCCTGGGAAAGTCCCAAGTCAAAAGGGCAGTACATCGGCAAATTGCTGGAGCAAAAAGGCAACGGCTACCGGATCGAAAACCACGAGCTGCTCAACAACGGCGACGGCCTGTATTTCATCAACGAGCAAGGCATCGCCGACGGCGTACAGGTCAACATCATTGTCAACGACCTGGTGGTGCCGAACGAGCTGAAACCTTTGCCAGTCGGTACGGAAATCTACCGCAACCTCGACGCCGAGTTCATCCGGATGATCGAAAACGAAAACAGCGCCGTGCGAAAAATCGGCGTGAACATGCGCCTCAGCGAAATGGAAACTGGCTTCTGTCTGCAGGTCGTGGACGAAGACGGCCATGCGTACACTGCAAACCTCGAAGCGCCCAAAGAACTCGCCAAAAACGCCGAAGGGCTGATCGAAAACACCAAAAAGAATCTCGCCAAAACCGGCAATACGCCTTTTATTGCGGAGGAAATTGAGGTAGATTTTTCGCAAAACTGGTTTTTGCCCAATTCAAAAGTAAACGAAATCCGCAGAACCGCATTGGAACACCTGGCGGAGATCCGCATCCGGGATTACCAGCGCGAAGGGCACCAAATCGTCAAAACCGACCACCCTTACCCGGTGCAATCGCTCGATTTTACCTACAACGTCTCCAATAAATTGGCTCGGGCATTTTACAAACGCCACGGCGTCACCGATATTGAAAAAGCCTTTGAGTTGCAATGGGACCCCGGCAAATCGCGCGTGAGGGTGACCAAATATTGCGTCAAATACGAATTGGGCAAATGCCCCCGCTACCAGCGCGCCACCATGGGAGAAAAAGTTGCCGAGCCGCTTACGCTGAAACACGGGGAAGTGGAGTATAAGCTGAAGTTCAATTGCAAGCCTTGTGAGATGGAGATTTGGGAAAAAGATGCGGAATTGGTGCTGGAGGAGGATGGACTGGATTGATAATGATGCTGGCCAAAAGAGTAATTATTCAATAAAAAATTTTGATTCCTCTTTTTCGAATTTAAAAAATTCAGGAAATAAGTACTCCGTAGGGCCGCTGTAGGTTTCAAAGCGTTTGATGCCATATTTCAACTGATGTTGATTAAACTTACTGACCCATTCCGGAAAAAAGTACTTAACTTTTAGTGTTGAATCATTAGCCAATTTTAAACTCATGAATTTGTCCCCTGTTCGAGGGCGTTTCGCTAAACCAAATTTATTTTCCAAGCCACTCTCGAAAACACAATCTCCATCTGTATCCCAATAGACAATTAATGACTTATCATTTTCAATCTTAACAGGAAATTCATAAATACACTGGCCTAAAAAACCAAACCATAAGATTAGCTTTGAATGTTCAAATGTTAAATCAAAGCCATCTTCGCCGTTCCCCCAGATTTGAGCAGAATCATTGGCAACGTCATATATATTATTAATTTTTTTAAACTTGTAATTAAGGACTCGCTCTTCACGCTCTTTATTTAATCGTTTGTAATCCGTAGTATCAATGTATTTTGTTGCCATTTTAGTTGGTGTAAATGTATAGGATTCCACACCGTTAATATTTTTTAACTCCAAGGTGTTATTTGTAAGTATTTCAATAAAATAGGTTTTAATAAAAATGGAATCATCCGGATTTGTGTTAGTCCAATAATATTTCTGTCTGAATATAGCCTCTAATAAGTAGGTTTCATTTTTACTGTACACTCGCCATTTTTTTATTACCAGTTCATCGTTAATTTCTCTGTTGTAAATGTGGCCGGTATGGTTTGATTTGAAAACCCAATACTTTCTCTCGTTTTTAATTTCTTCTAAAAATTTTGGCTTATCTAAGCTTTTTACACTTGAATAATTTTGACATTCCCATACATTTTTCATTAAAATACTTTCTTTATCGCTTTGGCAAGAATAACAAAACAGAGCTATTGCAATGTATCTTATGTAATGTACAAGCATTTTATTTCTTTTATAGTTGTAGTTTAATAATCGAATACCTGCTTCAGCTGCATCTGCTCTGGGGTTTCCTAATATTCCAAAATAAATTTCGACAAATTTTGCCCCAGATCCAGTCCCAATTTTTTTCGCAGCCGATAACGTGCGATTTCTACCCCACGCAGAGAGATGCTCATCAAGTTTGAGATTTCTTTGGTACTCAGATTCAGTCGCAACAGCGCGCAAAGTTTTTGCTCATTGGGGGTGAGGTCGTGAAAATCTTCCCTCAAACGGTTCAGAAAGTCGCCGTGAACCTGGTCAAAATGATATTCAAACTGTTTCCAGTCTTCCTGAAGCCTGAGGGTGGTTTCTATTTCCTTTACAATTTTCTCCAGGGATAGCTTCGTATCTATGCTTTTTCCTTTTCGCTTCACCTCATTCAGTTCTTCTTTGATGGTTTCCATAAACTCGTTTTTCACCACCAGATTCATGGTAGAAGCAGCCAGCAGGTTGTTGAGGTGCCGCAATTCGCTTTTAATTTTGTCTTCCTCAATTTGGCGTACCTCGTGCTCTTTTTGCCGTTCTACGGCTACCAATTCCTGTTGTTTTTCCAGGAGCTCCCTTTGTTTTGTGTCTTCCACTGCACGTGCCTTCAGGCTGTAACGGTGCTTTTGCAGTCTGGAGACCAGCAACAGCGAAAAGACTCCGAGCGCTACATATAAAATCCGCGCCAACAGGCTCCGGTGAAACGGCGGCTTTACCCTCAAAAAAAAGGGCTCGCTGGTTATGATTTGCCCCAGGTAGTTTTTGGTCTGCACACTGAACTCGTATTCGCCTTCTTTAAGATTGGTATATTCCTTGGCCGTGGCGTGGGTCCATTCCCCGTACCCCTCGTCAAAGCCTTTCAAATAATAGCGAAACTGATGGTTGTTCACTTCATGGAATTGAAATGCCTCCACTTCAAACTGCAAAACTTTTGCCCGGTAAGAAACGGTCAATCGCACTGGGTTTACCGGGGTTACTTCAAAGGGTTTTCGTGCATACAAAATGCTGTCTTCCGCCACATTGACCACCTTGCTGATAATCAGCGGTTTTTCTGCGGTCAAACGATTTTCCAATTCAGGCCTGTACTGGATAAAGCCTTCGTTGGCATTAAACAATACGCCATCGCCCGTATTCACCGAAATGTTCAGCAGGTCGTTGTTGAAAGAATAGCGCAACTGAAACAGGGAGGACGGCACGAAGGTATAGTTGCCGGAATTGATTTGCTTAAAAAAGCCGGCGATGTCTTCCGTGTAAATATGGACGTTTTTTTGGTTGTCCTGAACCAGCAAATAGACCTGTTGTTCTCCTATAACTTTGGAAAAGGTTTCCGACTTGACGATGCGGGTGGTTAACTGGTCAACTTTATAAACACCTTTCGGGGTGCCTAAGTAAAGTTCGTTGTCAATTCGGCTCAAAATAAGCTGTTCATCCACCGGAAGGCCCTGTCCGACAGAGATTTTGTTGGCAGTCGCTGAAGTTAAACCAGGGGACAAAGACAGCTGGTACAAGCCTTTGTAAAACTGCCCGACCCAAATTTTTCCTTCCCGGTCTTCTTCAAAAAAACGACTTGACTCCTCAAAGCCGCTGATTTTTCCGACGCCCTGCAATTCCTGCTTTTCATTAAACCTGAAAAGATACAAACCCGAATAGGTGCCGCCAATGGCAAATCCCGGGTTTGACTGCAATTGTTTTACCTGCCATAGCCCATGCGTGTGAGCTATTCGTTTCGCCGTCCCCCCGCCTGCCAGCAGGAAAAGCCCGGTGTGATGCCCGGCATATAATTTTCCGGCAATGTTTTGCATGCCGTAGGCGGGGCCTTCTGTCCCTTCAAGAAAAACGCTTTGGGTAGCGTTTTTTGCCAAAAAGTAGATGCCGTTAGAGGTCGTGTAATAGGTGCCTTCCTCCTTTGTGTATGCTTCGTAACCACTTCCCTGAATGTTGATTTCCTGGTTAATGAAACGCATTGGAGAGTTGATGTCGATAAGGGCTATCCCGTTTTGCATGCCCACCCACAGGTTCCCAGAGTAGTCCTGAAAGGCCCGCAAACAGGCGTTGGACGATAAGCCATCCTGAGTCGTGATGGTTTCGACGGCTTGTTTTTGCAAATCGAACAAAAACAAGCCAGCCGTCTGGGTAGAGATGGCTAAGCGGCTGTCCGATAGCTGGAGGACATGGTTGACGTATTTGCCACGCAAGACCTTACTCAGGCCGGTGTATTTTTCCACAACCCCAAATGAAGTGACAAACTCGATTTTTCCCGAGTTATAAATCAGGAGGTATCCACCGTCCAGCGAGATAATCCCGGCGACGGTCTCGTTGCTCGAATTGCGCAGATATTGGGGGACGAGTAGCTTCTGGTCCTTTATTTCAAAAATTTGTCCCTGTCTGCTTTGGGCAAATAGCTTTCCATTGGCCTGAAAAGTTCGGTAAAAGCCATCGTTGTGCGCAAGCACAAAAATGGACTGGCCATCATAGACATAAATGCCCTGAAAGGTGCAGAAATAGACTTTTGAGTTGAAAAGAAAAACATCCCATACTTCATCGAAATCGGGAGAAGGTTGCGGTATTTTATCCACGAGCGATACCATAGTCCAATCATCGTTAAAGTACCCGAACGCTCCCTGCGAACCAAAATACAAGCGGCTAGTTTTTTCATCAAATGCCAGAGAGCGTTGTTTTTTTCCCGTTTGGAAGGCATGTCGCTCCCAAGCTTTTCCATTGTAGGAAAGTACGCCGAGGTTGTTCGCCACAAACAGCGTCATGTCCCGGTTTTGGGCAAAGTCAATGTTCTGTATTCCAGCTTTATAGTCGGAAGGCATAAAATTATGTACAGGGTATTTTCCTGAAAAAGCCCAGCACGGCAAACCTGGCAAAAAGGCAAGCAGCAGACACAAAATGTACTTCGTGTTGGGTGTACAACAACTATTGTGAAAGTAGTTAAACATCATAATCAGTTAGCAATAAATAAATTAGATCGGTGAAAATACGATTTTGTAGTAGTCAAAAAAACATTTGATGAAATATTTGATGAGGTAGGATTTTTTTTCCTCCTGATTTGTGGATTTACATTTGACCTATTGCTTATGAATGCAAAACCCAAAGAAAAAAAAGACGGGCGTCGGGAATGAAAAAAAATATTTGTTGAATACAATGATTCACCTTATAATAAACGGTAATGAAAAAAGCATTACAAACACTGATTCTATTTTGTTTCGCAATTTCAGCCATGGCTCAGGCTGACCAGGTTTCCATCGCAAAGAATCAGGATGGTATGAAGCTGGTCGTCAACGGCAATGACTTCTTTATCAACGGAATGAACTGGGATTATTTCCCCATTGGCACCAACTATTCCTACAGCCTGTGGAAGCAGCCCGACGACATCATCCGGGCGGCCCTCGACTCCGAAATGTCCATGTTGAAGAACATGGGCGTCAATGTGGTGCGACAATACACCGGGGTGCCCGCCCGGTGGATACAATATATCTATGAAAAGTATGGCATCTATACCATGCTCAACCACTCCTTCGGCCGCTACGG